>NZ_CP044125.1:2062500-2280000 GCF_016864575.1 Rhizobium sp. BG4
AAGGCATGGAAAACTTCGACCACAAGCAGCTGAAGAAGATCGGCTTCATCTGGAACTAGCGGCACTGCCGCTTATGGCAGCCTCGCTGCCTGGCCACGGATCACTCCGTCGGCATCGATCAATTGCCAAACCGTCACGTTCGCGATCGGAAAGCGCTTGCCCGATTTGCTGATCCTGATCCCCTCGTAATTGTCGACATAGCCCTTCTCGGCAACCTGCCGCAGGAAGTTCTCCCGTGCGGCGCGTTCCGGCGCTTCGGCGGACAGTCTCGACGGCAGCGCGGTCAGTTCGTCCCAGCTATATTCGAAGCGTCGCTGCGCGTTCCTGTTGCCATAGACGAAGACCGGATCGGGTGCGGTGTCATGCGCCAGCAGGCCGAACGGCGCGTCCTCGTAGAGCCAGCGGATGCCTTCCTGTCTGGTCAGTTCCGGCGGCACGAGATCCTTGCCGGTGATGCGGCGGTAGCTGCCGGTGAGGAGATCGAAAAAGTCGTCGCTTTCGTAAAGATACATGGCCATCTGCTTGCAATATGAGATCTGAAAAGCCCAACTAATCCGGACAATGCGACCGGTTTGTGGCCTCGCCGGTCATTGCCCTGGTGATCCCCGAACTTCGCTGTTGGTGGCGAACTCTATTAGCCAAAACGACGGAAGATGCGGCCTGACATGTTGCGTTGCGAAGAGATTCTGATTATCTGGCAGCCGGAAACCATCCTATATTAGGGGACACTGATGCGCATCGACGCCATTTCCATCGGCAACAACCCACCGGAAGATGTCAACGTTATCGTTGAGGTTCCGGTCGGCGGCCATCCCATCAAGTACGAAATGGACAAGGACGCCGGCACCCTCGTCGTCGACCGCTTCTTGTACACGCCGATGACCTATCCGGGTAACTACGGCTTCGTGCCGCACACACTGTCGGAAGACGGCGACCCGATTGACGTGCTGATCGCCAGCACCCGTCCGCTGGTTCCGGGCTGTGTCATCAACGTGCGCCCGATCGGCGTTCTGATGATGGAAGACAATTCCGGCAAGGACGAGAAGATCATTGCCGTTCCGTCGCCGAAGCTGACGCTGCGCTACGAGAAGGTGAAGGAATATACCGATCTTCCCGACATTACGCTGAAGCAGATCGAGCACTTCTTCGAGCACTACAAGGATCTGGAGCCTGGCAAGTGGGTGAAGATCTTCGGCTGGAAAGGTTCGAAGGAAGCCGGCGAACTCATTCTCGAAGCCGTCGAGCGCGCCAAGAAGGTAAAGTAAGCTCAGGCTTTCGTAAAGGCTTTCAGCTTTTCGATCAGATCCTCCGTATCGCCTTCGATGCGGAGGATTTTTTTGCGCGATGTTTCGCCGGAAATGAAGGCGACGGCCGATTTCGGCACGCGCAGAGATTTAGCGAGAAGGGCGATCAGCGCCTTATTCGCCTTGCCGTCTTCCGGCACGGCGCTGACGCGCGCCTTCAGCTGTCCCTCGCCGTCCAATCCATCGATCGCGTCGCGGCCGCCATTCGGGGTCAGCCGCACCGTCAGCCTGAGATGACCGTCATGAACGGTCCAGGCGGAGCTCACGCCACCAGCGGGAAAATGGTGTTCCACATGAAGGAGCGCAGGAAGAAGATGATCAGCAGCAGGATGATCGGCGAGATGTCGATGCCGCCGAGATTGGGCAGCACGCGGCGGATCGGGCGCAGCACCGGTTCGGTGACATTGTAGAGGAACATCCCAACCGAGTTGACGAACTGGTTGCTGGAATTGATGACGTTGAAGGCGTAGAGCCAGGAGAAAATGGCACTCGCAATAAGCACCCAAGTGTAAAGATTCAAAGCCAAATCAATGGTTTGAAAAAGGGCAATCATCGTCGTCTCCAGTTCGTTGTTGACAGACATGTAGCTATTGGCGACTAAACGGGCAAGTGCCGTGTCTTAACGCGCGGTGAATCATGTTTAATGGGCGCGTTTGAACTGTACCGCGCGGCCCGATTTCCTTGGTTGCCCCCAATGTCTTTCTCGTCCACCGGAGACCGTTTTGCCGCGTTCCGGCATTCTTCCTACACCCGGTTCTTCTTCGCGAAGTTTCTGCTTTCCTTTTCGCAGCAGATCCTCAGTGTCGCGGTCGGCTGGCAGATGTATGACCAGACGCGGAGCGCCATCTATCTCGGCCTGATCGGCCTGGTACAGTTCCTGCCGTCGCTGCTGTTGATCCTGATCACGGGATCGGTCGCCGATCGCTACAATCGCCGCGCCATCGCTTCGATATGCTCGCTGGTCAGCGCTCTTTGCACGCTGGCGCTGCTGATCATGACGGTGACGGGCACTTTCTCGCCGATCCCGGTTTTCATCGTGCTGTTGGTTTTCGGCATCGAGCGCGCCTTTGCAGCACCTGCCGTGCAATCGCTGGCGCCGAACTTGGTGCCGGAGAAGGATCTCTCCAACGCGATAGCCTGGAACTCCTCCTCCTGGCAGCTGGCGGCGATCACCGGCCCGGTGCTCGGAGGTCTGCTCTACGGCGTCGGCGCGACGACGGCCTACACGGTCTCGGTCATCTTCGCGGTGCTTGGCGCTATCCTGCTCTTCATGATCCCGAAGCCCGCCCAGCACAGCGCCGGCGAAGCAAAGAGCTGGGACATGATCCTCGGCGGCTTCCGCTTCATCAAGGCGGACAAGGTGGTGCTCGGCGCGATCTCGCTCGACCTGTTTGCCGTGCTGCTCGGCGGCGCTACGGCGCTGATGCCGATCTATGCGCGCGATATCCTGACGCTAGGTCCCTGGGGGCTCGGTCTTCTGCGCTCGGCGCCCGGCGTCGGCGCGATCGTGATGGCGCTGTTCCTGGCAGCCTATCCGATGAAACACCGGGCTGGATTCTATATGTTCATGGGCGTCGGCCTGTTTGGTATCGCGACGATCGTCTTCGGCGTCTCGACCCACACCTGGACCTCGATCGCCGCGCTGGCGATCATGGGGGCCGCAGACATGATCTCGGTCTATGTGCGCGAGAGCCTGATCGCGCTCTGGACGCCGGACGAGCTGCGCGGTCGTGTCAACGCCGTCAACATGGTCTTCGTCGGTGCATCGAACGAGCTCGGCGAGTTCCGGGCAGGCACGATGGCGCATACCTTCGGCGCGGTGCCTGCCGTTGTCATCGGTGGTCTGGGGACACTTGCCGTTTCGGTGATCTGGGCGATGAGCTTCCGCCAGCTGCGGCAGATCGATACGCTCGATGCACCTATGCGCTCAGCGTCGCCGGCATAGAGAGCGGCGCGCCTTTCGCCGTCTTGCCCTCAAAGACGATATCGAGGAACTCGTTCAGCCACGCCTTCAGCGGCGCATCAAAGAGCATGCGTCCCTCAAGGTGCTCGCGGCCCTGCTGGGCGTTCGGTAGGATAAAGCGGTGGGCGCCGTGGACGACCCAGCGGTGCATCATCACCCGCGTCAGCTCGGCATGAAACTGCAGCGCCCAGGCGTTCTTGTTGTAGCGGAAAGCCTGGTTCGGATAGGCATCACCTTCCGCCAGCAGCTCGGCGCCACGCGGCAGATCGAAGCCTTCGCGGTGGAAGTGATAGACCATCTTCGGCCAGTGCATCAGCAGCCGGCCCTTTTCCGTCGGGCGCAGCGGATACCAGCCGATCTCCGTCGAACCGTCGGGGTTTGATTGCACCTTGCCGCCGAGATGGCGCACCAGCATCTGGGCGCCGAGGCAGATGCCGAGGAACGGACGGTTTTCCTTGAGCGGCACGTCGAGCCAGTTGATCTCCGCCTTGACGAAATCTTCCGGGTCGTTGGCGCTCATCGGGCCGCCGAAGACGACGGCGCCGGCATGTCCGTCAAGCGTCGACGGCAGCTTGTCGCCCAGCACCGGACGGCGCATGTCGAGGCTGTAGCCCTTCTCGACCAGCAGCTGGCCGACGCGGCCGGGGCTGGATTGTTCCTGATGCAGGACGATGAGGACGGGTCGCTTGTCGCGTTTTACCGGGCGCTCAATCTGCATCGTCTTGCACCACGACCGTATCGGTCACCCGGGCGGCGGCCTCCTGGCGCTTCTGGATGCGCTCGCGGGAGGAGACGCCGAGCAGATCGGCGATCCGCCAGATGACGTGATCCTCCATCTCGCTGCGCTCGCCATCGGCATAGACGATGTCCCAGAGGATGCCGATCAGCTCGAGCCGCTGCTCGGTGTTCAGATGGCGTTTCAGGTCGGAGGTGAAGCGATAGTAGTCGACGGCGCTGCTTTCGGCCTCGAGGCCAGCGGCGATCACGGCATCGAGCTGCTTGCCGTCGAGCCCGTACTGCTCCTTCAGCAGCTTGCGCAGCCGCTTCTTCTCGCTGTCCTTGATCTGGCCGTCGGCTTCCATGACCTGCATGCAGAGCGCGGCAACGGCAATGCGCGGGTCATCGGGATCGAAACCCTTCCTGCTCCCGTCTGCCGTGAGGTTGTGGAAGAATGCCTGAAAGCGTTCGAACATGCGGTTTTCGTTCCATCTCAGAAAAGGCGGAGCCGTGTCTTGGGTTCCGTATCCACCTTGGTGTCGCGAACGCCTGGATCATCAGGCATTCCATAATATGGTTTCGGTTCGGGCGGGCGTGAAGGGGAGGCCGCCTCGGCAGGCTTGGGCGCCGGAGCGGGCTTCGGAGGGGCCGCGGGTGCCGGGGCCGGGCGAACGGCTTCGGCGATCGTTGCGGCGCGTTCCAGCTCGATGATGCGGTGATCGCTCGCCGGTGCTTCCTGGCGATGTTCGCGAACTGGCGGCAATGTTTTGAGTGCCGTGTCGATCGACGTGGCAGAGCCTTCCTCGACCGGGCCTTCCAGCTGGCCGAACGGCGCCTTCCACTCGAAGGCGTCGAGACGGCCGGTGACCGGCGAGAGCGGCAACCACTTGTCGGAAACGAAGCCATCGGCCACCCAGGCCGGATCACGCGACGCCTTCAGCGCCTGCGCCAGCCAATGGCGCACACGGCCCTGATCGCCGGTCTCGGCCTCCTCGATATCGGCAAGCAGCAGGAAAGCGGCTTCGCGTGGCTGCATGCGGGCGGCTGCTTCCGCCTTGGCGCGGGCCTTGGCGAAGTTTTGCGCGTCGAGAGCGGCTTGCGCGACGACGAGCAGCGACTCGACATTGTTCGGGCGGATGGCTTCCAGCTTGTCGGCACGTTTCAGCCGGTCGATCACGGAATCACCGCTGCGGGCCAGCACATAGACGCGGCCGATCTCGGGATGCGGATTGGTCTTCCAGGCCTGTTCAAGGATCGAGGCCGCCTTGCGCAGCTTGTCTTCGCGGAAAAGCGCCTTTGCGGCAATGATCGCGGCCGGTTCGAAATCGGCGATCAGCTTCAGCGCATGCAGGGCATCGTCGCGGGCGCCTGCCGGATCGCGGTCCAGCTTGTCGCCGGCGCGTGCCGTCAAAAGCACGGCGCGCAGGCGGTCACCGTCATGCTTGTCGACGACGCGGGCGGCTTTCTGCTGGTCGAGCAGGCGGATCGCATCGTCCCAGCGTCCGGCCTGGCTGCGGGATTCCAGGGTCGCCTGAGCGGCCCAGGGGAGATAGGGCGCGTTGTCAGCAGCCTCCTCGGCATATTGGCGGGCAGCTTCGTTGGCGCCAAGGCGCTTGGCTTCGAAATAGAGGCCGCGGAGGCCGAGCTCGCGGGTTTCGGGATCGTTGGCCATGGCTTCGAACTTGGCGCGGGCCTCGTCGTGGCGGCCTTCGATCAATGCTGCCTGTGCTTCCAGGAGATTGATCAGCGGTTCCTGATCGGCGCGGATGAGACCGCGCGAACGGGCCGCCATCTTGCGGGCGAGAAGCGCATTGCCGGCGCCGGCGGCAATCAGGCCGGTCGAGAGCGCCTGATAGCCGCGGTCACGCTTGCGGGCGCGGAAATAGCGGGTGACGGAATGCGGCGAGGTCCAGATCGTGCGGATCAGCCACCAGCCGATCATCACGAGAGCAATGAGCGCGATCAGGCCGCTGGCGGCAACGATCAGCTTGGTCTGGTAGAGCTGGCCTTCCCAGATCAGCGACAGGTCGCCGGGACGATCGGCAAGCCAGGAGAAGCCGTAGCCAAGAACGAGAACGAGCAGGGCGAAGATGACGAGCTTGATCATCGGTCAGCCCTCCTTGCCGGCGCCGGATACGGCCTTCGAGAGCGCTCCGCTGACAAGGTCTTCGACACGGATACGGGCTTCGAGCGACTGCTTGAAGGCGGCCGATGCCTGCTTGGCTGCGGGCGGCAGGTCGTTCCATTCGTTGGCGGCGCCCGGCAGGTCACCGTTCTTCACCTTGTCTTCCATGCGGGCGGCGATCGCCTCGACGCTTTCGCCCTCGATGTTGCCGACGGGGCGGACGCTGACCAGCGACTTGGCACTCGACATCAGCCGGTCGGACCAGCTCTGATCCGGGTTCGCCTGGTTTACGGCCTCAACAGCCGACGTAGCGACATCGGGAACCTGGCGGATCAGCTCGGCACGCGAGGGAACGCCTGTCTGCGCGAAGTTGCGCAGATCCTTGACGGCGGGATCGTCAGGCGCGACGCCCGCGAATGTATCGAGTTCGGCGGTGAACGGTCCGCCACGATCGATCGCCGCTTTCAACGCTGCTGCGGCGATTGCCTGCGCGACGGCCACATCCTGGCGCGGTTCGTTGAGCTTCTTCTCGGCTTCGTCGAGACGCTTGGTAATGTCGGCGCCGTTTGACGCCTGCTGTTCGGAGGCCTGGGTGAGCGAGCTCTGGAGCTTAGCCACCTCAGCGGTGAGATCGGCGATCTTCTGGTTGAGAGCCTCGGTCGCAGCCGGGTCGCCGGGCTGGGCAGCCGCGGGCGTCTTGGCGGCGGCCTCCAGGGCGGCGATGCGCTTGTCGAGAGCGTCGTCATCAGGATTGCGCGCGGCTGCGAGATTGGCGATCGACTGCTTCAGGCCGTCGATCTCGGCCGAAAGCTCGCTGTTCTGTTCCGTCTGCGCCGGTTGCTGCGCGGAGCCGGGGAGATAGCCTGCATATTGGATGGCGCCGGCTCCCGCGAGCGCAACGAGGCCGCCGAAAATGCCGGCGGCGATCAGGCCCGAGGTGTTGCCGCCGCGCTGTTGTTGGGGCGGCGGCGACATGGCCGATTCGGTGTGGCGGGGCGCTGGTTCTTCGGCCGGAGCTTCGGGTGCCGATGGCTCTTCGGTGTGTACCGGTTCTTCTACCGCCGCTGCGGCCGATGCGTCTTCCGAAGGCGTCGCTTCCAGCGTTTCCTTCAGCTCATTTGCCGCCTGCTCGTCGGTATCGGCTGCGGCATCGGCAGGGGTGGAGGCGGTATCCTCCTGCTTGGCAAATTCCTGCGCTTCCAGATCGATGGTGACCGGCTTGTCGGTTCTCTTCGAATGGCGTGGCGGGTTTCCCGATACCATGAGGCCCTCATATTTCCTGCATTGCAACGAAACTAGTCAGTGATCCCAGTTAAGGAAAGAGGTTAGATCAAATTTGGGCGGCTAACGCCTTCAAAGAAGCGACAAAAGACTTTGCTCATCCGGCATTGCCGCAATGCGAAGATTTTTCTGCAGCTCGGCCGGAACGGCGGCTGCAACGGCCTCGCTGAGGCAGAGAATGCGGGTGGCGGTCAGCCATTCCGGTAAAGGATTGAAAAATCGGAACAAGGCGATTGCCGTCTCGCGGGAATAGAGAAGGATGACATCCGGCGGCGACTGCTGCATCGTCTCGCGGGCATCGCAGCCCGGAGCAATCTGCTCCATGCGGTAGCATTCGGCGGTGGTCAGCTTGAGGCCGAGCTCGGTGGCGCGCTTTTCGAAGGTTTCCGCCCGCGGTCTTCCGGCGAGATAGGTGACAGCGCCGGTGGTCTCGGCAGCGATCAATTCTGCGAGATCGCCGCCATCGCCGGAGGCTGCCTTGACCGTGACGAAGCCTGCAGCGATTGCCGCTTCGGCCGTGGCGTTGCCGACGGCATAGAGAGGGCGACGGAGGCGGGGTGGCAGCGACGCGGCTTGGTCAGAGAGCGCCCGGATGGCTTCGGCACTGGTGATGGCGATCGGGCCCGATGTCTGCGCAAGGGCGGCCATTGCCGCTGCGCCGTCATGCACAGGTTCGGAGAGCGGCATCATCACGGCCTCATGGCCGCGTTCGCGCAATCGCCGTGCCGTTCGTTCCCCCTGACGCTGCGGGCGGGTGACGAGCACGCGCATGGAGGACTAGCTCCAGTCGTCGAAGAAGGTGGTTCCGGCGCGGGCGCGGACGTCTTGCCCGGCGCGGGCGCCGAGTGCTGCGGCATCGCGGCGGTTGCCGTCGATCGAGATCGCATGCTGGTGGCGGCCATCCGGGGTGATGATCAGGCCGGAGAACTTGATCTGGTCGCCTTCGCAAATCGCGTAGCCGCCGATCGGCGTTCGACAGGAGCCATCGAGGGCGCCGAGGAAGGCGCGCTCGCAGGAGACAGCGTCGAAGGTCGCGGGGTCGTTGATCGCTGCCAGCAGATTATCGATGCGCTCGTCGCCGATGCGGCTTTCGATCGCGATCGCGCCCTGTGCGGGTGCGGGCGGGAAAGTGTCGGGGTCGAGAATGTCGGTGAGCACGTCGACCTTGCCAAGGCGCTTGAGGCCGGCGAGCGCCAAAAGCGTAGCATCGACCTGGCCTTCGGCGAGCTTGCGCAGCCGGGTATCGACAAGGCCGCGAAAAGTGATGACGTTGATATCGGGCCGCATGCGGCGGATCAGCGCCTGGCGGCGCAGCGACGAGGAGCCGACGGTGGCGCCATGCGGCAGGTCGATCAGCTTCGGCGCGGTGCGGCCGACGACGGCATCGCGGATGTCTTCGCGCGGCAGGTAGGCGGAGAGGTAGAGGCCTTCGGGCAGAACGGTCGGCATGTCCTTGGCTGAGTGGACGGCGAAATCCAGTTCGCCGAGCGCCAGTTTTTCTTCCAGTTCCTGGGTGAAAAGCCCCTTGCCGCCGATCTCGGCGAGAGAGCGGTCGGTGATGCGGTCGCCTGTCGTCGTCAGCACGACGATCTCGAACATTTCCTCCGGCAGACCATGCGCAGCCATCAGCCGATCGCGGGCTTCATGGGCTTGGGCAAGCGCCAGCGGGCTGCCCCGCGTGCCGATCCGGAAAGGTTTTGTTTGCATCCGCTTTGATCCGTTGTTACCGGAAGTCTCGTAACCGGGTTTCTTACCCATCGCAATCAACGATCAGGTTTCATGGCTTCCTTTCTACGCATCCTCGGCATCGAAACAAGCTGCGACGAGACCGCGGCGGCGGTGGTCGAACGCGATGCGGACGGCCGCTCGAATGTGCTTTCCGACGTTGTGCTGAGCCAGCTTGACGAGCATAGCGCCTATGGCGGTGTGGTGCCGGAGATTGCCGCACGCGCCCATGTCGAGGCGCTCGATACGTTGATCGAGGAAGCGCTGCAGCGCGCCAATGTGTCGCTGGCCGATGTCGATGCGATCGCCGCGACATCGGGACCAGGGCTGATCGGCGGGCTGCTGGTCGGCCTGATGACCGGCAAGGCGATCGCCAAGGCAGCGGGCAAGCCGCTCTACGCGATCAACCATCTCGAGGGTCACGCGCTGACGGCGCGGCTGACGGATGGGCTTTCCTTTCCCTATCTGATGCTGCTCGTCTCCGGCGGCCATACGCAGCTCATTCTGGTGCGTGGCATCGGCGAGTACGAGCGCTGGGGCACGACGATCGACGATGCGCTGGGTGAGGCCTTTGACAAGACCGCAAAGCTTCTCGGTCTGCCCTACCCCGGTGGGCCGGAGGTGGAGAAGGCCGCGACGAGCGGCAATCCCGACCGCTTCAATTTTCCGCGCCCGCTGGTCGGCGAGGCGCGGCTCGACTTTTCCTTCTCCGGCCTGAAGACCGCGGTGCGTCAGGCGGCAACGGAGATTGCGCCGGTTTCCCAGCAGGATATCGCCGACATCTGCGCCTCGTTCCAGAAGGCCATTTCCCGTACCTTGAAGGATCGCATCGGCCGCGGGCTGCAGCGCTTCAAGGCTGAATTCCCGGATGCAGAAGGCCCGCCGGCGCTGGTCGTGGCAGGCGGCGTTGCGGCAAACCAGGAGGTTCGCGGCACGCTGCAGGCGCTGTGCGACAAGCACGGCTTCCGCTTTATCGCGCCGCCGCTGAGGCTTTGCACCGACAATGCGGTGATGATTGCCTGGGCCGGGCTGGAGCGCATGGCGCTCGGTGTCGCGCCTGATGATCTCGATGTGCAGCCACGCTCACGCTGGCCGCTGGATTCCAATGCCGAGGCGCTAATTAACTACGGAAAACGAGGAGCCAAGGCGTGAGCGAGCGAATTGCAGTCATCGGTGCCGGTGCGTTCGGAACGGCGCTTGCCGCGGTCATCGCGCTCGCCGGGCGCAGCACCGTGACGCTGATCGGCCGCGATCCGGCTCTGATGGCCGATCTTGCTTCAGAGCGGCTGCATGACGCCGTGCTGCCGGGCATTGCCCTGCCTGAGGCGCTGGAATTCTCCGCCGAGCCCGATGCGATCCGCCGGGCAGGCATCGTGCTGTTCGCCATGCCGTCGCAGGCGCAGGCGGATGCGGCGCGCCACTATGGTCCTTACCTGGCTCACGATGCCGTGGTCGTCACCTGCGCCAAGGGGATCGAACGCTCTACCGGTACGCTCTTGACGGATATGCTGGAACGCGAGCTGCCCAATCATCATGTGGCAGTGCTTTCCGGCCCAGGCTTTGCCGCCGATATCGCTAAGGGGCTGCCGACGGCGATGGCGATTGCGGCTGCCGATATGGATGTCGCCGAGCGGCTGGCGCAGGCAGTTTCGGGCCGCACCTTCCGGCTCTATGCGTCCGATGACCGCACCGGCGTGCAGCTGGGAGGTGCCTTGAAGAATGTTCTCGCGATTGCCTGCGGCATCGTCGAAGGCTGCGGCATAGGCGATTCCGCCCGTGCAGCGCTGATTGCCCGTGGCCTGGCCGAAATGTCCCGGCTCGTTGCGGCAAAGGGCGGGCAGGCGGATACGGTGCGGGGGCTTTCCGGCCTTGGCGATCTGGTGCTGACGGCAACCAGCCATCAGTCGCGCAATCTGCGCTTCGGCATCGCGCTCGGGCGCGGAGATAAGGCTGATCCCTCGCATGGCGAGCTGGTCGAGGGCGCTTTCGCGGCCGCCGT
This sequence comes from Rhizobium sp. BG4, assembly GCF_016864575.1. Classification (NCBI taxonomy): domain Bacteria; kingdom Pseudomonadati; phylum Pseudomonadota; class Alphaproteobacteria; order Hyphomicrobiales; family Rhizobiaceae; genus Rhizobium; species Rhizobium sp. BG4. The sequence continues at coordinate 2,073,615 of NZ_CP044125.1, forward strand.
CGCGTCGCGGCTCGCGAGAGAGCTCGGCATCGAGATGCCGATCACCGATGCCGTCTCGGCGATCATCGAGGGCAAGCTCGGTATTGCCGAGGCAATCGAACAATTGATGACACGTCCGATCACCACCGAATAGGAGACTGACATGCTTTTCGCCCTTCTCTGCAAGGACAAGCCGGGACATCTGAACGTGCGCATGGAAACGCGCCCAACGCATGTCGAGTATCTCAACAAGCTCAATGCCGAAGGCAAGCTGGCGATCGCTGGCCCGTTCCTTGACGCTGACGGCAAGCCGAATGGCAGCCTGGTGATCGTCAAGGCCGACAGCATTGAAGCCGCCAAGGCACTCGGCGAGGCCGATCCCTATGCAAAGGCCGGCCTGTTCGAGAGCGTCGAGGTGAAGCCCTACAACTGGGTCTTCAACAATCCGGAGGCCTGAGATGGCGCATTGGCTTTACAAGTCCGAGCCTGAGGCATGGTCGTGGGAGCAGCAGAAGGCTGCCGGCGAAAAGGGCACGGAATGGACCGGCGTTCGCAACTACCTGGCGCGCAACAACATGCGGGCCATGCAGATCGGCGACAAGGGCTTCTTTTACCATTCGAATGAGGGGTTGGAGATCGTCGGTATCGTCGAAGTCTGCGCTCTCTCGCATCCCGATTCCAGCGCCAAAGGCGATCCCAAATGGGATTGCGTCGATATCCGCGCCGTGATGGACATGCCGAAGCCGGTGACGCTGAAGGATGTCAAGGCGAGCGAAAAGCTCTCGAAGATGTCGCTGGTGACGTCCATGCGCCTCTCCGTGCAGCCCGTGACCGATGACGAGTGGCTGGAAGTCTGCCGCATGGGCGGGCTCGACAACCCGCCGCGCTGACCGCCTTTGAAGACCGATCCCGAACTCTTCATCCGCGCCAATACCAGCCTGATGGCGCCGCCGCATGTGCCGGAGATCCGGCTGCATCTGGCGAGCGAAGCCCATGAGCTCTGGCTGAAGACGGAAGAGGAGCTTGCCGAGATCGGTCTGCCGCCGCCTTTCTGGGCTTTCGCCTGGGCGGGCGGGCAGGGGCTGGCGCGTTACGTGCTCGATCATCCGGAGCATCTGCGCGGCAAGAGCGTCCTGGATTTTGCGACGGGATCCGGTCTCGTAGCGATCGCCGCCCGCATGGCGGGTGCGGAGAAGGTGCTTGCGGCCGATATCGATCCATGGACGGAAACCGCGGTCCGGCTGAACGCCGCGGCGAATGGCGTTTCGATCGAATTCGAGGGTGCGGACCTGATCGGCTCGATGATCGCTCCCGACGTGCTGCTTGCCGGTGACGTCTTCTATGATCGCGGCTTTGCCGATGCGCTGCTGCCGTGGTTTCAGCGCCTGGCGGCCGGAGGCAAGGATATTCTGGTCGGCGATCCGGGCCGTGCTTATCTGCCGAAAGACAGGCTGGAATTCTGCGCGGTCTATGAAGTGCCAGTCACCCGGGCGCTCGAGGATAGCGAAGTCAAGAAGACGACCGTCTGGCGCTTCAGGGCCTGATCACGCAGACATTGGCCTCGTATTCGCAAGGGTCGTCCTGCACGGCGACGTCGATGATCTTTGCCTTGGGAGCGACGGTCGCGGTCTGCGGCGCGCCATAGATCGTATAACCGCTGGCGCCGATATAGGTGCCGCCATCGACGTCATAGGCGTAGGAACCGGCATAGGTGCCGTTGTATGCAGGGCCTGTCACCTGCGGGGCGGCCGCATTGAAGCTGCGGATGCTGTAGCCGTTGGCAACCGGGGAGAACTGGCGAAGGCGGACATAGCGGTTGTGGCCATGGCGGCGATCGCGATCGCCATACCATTGATTGCCGCCCGTCCAGTGAACTATGCCGCGATCACGATGCGGGAAACGTTCGCCCGCGGCGGCAGGCAGCGCCATAAGGGCGCCGAGCATGAGCGGAATGACTTTCGAAAAACGCGTGACCATCGGATGTCTTCCTCGCAAAATGCGATCGTTAACAAATCGTTAACGGCAGCTTGCGTCAAAACTTTCTGCATGTCCACTTGAGCGATGAAAAATCAGGATAAAATCTGAGCGGCGCGGGCCAGTTTTGCTCTGCAGCAACTTCCCGGTAACGCGAATCGATTAAATTAAAAAGCGGACAGCAATTGTGCTTGTCGTCCGGGGGTTCGGTGATTAAACGTCGCCATTGATGCAACGCACACAGACAATTTTGTCGTTCCTGTGGTTGCCTTGATATGCTCCGAATTCCGGAAGCGCAGAGAAGACGCCGCGAGGTTCTGATGGCGAATGTGACAAATAACCGGCCCCTGTCGCCGCATTTGCAAATTTACAAACCAATCCCCACCATGGTCATGTCGATCGTTCACCGCATTACCGGTGGCGCTCTCTATGTCGGCACGCTGCTGATCGCCTGGTGGCTGATTGCAGCCGCGACCGGCCAGTCAAATTACGACTGGGCCAACTGGGTGCTCGGCAGCATCATCGGCAAGCTCGTGCTGCTCGGCTACACCTGGGCGCTGATCCACCACATGCTCGGCGGCTTCCGCCACTTCATGTGGGACCTCGGCCACGGCTTCGGCAAGGAATTCTCCACCAAGCTCGCCATCGCCAATCTGATCGGATCGCTCTGTCTGACCGCGCTGGTCTGGGTGATCGGCTTCGTCATTCGTTAAAAGGTCGCTCTCATGGATATGCGTACCCCCCTGGGTAAGGTTCGCGGCCTCGGCTCCGCCAAGGAAGGCACCGATCACTTCTGGCGCCAGCGTGTGACCGCGGTCGCCAACGTGCCGCTGTTTCTGTTCTTCATCATCTTCATGCTGATTCACGCCGGCCAGCCCTATGCGGAGGTGGTTCACGCCCTGTCGAACCCGTTCGTCGCCGTCATCATGGGCCTGATGATCATCTCGGGCGTCATTCACATGAAGCTCGGCATGCAGGTCATCATCGAGGACTATGTTCATTCCGAATGGCTGAAGATCATCAGCCTGATGCTGAACACGTTCTTCTCGATACTGATCGCCGGCCTCTGTCTCTTCGCCATTCTGAAAATTGCATTCGTAGGATAACCGTATCATGGCACCCTCTTCACCCGCTCAGAATGGGAAGGCCTACAAGTACGTCGACCACTCTTATGATGTGATCGTCGTCGGCGCCGGTGGCGCCGGTCTGCGCGCCACGCTCGGCATGGCAGAGCAGGGCTTCCGCACCGCCTGCATCACCAAGGTATTCCCGACGCGTTCGCACACTGTTGCCGCCCAGGGCGGCATTGCCGCGTCGCTGCAGAACATGACGCCGGATAGCTGGCAGTGGCACCTTTACGACACCGTCAAGGGTTCCGACTGGCTCGGCGACGTCGATGCCATGCAGTATCTCACCATGGAAGCGCCGAAGGCGGTCTATGAGCTCGAGCATTACGGCGTGCCGTTCTCGCGCAACGAGGAAGGCAAGATCTACCAGCGCCCGTTCGGCGGCCACATGCAGAATTTCGGCGAGGGACCGCCGGTACAGCGTACCTGCGCCGTCGCCGACCGCACCGGCCACGCCATCCTGCACACGCTCTATGGCCAGTCGCTGCGAAACAATGCTGAATTCTTCATCGAGTATTTCGCGCTCGATCTGATCATGTCGGAAGACGGCAGCCGCTGCACCGGCGTCGTTGCTTGGAACCTCGATGACGGCACGATCCATCGCTTCGCCGCCAAGATGGTGGTGCTGGCGACCGGCGGTTACGGCCGCGCCTATTTCTCGGCAACGTCGGCCCATACGTGCACCGGCGACGGCGGTGGCATGGTTGCCCGCGCCGGCCTGCCGCTGCAGGATATGGAATTCGTCCAGTTCCACCCGACCGGCATCTACGGTTCCGGCTGTCTGATCACGGAAGGCGCACGCGGTGAAGGCGGCTACCTCGTCAACTCCGAGGGTGAGCGCTTCATGGAACGCTACGCACCGTCGGCCAAGGACCTTGCCTCGCGTGACGTCGTCTCGCGCTGCATGACGCTGGAAATCCGCGAAGGCCGCGGCGTCGGCAAGAACAAGGACCACATCTTCCTGCATCTCGACCATCTCGATCCGGCCGTTCTGCATGAGCGCCTGCCGGGCATTTCCGAGAGCGCCAAGATCTTCGCCGGCGTCGACGTGACGCGCGAGCCGATCCCGGTTCTGCCGACCGTCCACTACAATATGGGCGGCATCCCGACCAACTATTGGGGCGAAGTGCTGAATGCCGACAGCAATAACCCTGAGCGGATCATTCCGGGCCTGATGGCTGTCGGTGAAGCGGGCTGCGCCTCGGTGCACGGCGCCAACCGTCTCGGCTCCAACTCGCTGATCGACCTCGTGGTCTTCGGCCGCGCCGCCGCAATCCGCGCCGGCGAGGTTATCGACCGCGCAGCGCCCGTCCCGCATCTCAACGTCGCTGCCTGCGACAAGATCATGGACCGCTTCGACGGCCTGCGCCACGCCAGCGGCGGTACGCCGACGGCGGTACTGCGTGAAAAGATGCAGCGCGCCATGCAGGAAGACGCCGCCGTCTTCCGCACGCAGGAATCGCTGGAATCCGGTTGCCAGCGCATTTCGGCGATTTGGGGCGAGATGAAGGACATCAAGGTCACCGACCGCTCGATGATCTGGAACTCCGACCTCGTCGAAACGCTTGAGCTGCAGAACCTGATGGCCAACGCCATCACGACGATCTACGGCGCCGAGGCCCGTAAGGAAAGCCGCGGCTCGCATGCGCGCGAAGACTATACGGAAGGCGCATTCGCCGGCCGCGACGACGTCAACTGGCGCAAGCACACGCTTGCCTGGGTCAACGAGGCAGGCGACGTCAAGCTCGACTACCGCCCGGTTCACACCGAGCTGATTGCAGACGGCATCGATCCCAAGAAGATCGCGCCGAAGGCTCGCGTGTATTAAGAGGAACTGGACATGGTTGAACTCGCTCTCCCCAAGAACTCCCAGATGCGCGAAGGCAAGGTGTGGCCGAAGCCTGCCGGTGCCAAGAACACCCGCGAATTCCGCGTCTATCGCTGGAGCCCGGATGACGGCCAGACGCCGTCGATCGATACGTTCTATATCGATATCGACGATTGCGGCCCGATGGTTCTCGACGGTCTGCTCTACATCAAGAACAAGATCGACCCGACGCTGACGCTGCGCCGCTCCTGCCGCGAAGGTATCTGCGGTTCCTGCGCCATGAATATCGACGGCACGAATACGCTGGCCTGCACCAAGGGTCTCGACGACATCAAGGGTACGGTCAAGATCTATCCGCTGCCGCATATGCCTGTCGTCAAGGACCTGGTTCCGGACCTTTCCAACTTCTATGCCCAGCACCGCTCGATCGAGCCCTGGCTGAAGACGGTCTCGCCGACGCCGGCGAAGGAATGGAAGCAGAGCCACGAAGACCGCCAGAAGCTGGACGGCCTCTACGAGTGCATTCTCTGCGCCTGCTGCTCGACCTCCTGTCCGAGCTACTGGTGGAACGGCGACCGTTATCTCGGTCCGGCTGTTCTGCTGCAGGCCTATCGCTGGCTGATCGACAGCCGCGACGAAGCAACCGGCGAGCGCCTCGACAATCTCGAGGATCCGTTTCGCCTGTACCGCTGCCACACGATCATGAACTGCGCGCAGACCTGCCCGAAGGGCCTGAACCCGGCAAAGGCAATCGCCGAGATCAAGAAGATGATGGTCGAGCGCCGCGTCTGACGGCAAATCGAACGGCGCCGCTTGCGGCGCCGTTTTTCTTCCGGTGGCCGGTCAAACCGGGGAAGAATGCGCGGTCATCACCTTGATGACAAATTCTGCCTTCAGAAGTCCTTCCGCACGGCTTGAATTGCCTCTGTTCCGGCTTAGGTCCTGTCACGGGCAATTTACGGCTGTGCCGACTTGATTAACCAAAGTGAAATACGTTAATTCGAAAATTAGTCCGATGACTATTTTTGATGCGGCAAAGCGAATATTCGGGAGCCTCAAGATGCAGTTGCGATATGCGATGACAGGTGTGGCGGTTGTTCTGTCACTCGCTGGCTGCCAGCGTACGGCCTATGACAATGCGAGTTACAGCAGCCAGCCGGCGCCGCTGACGGCGCAGCCCGTGCCGTCGGTGCAGGGCGGCCAGCTTCCCCCTCCGGGCGGCGCATCGCAGTTCCCGGCCGCACCGAGCGCGGCGCCTGCCGCTCCGGCAGCCCCGGGCGCCATGGCCGCAAACGCTCTCGATGTCACCAAGGAATCGATGGTCGGCAGCTGGCGCGTCAACGGCAGCTGCGACATGTTCCTGACGCTGACCAACCTCGGCAGCGGCTCGCGCGGCGGTACGCGCGGTTGCGCCGGCGAACTGACGGCGATGGGTTCCTGGGAAGTGTCCGGCAAGCAGGTTCTGCTCAAGGACCGCAGCGGCAACCAGATCGGCAGCGTTTACAAGACCGCCGACAACAGCTTCTCCGGCCAGACCAGCGGCGGCCAGGCAATCACCCTCAGCCGGTAATTCATCCGGCGGCGGGTCCGCCGGCCACGCATAGGCGGATTTGCTCTCATGCAGCCAATGCCAGACTACGCCCTGAGCGTCAGCGAACAATTGAAGTCGCTGACGGCCAACGGTGATTTGCAGGTCGATTCCGCACAGATGGACGTGGCGAAAAACCTGGACCGGGTTCTTTCGCAGCTGAAGCAGCGCCGCCCCGCCGCCAAGTCCAGCGCTCTCGGCTGGCTGTTTGCTTCCAAGAAGAAGACCGAACAGGGGATCAAGGGTCTCTACATCCATGGCAGCGTCGGCCGCGGCAAGACGATGCTGATGGACATGTTCTTCGGCATGGCGCCCTGCAAAAAGAAGCGCCGGGCGCATTTCCACGAATTCATGGCCGATGTGCATAACCGCATCGCGGCGCACCGGCAGAAGCTGAAGGACGGCGAAACCAAGCAGGCGGATCCAATGCCGCCGGTCGCGGCCTCCCTTTATGACGAGGCCGAGCTTCTCTGCTTCGACGAGTTCACGGTCACCGACATTGCCGATGCGATGATCCTGTCGCGGCTGTTCTCAGAGCTTTTTGCCCGCGGCTGCGTGCTGATCGCGACGTCGAATGTCGAGCCCGACAATCTCTACAAGGATGGCCTCAACCGCGGCCTCTTCCTGCCCTTCGTCGAGCTTCTGAAGAAGAATGTCGACGTCGTGACGCTCGACTCCCCGACGGATTACCGGATGGAGAAGCTGAACAGCCAGCCCGTCTATCTGACGCCGATCGACGGGCGGACTGATATGGCAATGGATGCGTCCTGGACGCAGATGCTGCATGGTCGCAAGGCGCAACCGCTCGAAATTCCGATGAAGGGCCGGTCGATCCATGTGCCGCTCGCCGTCGACCGGATGGCGCGCTTCGCCTTCAACGATCTCTGCGACAAGCCGCTTGGCGCCGCCGATTTCCTGGCGATCGCCGCGCGTTTCGACACGATCTTCGTCGATCGCATTCCGCTGCTCGGACCCGACCGGCGAAATCAGGCCAAGCGCTTCATCATTCTCGTCGATACCCTATATGACCATGGCGTGCGGCTTCATGCTTCCGCCGCGGCCATGCCCGAGGACCTGCTGACCGAACGCAGGGGCACCGAGGGGTTCGAATTCGATCGTACGGCATCGCGTCTCTTCGAGATGCGGAGCGCGGAATATCTTGCGCTGCATCATCAGAAGACCGCTGCCGAGTAACACTTTAGTGACAATTTATCTTACGTTTACGTAAGAATTTTGATATCTAAACGATTGAAAATGCTACACCAAAAATAACACGTTGCCATTTTTTGGCTTTAGGTCTATGCGATTGCGGCATTGGACGACGCCGCCGCGCGCCGCCCGACCGATTATATTCGCAAAGGAAAAGCGAAATGGCGCGTAATAAGATCGCACTCATTGGTTCTGGCATGATTGGTGGCACGCTGGCGCATCTCGCCGGTCTCAAGGAGCTCGGCGACATCGTTCTGTTCGACATTGCCGACGGCATTCCGCAGGGCAAGGGCCTCGACATCTCCCAGTCGTCTCCGGTCGAAGGCTTCGACGTCAACCTGACCGGCGCCAGCGATTACTCGGCGATCGAAGGTGCTGACGTCTGCATCGTCACCGCAGGTGTCGCCCGCAAGCCGGGCATGAGCCGCGACGATCTTCTCGGCATCAACCTGAAGGTCATGGAGCAGGTCGGCGCCGGCATCAAGAAGTATGCCCCGAATGCTTTTGTCATCTGCATCACCAACCCGCTCGACGCGATGGTCTGGGCTCTGCAGAAGTTCTCCGGCCTTCCGGCCAACAAGGTCGTCGGCATGGCCGGCGTTCTGGACAGCTCGCGCTTCCGCCTGTTCCTCTCGAAGGAATTCAACGTTTCCGTTCAGGACGTCACCGCCTTCGTTCTCGGCGGCCACGGCGACACGATGGTTCCGCTCGCCCGCTACTCGACCGTTGGCGGCATCCCGCTGACCGACCTCGTCACCATGGGTTGGGTCACCAAGGAACGCCTCGAAGAAATCATCCAGCGTACCCGTGACGGCGGCGCAGAAATCGTCGGCCTGCTGAAGACCGGCTCGGCCTACTACGCCCCGGCCGCTTCGGCGATCGAAATGGCTGAGTCCTACCTCAAGGACAAGAAGCGCGTTCTGCCCTGCGCAGCGCAGCTGACCGGCCAGTACGGCGTCAAGGACATGTATGTCGGCGTTCCTACGGTCATCGGTGCTGGCGGCGTCGAGCGCGTCATCGAAATCGACCTGAACAAGGCCGAAAAGGAAGCCTTCGACAAGTCGGTGGCTGCTGTCGCCGGCCTTTGCGAAGCCTGCATCAACATTGCGCCTGCGCTGAAGTAATTCCCGCGCGCCCCCACGCAATTCAAACAGGAATAGATCCATGAATATTCATGAATATCAGGCCAAGGCTCTCTTGAAGGGCTACGGCGCGCCGGTCGCAAGTGGCGTGCCGATCCTCAAGGTCGAGGAAGCCGAAGCGGCTGCCAAGTCGCTTCCCGGCCCGCTCTATGTCGTCAAGAGCCAGATTCATGCTGGTGGCCGCGGTAAGGGCAAGTTCAAGGAACTCGGCCCCGACGCCAAGGGCGGCGTTCGCCTTGCAAAGTCGATCGACGAAGTCGTCGCTCACGCCAAGGAAATGCTCGGCAACACGCTGGTCACGGCGCAGACGGGCGAAGCCGGCAAGCAGGTCAACCGTCTCTACATCGAAGACGGCGCCGACATTGCTCGCGAACTTTATTGCTCGCTGCTCGTCGATCGCTCGGTCGGCCAGGTTGCCTTCGTCGTTTCGACCGAAGGCGGCATGGACATCGAAGCCGTTGCCCACGACACGCCCGAGAAGATCCACACGATCGCCATCAACCCGGAAACCGGCGTGACGGCTGCCGACGTGGCTGCGATCTCGAAGGCCCTGCAGCTCGACGGCGCTGCCGCCGAAGATGCGAAGTCGTTGTTCCCGGCGCTCTACAAGGCCTTCAACGAGAAGGACATGGCTCTTCTCGAGGTCAACCCGCTGATCGTCATGAAGGATGGCCATCTGCGCGTCCTCGACGCCAAGATGTCCTTCGACGGCAACGCGCTGTTCCGCCATGACGACGTCAAGGCGCTCCGCGACGAGACCGAAGAAGACGCCAAGGAAATCGAAGCCTCCAAGTGGGACCTCGCCTACGTTGCCCTCGACGGCAACATCGGCTGCATGGTCAACGGCGCAGGCCTCGCCATGGCGACGATGGACATCATCAAGCTGTACGGCAAGGAGCCGGCAAACTTCTGCGACGTCGGCGGTGGCGCCGGCAAGGAGAAGGTGGCTGCAGCTTTCAAGATCATCACTGCCGACCCCAAGGTCGAAGGCATTCTCGTCAACATCTTCGGCGGCATCATGAAGTGCGATGTCATCGCTGAAGGCGTCGTGGCTGCCGTGCAGGAAGTCGGCCTGAAGGTTCCGCTCGTCGTTCGCCTCGAAGGCACCAATGTCGAGCTCGGCAAGAAGATCCTGAACGAGTCGGGTCTGGCGATCACGGCGGCTGACGATCTCGACGATGCCGCGAAGAAGATCGTCGCGGCGATCAACGCCTAATTTGAGGACCTGATAGATGTCTATTCTCGTAAACAAGAATACCAAGGTTCTCGTTCAGGGCCTGACCGGCAAGACCGGCACCTTCCACACCGAACAGGCTCTCGCCTACTACGGCACGCAGATGGTTGGCGGTATCCACCCGAAGAAGGGTGGCGAAACCTGGACCGGCTCGAAGGGCGAAAGCCTGCCGATCTTCGCATCGGTTGCCGAAGCCAAGGAACGCACCGGCGCTGACGCATCGGTCATCTACGTTCCGCCGGCAGGCGCAGCAGACGCGATCATCGAGGCAATCGACGCCGAGATCCCGTTCATCACCTGCATCACCGAAGGCATCCCCGTCATGGACATGGTCCGCGTCAAGGCTCGCCTCGACCGCTCCAAGTCGCGCCTGCTCGGCCCGAACTGCCCGGGTATCCTGACGCCGGAAGAATGCAAGATCGGCATCATGCCGGGCTCGATCTTCCGCAAGGGTTCGGTCGGTATCGTTTCGCGCTCCGGCACGCTGACCTATGAAGCCGTCTTCCAGACCTCGAACGAAGGCCTCGGCCAGACGACGGCTGTCGGCATCGGCGGCGACCCGGTCAAGGGCACCGAATTCATCGACGTGCTCGAGATGTTCCTGGCCGACGAAGCCACGACCTCGATCATCATGATCGGCGAAATCGGCGGCTCGGCTGAAGAAGACGCGGCCCAGTTCCTCGAGGATGAAGCCAAGAAGGGCCGCAAGAAGCCGATGGCCGGCTTCATCGCCGGCCGTACCGCTCCGAAGGGCCGCACCATGGGTCACGCCGGCGCGGTCGTTTCCGGCGGCAAGGGCGATGCTGAATCGAAGATCGCTGCCATGGAATCGGCAGGCATCAAGGTGTCGCCTTCTCCGGCCCGCCTCGGCAAGACGCTGGTTGAAGTCCTCAAGGGCTGATCCGACATGAGACCCGGGCGGCGGACTGCATCTGCCTCCTCCGCCCGGCTGACCTTTCGAATGCAGATGTGCCGCGGACAGGCGGCAAATGGAAATGCGGCAGCCGGCGAGATGGCCGGCAAACTCATCTTAGTCAGGAGGCGGGCGGAAGCGTCCGCATAACACCATGGCACGGCAAGAAGCCAACGAGCAGTTTCAGATCACTTCGTTTCTGGATGGCGCAAACGCTGCTTATATCGAGCAGCTCTACGCCCGTTATGAAGAGGATCCGTCATCGGTCGACGAACAGTGGCGCACCTTCTTCAAGGCGCTCGACGACGATCCCGCTGATGTGAAGAAGGCGGCCAAGGGTGCATCCTGGCGCAAGAAGCACTGGCCGATCCCGGCCGGTGGCGATCTCGTCTCGGCGCTCGACGGCGACTGGGGCATCGTCGAGAAGGCCATCGAGACCAAGGTGAAGGCGAAGGCCGAAGCCGCAGGCAAGCCGGCGGAAGCCGCCGACGTCCTGCAGGCGACGCGCGATTCCGTCCGCGCCATCATGATGATCCGTGCCTACCGCATGCGCGGCCACCTGCATGCCAAGCTCGACCCGCTCGGTATCGCGGCTCCGGTTGAAGATTACCACGAGCTGTCGCCCGAAAATTACGGCTTCACGGCCGCCGATTACGATCGCAAGATCTTCATCGACAACGTTCTCGGCCTCGAATACGCGACCATTCGCGAGATGATCGAGATCCTCGAGCGCACCTATTGCTCGACGCTCGGCGTCGAGTTCATGCACATCTCCAATCCGGAAGAGAAGGCCTGGATTCAGGAACGTATCGAAGGTCCGGACAAGGGCGTGGCGTTCACCCCGAGGGCAAGAAGGCGATCCTGCAGAAGGTCATCGAAGCCGAAGGCTACGAGCAGTTCCTCGACGTCAAGTTCAAGGGCACCAAGCGTTTCGGTCTCGACGGCGGTGAATCGCTGATCCCGGCTCTGGAGCAGATCCTGAAGCGCGGCGGCAATCTCGGCCTCAAGGAAGCCGTGTTCGGCATGGCCCACCGCGGCCGCCTGAACGTGCTTTCGCAGGTCATGGGCAAGCCGCACCGCGCCATCTTCCACGAGTTCAAGGGCGGCTCCTACGCGCCTGACGAAGTCGAAGGTTCCGGCGACGTGAAGTACCATCTCGGCGCTTCCTCCGACCGCGAATTCGACGGCAACAAGGTTCACGTTTCGCTGACGGCAAACCCGTCGCACCTTGAAATCGTCGACCCGGTCGTCATGGGCAAGGCCCGCGCCAAGCAGGACATGGGCGCCACCGTCTGGGACGGCGACACCATTCCGCTGTCCGAGCGCTCCAAGGTTCTGCCGCTGCTGATCCACGGTGATGCGGCCTTCGCCGGCCAGGGTGTCATCGCTGAAATCCTCGGCCTCTCCGGCCTGCGCGGTCACCGCGTTGCCGGTACGATGCACGTCATCATCAACAACCAGATCGGCTTTACCACGAACCCGGCCTTCTCGCGTTCGTCGCCCTATCCGTCCGACGTCGCCAAGATGATCGAAGCGCCGATCCTGCACGTCAACGGCGATGACCCGGAAGCGGTCGTCTACGGCGCCAAGGTTGCCATGGAATTTCGCATGAAGTTCCACAAGCCTGTCGTCCTCGACATGTTCTGCTACCGCCGCTACGGCCACAACGAAGGCGACGAGCCGTCCTTCACGCAGCCGAAGATGTACAAGGTCATCCGCGGCCACAAGACCGTGCTGCAGATCTATGCCGAGCGCCTGATCGGCGAAGGCCTGCTGACCGAAGGCGAAGTCGAAAAGATGAAGGCCGACTGGCGCGCCCATCTCGAGCAGGAGTTCGAGGCCGGCCAGAGCTACAAGCCGAACAAGGCCGACTGGCTGGACGGCGAGTGGTCGGGCCTGCGCACGGCCGACAATGCCGACGAGCAGCGCCGCGGCAAGACTGCCGTTCCGATGAAGCAGCTGAAGGAAATCGGCCGCAAGCTCTCCGAAATTCCGGAAGGCTTCCACGCGCACCGCACCATCCAGCGTTTCATGGAAAACCGCGCCAACATGATCCAGACGGGCGAGAATCTCGACTGGGCAATGGCGGAAGCTCTGGCGTTCGGCTCGCTGGTCACGGAAGGCCACAAGATCCGGCTGTCGGGTCAGGATTGCGAACGCGGCACCTTCTCGCAGCGTCACTCGGTCCTCTACGATCAGGAAACGGAAGAGCGCTACATCCCGCTCGCCAACCTGTCGCCGACCCAGGCCCGCTACGAAGTCATCAACTCGATGCTTTCGGAAGAAGCGGTTCTCGGGTTCGAATACGGCTACTCGCTGGCCCGCCCGAATGCGCTGACCCTCTGGGAAGCCCAGTTCGGCGACTTCGCCAACGGTGCACAGGTCGTGTTCGACCAGTTCATTTCGTCGGGCGAACGCAAGTGGCTGCGAATGTCCGGTCTCGTCTGCCTTCTGCCGCATGGCTATGAAGGTCAGGGTCCGGAGCACTCCTCGGCACGCCTGGAGCGCTTCCTCCAGCTCTGCGCCGAAGACAACATGCAGGTCGCCAACGTCACGACGCCGTCGAACTACTTCCATATCCTTCGCCGTCAGCTGAAGCGCGACTTCCGCAAGCCGCTCGTGCTGATGACGCCGAAGTCGCTGCTGCGCCACAAGCGTGCGGTTTCGACCCTGGCTGAGATGGCCGGCGAGTCTTCCTTCCACCGTCTCCTGTGGGACGATGCCGAGGTCATCAAGGACGGCCCGATCAAGCTGCAGAAGGATGCCAAGATTCGCCGCGTCGTGCTCTGCACCGGCAAGGTCTATTACGACCTGCTCGAAGAGCGCGAAAAGCGCGGCATCGACGACATCTACCTGCTGCGCGTCGAACAGCTCTATCCGTTCCCGGCAAAGGCGCTCATCAACGAGCTGAGCCGCTTCCGGAATGCGGAAATGGTCTGGTGCCAGGAAGAGCCGAAGAACATGGGTGCATGGTCGTTCATCGACCCGTATCTGGAATGGGTTCTCGCCCATATCGATGCGAAGTATCAGCGCGTCCGTTACACGGGCCGCCCGGCCGCCGCTTCGCCGGCAACGGGCCTGATGTCCAAGCACCTGTCGCAGCTTGCCGCATTCCTTGAGGATGCGCTGGGCGGCTGACCCTCGAAACGAACAACGATCGAAACAAACTGATCAACGGAAACTAAAATCATGGCCACAGAAATCCGCGTTCCAACTCTTGGTGAGTCCGTCAGCGAGGCGACAGTCGGCACCTGGTTCAAGAAGGTCGGCGATGCCATCAAGGCAGACGAGCCGATCCTCGAGCTTGAAACCGACAAGGTGACCATCGAAGTCCCGGCTCCGGCCTCCGGCACGCTGTCCGAAATCGTTGCCCAGGCCGGTGAAACCGTCGGCCTCGGCGCGCTGCTCGGCCAGATTGCCGAAGGTGCCGCCGCTGCAGCCCCGGCTGCCGCGCCCGCCGCTGCCGCTCCGGCCAAGGTTGCCGAACCGGTTGCTGCTGCACCGGCTGCACCGGCTTCCGCACCGTCCTCCATGCCGCCGGCTCCGGCTGCTGCAAAGATGCTCGCTGAAAACAACATCTCGGCGGAGCAGGTCGATGGTTCCGGCAAGCGTGGCCAGGTCCTGAAGGGCGATGTCATCGCTGCCGTTGCCAAGGGTGTATCGGCTCCGGCTGCTGCACCGGCCGCCCCGGTTGCCGCCCGCGCACCTTCGACCGTCGAAGACGCCGGCCGCGAAGAGCGCGTGAAGATGACGCGTCTGCGCCAGACGATCGCGAAGCGCCTGAAGGACGCCCAGAACACGGCTGCCATGCTGACCACCTATAACGAGGTGGACATGAAGGCTGTCATGGACCTGCGCGCCAAGTACAAGGACGTCTTCGAAAAGAAGCATGGCGTGAAGCTCGGCTTCATGGGCTTCTTCACCAAGGCCGTGACCCACGCGCTGAAGGAACTCCCGGCCGTCAACGCCGAGATCGACGGCACCGACATCATCTACAAGAACTTCTGCCACGTCGGCATGGCTGTCGGCACGGATAAGGGTCTTGTCGTCCCGGTCATCCGTGACGCCGACCAGATGTCGATCGCCGAGATCGAAAAGGAACTCGGCCGTCTTGCAAAGTCTGCACGCGACGGTTCGCTGTCGATGGCCGACATGCAGGGTGGCACGTTCACGATCACCAACGGTGGCGTCTACGGCTCGCTGATGTCCTCGCCGATCCTGAACGCACCGCAGTCGGGCATCCTCGGCATGCACAAGATCCAGGACCGTCCTGTGGTCGTCGGCGGCCAGATCGTCATCCGTCCGATGATGTATCTCGCGCTCTCCTACGATCACCGTATCGTTGACGGCAAGGAAGCAGTCACCTTCCTCGTTCGCGTCAAGGAAAGCCTGGAAGATCCGGAGCGTCTGGTTCTCGATCTCTAAGCGGAGCAAATCCGATGCGGAACCGGATCAAGCAGGCGGCATTGGCGCTTTTGTGCGCAGCCGCAGTGCATCTTCCGGTTCCGGCTTCCGCTGCCGCTTGGGATATCTCCAAGGCGAGCAGCAATTTCGACCTGGTCTCGCTGGATGATGCAGCACTTGCCGAGCGCAAGATCACCACGGTGAAGATGGGCGATGTGCAGCTGACATCCGGCCGTATCATCGCCGCCGATCCGCTGGCCCAGCCTGACCGTCCTGCCTTTGTCAGGACCGTGCCTCCGGGCAATTATCCCGTGACCCTCTATCAGGCCTTCGGCCGCGTTGCCGCCGCAAGCATGCGCTTCGGTGACGGCCAGCCGGTTCGCTGGGAGATGGCGGCGATCCCCGGGCAGGACCCGGCGAGCCTGAAGGACGACGAGATCTTCGGCTATCCTGTCGATGCCGGCCTCGGCTCCTACATGGATGCCGATACGCTGAAGCTCTTGGAAGAGCGCGCAGAGACCGCGCAAGCGGCAAAGCCGGACGCGGATGTGAACTACTACGACATCATCGCCCCCGAGCTCGATGCCAACGGCGGGCGCTATGCGCTGCATTCGCCGGTATCGGGAAAGCCGGGTAATGTCGCGATCTTCTGGAGCGGCTGGGGCGACGGCTTCTATCCGGTTTTCTGGGGACTGGCCGAAGACGGTCATCCGCTGGTTATGCTGACGGACTTTTATGTGATCGAGAATTCCGACGGGCGGAAGGAGCCGGTGGCGCAATGAGCAAGAAAGCCAGCCTTGCAGCCCTGTTTGCAGTTTCTGCCCTAATCCTGCCTGATATCGCGGCAGCGGCGGATTGCCTGCAGTCGCATGCCGTCTATGCCGATCGCGATGGCATCTACCAGCTGAAATTTCAGCCGCTGAATTCCGACGCAGCCGCCGCCAACAACCAGTTCAAGATGACCGTCAAGGACAGCGATGCTGTGCTCGACGGCTATGTCATGCCTTCGGAAGACCCGACGCGGACGATCGGTATGGTGATGTTCCATTGCCCGGACGGTGATGCGACGGGTGCCGATCTCGATGCCTGCACGATCTGGCAGGGACCTGTCTACGGCGTCGATGCCAAGGGCGTGATCGACAATCTTCCGGCTGAGAAGGCTAATGCCGTCGACAGCATCGTGCTTCCGGCGATCGGTCCCGCGCTCCGCGATTCCACCATCCTCGGCGAAGGCAAGCAGGTTGCCGCGCCCTGGGATGTCTTCGCTTTTAAGGAATGCACGAAATGAGCGGCGCACCTGTTCTCCTCGTCACCGGCGGAAGCCGTGGCATCGGTGCCGCGGTCTGCAGGCTTGCTGCAAGCCAGGGATGGCGCGTGGCCGTCAACTACGCATCGAACAGGGACGCTGCCGATGCTGTTGTTAGTGACATCGTCAGCCAGGGCGGCGAAGCCTTTGCCGTCAAGGGCGATGTCGGCAATGCGGCCGATATCACCGCAATGTTCGCAGCCGTCGACAAGCATTTCGGCCGTCTCGATGGTCTCGTCAACAATGCCGGTATCGTCGATCAGCCGCAGCGGGTCGATGAGATGAGCGTCGAGCGCATCGAGCGGATGATGCGCATCAACATCACCGGTTCGGTTCTCTGCGCTGCAGAGGCGGTGCGCCGCATGTCCACCCGTCACGGCGGCAAGGGTGGCTCGATCGTCAACATCTCCTCGATGGCGGCGATCATCGGATCGCCGTCGCAATATGTCGATTACGCAGCCTCCAAGGCAGCGATCGACACGTTCACGATCGGTTTGGCGCGCGAAGTCGCGACGGAGGGCGTGCGCGTGAATGCTATCCGGCCGGGTATCATCGACACCGATATTCATGCATCCGGCGGCCTGCCGGATCGCGCCAAGGACATGGCGCCTTCCATTCCGATGCAGCGGCCGGGAACGGCTGGTGAGGTCGCGGATGCGGTGCTTTATCTTCTCTCTTCGAATTCTTCCTATGTGACCGGCGCCATCATGAATGTGAGCGGCGGGCGCTAGGCATTTCCATTTCCTGACCAACGGACAAACAAAAGGAAAAGAACAATGGCTTACGATGTGATCGTTATCGGAACCGGCCCTGGCGGTTATGTCGCGGCAATCAAGGCCGCGCAGCTCGGCCTGAAGGTTGCGGTCGTCGAAAAGCGCGCGACCTACGGCGGCACCTGCCTCAATGTCGGCTGCATTCCGTCCAAGGCGTTGCTGCATGCCTCCGAGATGTTCCATCAGGCTGCTCACGGCATGGACGCCCTCGGCATCGAGGTCGCGGCTCCGAAGCTCAATCTCGAAAAGATGCTGGCGCATAAGGATGCGACCGTGAAGTCGAACGTCGATGGCGTCGCCTTCCTGTTCAAGAAGAACAAGATCGATGCCTTCCAGGGCACCGGCAAGATCGTCTCCGCCGGCAAGGTTTCCGTCACCGCCGAAGACGGCAAGGTGCAGGAACTCGAAGCCAAGAACATCGTCATCGCCACCGGCTCAGACGTCGCCGGCATCCCGGGCGTCAAGGTCGATATCGACGAGAAGATCATCGTCTCCTCGACCGGCGCGATCGCGCTTGAGAAGGTGCCGGAGACGATGATCGTCGTCGGCGGCGGCGTCATCGGCCTCGAGCTTGGCTCGGTCTGGTCGCGCCTCGGCGCCAAGGTCACCGTCATCGAGTATCTCGACAAGATCCTCGGCGCGATGGATGGCGACGTCTCCAAGCAGTTCCAGCGTATGCTCGGCAAACAGGGCATCGAGATCAATCTCAGCGCCAAGGTTACCGGCGTCGAGAAGGGCGGCAAGGGCGCGAAAGTTACCTTCGAACCGGTCAAGGGTGGTGACGCCCAGACTGTTGAAGCCGATGTCGTGCTGATCTCCACCGGCCGCGTACCGTACACCGCCGGCCTCGGCCTCGAGGAAGCAGGCGTCAAGCTCGACAACCGCGGCCGCGTCGAAATCGACGGTCACTTCAAGACCAATGTCGATGGCATCTATGCGATCGGCGACGTCGTGAAGGGTCCGATGCTGGCGCACAAGGCTGAAGACGAAGGCGTGGCGCTCGCCGAAATCCTCGCCGGCCAGCACGGCCATGTAAATTACGACGTCATCCCGAGCGTCGTCTACACCCAGCCGGAAGTCGCTTCCGTCGGCAAGACCGAGGAAGAACTGAAGGCTGCAGGCATCGCCTACAAGACCGGCAAGTTCCCCTTCACCGCCAACGGCCGCGCCCGCGCCATGCTGGCGACCGACGGCTTCGTGAAGATCCTGTCGGACAAGGAAACCGACCGCGTTCTCGGCGGCCACATCGTCGGCTTCGGCGCCGGCGAGATGATCCACGAGATCGCCGTTCTCATGGAATTCGGCGGCTCCGCCGAAGACCTCGGCCGCACCTGCCATGCGCATCCGACGATGTCGGAAGCCGTGAAGGAAGCTGCGCTGGCGGCGTTCTTCAAGCCGATCCACATGTGAGATCGGTAGCTGGTTAGTATGAAGCCGCGGCCTGAGAGGGCCGCGGCTTTTTTGTGCCTGGCGTTTTGGGCCTTAGCCGGCAGCTCGAGCCCGGAGCCCCCTCACCCTGCCCTCTCCCCGCGGGGGAGAGGGAAGTTGGCGCAAGGGGCACCCTCGACTTTCCCTTCTCCCCAACGGGGAGAAGGTGGCCCGAAGGGCCGGATGAGGGGGCCGCGGGTATGGTGGCGCGCGCGCGTCTCTTCGGCCCAAGGGCCTGGGCCGGCTGGATTCCTGTGACGAGCACAGGAATGAGGGTGAGTTTGGGATTTGAGACCTGTAGCCTTCCGGCTCAGTTCACCGCAGTGACCGTAAAGCCCTGCTGACGCAGCAGCTCGATGACGCCCTTGTCGCCCGGCAGGTGCAGGGCGCCGACGGCCATGAAGACGTTGCCGGCGGCGAGGATGGGGGCGGCGCGGTCGGCCATGACCTTGTTGCGGTCGAGGATGATGCGCTGCTCGAAGGCGGCATAGTCGCCGTCACCGCCTTCTTCGGGGAGACGGTCTTCAGCATCGGGATGGTCATGCCGACGTTGCCCGAGAGGTAGAGGTCGGTCATGGTCTCGACGACGTCGTTCATCTTCGGGCCGAGTTCCAGCGTTTCGATCAGCGACTTCAGATGAAACTCCATCGGCAGCTCGGCCATGGCCTGCAGCTGCTCGGCAAGGGTTTCCAGACCCTTGACCTGCTTGCCTTCCTTGACTGCGTCGGCAGCGATCTTCTGGTCGAGGAACTGGACGCCCTTGGCCTTGCGGGCGATTTCGCAGGCGGGGAGGGCCACGGCGCTGGCGATCATCCACGGGCGCATGCGCGAAACGGCCGCGAGCGGAATGCCGCGCTGCTTCAGGCCCGCGTCGAGGCGGGCGTAATCTTCCGGCGACAGCAGCTTCTGGATCGTCGTGCCGTCGGTGAACATCGTCAGATCGGGACGGGCGAGCAGGGCGGCCGCGGCCTTCTTCTCGTCGAGGATTTCGTCGGATTCGATGACGATCGTATCGGCGTTGTCGTGGGCCGTCTGGGCGTAGGCAGGCAGGTTCAGGACGCGCGGGTCGGTGACATGCATGCTGCCGAGCAGCCAGGACGGCTTCAGGCCCGGTTTCTCGATCTTCCAGAAGATGCCCTTGCCGTTCGGCACGGCATCGGCTTCCTTGACGACTTGGGCGTAGCGGGCGGGATCGGACTGTTTCAGCTCGGCCATCAGGTCCTTGCCGGAGCAGCTGTTGTCCGCAGCCGCGGCAGGCGTGACCGAGAAGAGGACGGCGAGCAGCGATGCGGCGAGCAGCATGTGGAAAGCTGCGATCAGCCAGAGCAGGATATTGCCCGGCTGCGCAATCTCAAATCTGCGGTGGCCGATGGAAATCGTCATGATGGGTTCCGCTCGCTATGCTTAATCAGATTCATGCTCTACGCCGCCTTCGCGCATATTCCTTTAAGGGAAAGCGTTAACGAATGATTACGCCCTTGGATGGGCACGATCGTAGACCTCGAGCAACCTTGCCGAATCGACGCCTGTATAGACCTGCGTGGTCGAAAGGCTGGCATGGCCGAGAAGTTCCTGAATGGTGCGAAGGTCACCGCCACCGGCAAGCAGATGCGTTGCGAACGAGTGGCGCAGCGCATGCGGCGTTGCCGTCTCCGGCAGGCCGAAGGCGCTGCGCATCTTCTGCATGGTACGCTGGATGATCGCCGGCTGCAGCTTGCCGCCACGGGCGCCGCGGAAGAGAGGTTCGGCTGCTTCGAGATGAAACGGGCAGAGCGCGCGGTACCTGCCGACGGCTTCGCTGACGATGGCGAGAAGCGGCACGAGGCGGGTCTTGTTGCCCTTACCGGTGATGCGTAGCGAGCTCGCGGCGTCGTGGAAATCGCCGGGCGTCAGATCAAGCGCTTCGGAGATACGCAACCCGCAGCCATAGAGGAGCGTCATCACGGCCGCATCGCGCGCCGCGATCCAGGGGGCATCGTGCATCTGTGCCTCGTCGCTGACGACGGTGACGGCCTGACGGTCGGAGAGTGGCTTCGGCAGCGATTTCGGCTGCTTCGGAGAGCGGACGGCGCTGGCGCCTGCGGCGTTCACCAATTCCTTCTTTTCGAGATAGCGCAGCAGCGAGCGCAGGCCGGCGAGATTGCGGCCGAGCGAACGGGCGCCGGATCCCTCCTTGCGGCGGGCGGCAAGGAAGGCGCGGAAATCGGCGGGGCGGAGCGCCTCGATATCCTTCAGCGTCGTTGGGCCGCCGAGATGGCCGGTGAGGAAGGTCAGGAACTGGCGGCTGTCGCGCTCGTAGGCGTCGAGCGTGTGTTCCGAAAGGCGGCGTTCGCTCTCCAGGCTCTCAAGCCAGGCGCTGCGCTCTGACATCAGGCGCGGATCGGCGATAATCAAAAGTTCGTTCACGGCTCGGGCCTTGATTTCGGGGCAATCGCCGCCAATTTTCACCGAGGGACAGTTATGGAATTGCTAATATCGGCCAAGCGCTTGTCATGCTTCGATCATAATAGGTTGCGATAGCTGGTTCCCGGAACGAGGCAGGACTTTTGTATGGCGCGGCGCCACTCCACGACGGCTTTCGGACAGCTCGCGGAAGCAATCGCCCTGGTTTCTCACGGCAACCCCGGCCATATCGTCGACACGCTGATTGCCGAGCGCGGACAGCGGATCGTCAACAACCCGCTCTGGCCGGTGATGCGGCCCTTCCTCTACACGCTCTTGCGCTACAACAAAGCGCTGCAATTCGCCAATGATGTGGCGAATATGCCGGGCTTTCAGTGCTTCGAATATATGAGCAATCTGCTGAAGCTGGATATCCAGGTGCAGCATGCCGAGCGCATTCCGGAAACGGGCGGTTTCATTTTGGTCAGCAACCACCCGACGGGGATCGCCGATGGCGTTGCCGTCTTCGATCTCCTGAAGACGCGCCGGCCGGATATGATGTTCTTTGCCAATCGCGATGCGGTTCGCGTCAATCCGCGTTTTGCGGAGATGGTCATCCCGTCGAGTGGCGCGAGGAATACAAGACCAAGCTCAAGACCCGCGAGACGCTGCAGCTGACCAACCATGCGGTGAAGGAAGGCAAGGCGACGATCCTTTTTCCATCCGGCCGTATCGCCTATTGGGCGAATGGCAGGCTCAACGAACGGCCGTGGAAGAGCTCTGCAGTGGGGCTGGCGCGCAAATACAATCTGCCGATCCTGCCGGTGCATATGACCGCCCGCAATTCCGGGCTGTTCTACTGGTTTGCCAAGTGGTCGACCGAGCTTCGCGACATGACCGTTTTCCACGAACTCCTGAACAAGCGCGGCGACCGGTTCGATTTTACGATCGGCGATCTCATCCCGGTCGAGCAGCTGGATGGCGATATCAACGATGTGACGAAGGCGCTAGAGCAGCACACGGTTTTCGGATTGGCCGCTGATGACAGCGCCCGCTTTTCGCCGGTCGCCCGGGAGCCGCAACCGGAGCCGCTGCTCGCCCATTCTTTTTGACGCTGGTTTGCGCTAAAGCGGTCTCATGCGTCTTCGCTCGATGTTTGCCCAGAATTACCGCTCGCTGCGCTCGATCCGCATGGATCTGGCGGATACGACGCTGTTTCTCGGCGAGAACGGCGTCGGCAAATCCAATCTCTATCGCGCGCTGCAGCTGGTGCAGGCGGCCGTGCGCGGGCGGCTGGCGCACGAGCTGGCGGCGGAGGGCGGCATGCTCTCGGCGCTCTGGTCCGGCACGCGGCGCAAGTCCGATGGGCCGGCGCGGATCCGGCTTGAAGTCGAAATCCTTGATGAAGAGAGGGCGGTCACTTTCCGCTATCATGTCGAAGCGGGATTGCGGCCGCCAACGGCCGCCGCTGGCTTTCCGCTCGAGCCGCAGGTGAAGGCCGAGGAGCTGACGGTCGAGACCGGCCGCCGGGCCGTGACGATGATGAAGCGATCCGGTCCCGGCATTTTCGTGCGGGACGGCGACGGGCGGATGCAGGAGCATCCCGAGGAGGCGCTGACATCCGAGACGGCAATCGCGCTGCTCGGCGATGCCGGCAATTTCCCTGAGGTCGCCGCCTTCCGGCGCATCGTCAGCAACTGGCGATTCTTCCATGGTTTCCGCACCGACCGCGCCTCGCCGCTGCGCCATCCCTGCCTTGCCGTCACTGGGCCGATGCTGGATGAGGATGGGGCCAATCTGGCGGCCGTCTTTGCGACGCTCGTGCATACCAGGCAGGATACGGTCGAGCTCGATCGCATCTTGGGTTCCGCCCTCGGCGGCGCGCAGCTGGTCGTGCCGGAACCGGGCGAGACGGCGGAGTTCGGGTTGAAGCTGCCGGATTTTCCGCATCGGATCTTTCAGCCGCGGGAGCTGTCGGACGGGCAGATCCGGTTTCTCGGCCTCGCCGCCGCACTCCTCTCCTACCGGCTGCCGCCGCTGATCGCGCTCAACGAGCCGGAAGCCAGCCTGCATCCGGATATGCTGGGGCCGCTGGCAGATATGATCGCTGAGGCCTCGAAGACCAGCCAGGTGTGGATCGTCACGCATTCGGCGCAGCTCGCCGAAGCCGTCCGTGAGCGATGCGGCCTGCGTCCGCGCAAGGTGATCCGCGAGAACGGCGCGACCTGGATCGAGGGCATGCGGCTGACGGGCGTGATCTCGGGTGAAGAGGACGATGACGACTAGCATGCGGCGGGTTTCATTTTCACGCCGTAGCGGGCATGGTCTGGCGCGATGAGCACAGATTCGTCCGATCTCTTTGGCGCATTGTTCGAGACGCCACCGGCAACCCGCACGGTTCCGGTGCTCGTACCCTTGCCTGCGCCGCGGCCCTATTCCTATTCCGTGCCGGAAGGCATGGCCGTCGAGCCCGGTTCGGTCGTGCAGGTGCCGCTCGGGCCGCGCCAGGTGATCGGCGTCGTCTGGGATGGCGGCGAGGATGGCGTCGATCCGAAGAAGCTGCGGCCGATCAGCCACGTCTTCGATTGCCCGCCGCTGACCAAGGAGATGCGCGATTTCATCGACTGGGTATCGGCCTATACGCTCTCGCCGCCCGGTCTCGTGGCGCGCATGGCGCTGAGGGCTCCGAATGCGTTCGAGCCAGAGCCGATGGTCGAAGGCCTGCGCTTCATCGGCGGCGAACCGGAGCGGATGACGCCGGCGCGCGCTCGCGTGCTCGAGCGGGCCTCCGATGGCGTTTCCTGGACGCGGACGGGGCTTGCCCATGCCGCCGGGGTCTCGACCAGCGTCGTCGACGGCCTGATCAGCCAGGGGATTTTCGAAACGATCTTCCTGCCGCCGCCACCTGTCGTCGCAAAGCCGGATCCTGATTTTGCCGCCTCGCGATTGGCCGGCCCGCAGAAGGATGCGGCGGAGGATATTCTCGGCGAGGTGCGCAATGGCGCCTTCGCCGTATCGCTGATCGACGGTGTTACCGGTTCGGGCAAGACCGAGGTCTATTTCGAAGCGATCGCGGAGACGCTCAGGCGCGGCAAGCAGGTGCTGATCCTGCTGCCCGAGATCGCGCTGACGGCGAGTTTCCTCGAGCGTTTTCAGGATCGCTTTGGTGCCAAGCCTGCCGAATGGCATTCCGATCTGGCGCCGCGTATCCGCGAGAAGGTCTGGCGGCAGGCTGTTACCGGCGAGGTGCGTGTCGTCGCCGGTGCGCGTTCGGCGCTCTTCCTGCCGTTCGAAGATCTCGGCCTGATCATCGTCGATGAAGAGCATGACCCTGCCTACAAGCAGGAGGACCGCGTCTATTACAATGCCCGCGACATGGCCGTCGTGCGGGCGCGGATCGGTGATTTTCCGATCGTGCTGGTATCTGCAACGCCGTCGGTCGAGAGCCAGGTCAACGGCCAGAGCGGTCGCTATACGACGATCCATCTGCCGACGCGCTTCGGCGATGCGGCGCTGCCGGATCTGCATCTCGTCGATATGCGCCGTCATGCGCCGGAGCGCGGCGGCTTCCTGTCACCGGTACTGATCCGGGCGATCGGCAAGACGATCGAGAAGAAGGAGCAAGCACTGCTCTTTCTCAACCGGCGTGGCTATGCGCCGTTGACGCTTTGCCGCGTCTGCGGGCATCGCTTCCAGTGCCCGCAATGTTCGAGCTGGCTGGTCGAGCATCGCTTCCGCAGCCAGCTGCAATGCCATCAGTGCGGCTATACCGAGCGCACACCCGAAGCTTGCCCGGAATGCGGCACGCTCGATCATCTGGTCGCCTGCGGCCCCGGCGTCGAGCGCATCGCCGAAGAGGTCGAGCGGCATTTCCCGGATGCACGAACGATCGTCCTGTCATCCGATATTACCGGCGGCGTGAAGCGGCTTCGTCTTGAGCTCGATGCCATCGCCAAGGGCGAGGCTGATATCGTCATCGGCACGCAGCTCGTCGCCAAGGGGCATAACTTTCCGTTGATGACGCTGGTCGGGATCGTCGATGCGGACCTCGGGCTGGCGAATGGCGATCCGCGCGCCGCGGAGCGCACCTTCCAGCTGCTCTCGCAGGTGACCGGCCGCGCCGGGCGAACCGGTTTGAAGAGCCATGGTCTATTGCAGACCTACCAGCCGCAGCATCCCGTGATGCAGGCGATCGTTTCAGGTGATGCCGGGGCCTTCTACGAGCGGGAGATTACCGAGCGCGAGCGGGCGATCCTGCCGCCCTTCGGCCGGCTGGCCTCGATCATCGTCTCGGCCGAGACCCGCCAGGACGCGGAAAGCCATGCGCGCGGCATTCGCAGTTCGGCGCCGCAGGTGTCGGGCATTTCGGTGCTGGGTCCGGCTGAAGCGCCGCTGGCGATCGTGCGCGGCCGCCACCGTTTCCGCCTGCTGGTCCACGGCCGGCGCAATTCCGATATGCAGGCGTTCCTGAAAACCATGCTGGCGCAAGCGCCGAAGGAGCGGGGCTCTGTTCAGGTTCAGCTGGATATCGATCCGCAGAGCTTCCTTTAAAAACAGCTGATCGTGGCCGTTTCCGGCAGCAGACAATCATGCCATAAGGTCAAAAAACATGGGCATGATTTGGGGCTGATTCATGGAGTTCTATTTTCCGGAAACCTTCGGCGAGCAGCTGGCATTCTGCTGCGCGGCATTCACGGCGGCCGCGGGCTTCGTCATCATGTTCGCGCCCGGTTACGCCATGAAGCTCTTCGGTCTCGCGCCGCGCGGCGAGCGGCGGGATGGTTATGCGGAGCAGCGCTCGGTCGGCGGCTTCTATCTCGGCTTCGGTCTGGCGGCGATCATGCTCGCCCAGGACTTCATCTACATGGCGCTCGGCGCCGCCTTCGCGATGGCATTTTTTGCCCGCGTCATCTCCCTTCTTTCTGATAAGGGGAGCGCAATTATCAACTATTTACTTCTGGTTGTGCAGGCGGTTCTCGCAGCGGTTCCGCTGGCCTATTCTTTTGGGTTCTTTGCAACCTGAATTACAGGGCTGACGGGCGCCCGCTCGCCTGCTCGAATGCCATTTCACGATTTTGCCGACAGAAAATCATTCGAAAGGCATATTCGGGCATTACGCGTGTTGCGAGTCCCTGCGTCCTATGTTAGACGGACCCCGAATTTCGGAAGAAGCAAGAGGCTTCTCTTGCGATTTCTGGGGGAAATCAAAACGAATTCAAGAGCATAGGTCAGGCGCCCGCCGACGGCCGGATTCTTGAATTGAAATCAGGGAAATTTGTGCCCGTGGCAGACACGTCCCAGCTTACTTCTGGTGTTGCAGAACGATATGCGTCCTCGCTATTCGATCTGGCGCTCGAAGAAGGTGCCGTCGAGAGCGTCACCGCAGATCTCGACCGTTTCCAGGCGATGCTGGATGAGAGCGACGACCTTAAGCGTTTCGTCGCCAGCCCGGTGTTCTCGGCTGACGATCAGCTGAAGGCTATTGTTGCCATCAGCGAAAAGGCCGGTATTTCCGGTTTTGTCGGCAACTTCCTGAAGGTCGTGGCGCGCAACCGCCGCCTGTTCGCCCTCCCGGGCATGATCAAGGCCTTCCGTGTCATCGCTGCCCGTCAGCGTGGCGAAATTTCTGCCGAGGTTACCTCGGCCCATGCGCTCACTGCAGCGCAGGAAACCGAATTGAAGGCGGCGCTGAAGGGCGTCACCGGCAAAGACGTGGCGATTGCCGTCACGGTTGATCCGTCAATTCTTGGTGGTCTGATCGTCAAGGTCGGGTCCCGTCAGATTGATACGTCGCTTCGCACCAAACTTTCTACTCTCAAGCTTGCATTGAAAGAGGTTGGCTGATGGATATCCGCGCCGCGGAAATTTCCGCAATTCTCAAAGATCAAATCAAAAACTTCGGCAAAGAGGCTGAGGTTTCGGAAGTCGGCCAGGTTCTTTCTGTCGGCGACGGTATTGCTCGCGTTTACGGTCTGGACAACGTTCAGGCCGGTGAAATGGTCGAGTTCCCGGGCGGCACCCGTGGTATGGCTCTGAACCTCGAATCCGACAACGTCGGCGTCGTTATCTTCGGTTCGGACCGCGACATCAAAGAAGGCGACACCGTCAAGCGTACGGGCGCCATCGTTGACGTTCCGGTTGGTCCGGAACTCCTCGGCCGCGTCGTTGACGCTCTCGGCAACCCGATCGACGGCAAGGGCCCGATCAATGCCAAGCAGCGCGCACGCGTTGACGTCAAGGCTCCGGGTATCATCCCGCGCAAGTCGGTTCATGAGCCGATGTCGACCGGCCTCAAGGCTATCGACGCCCTCATCCCGGTTGGCCGCGGCCAGCGCGAGCTCGTCATCGGCGACCGCCAGACCGGCAAGACCGCGATCATTCTCGACGCGATCCTGAACCAGAAGGCCATTCACGACTCCGGTCCGGAAGGCGAAAAGCTGTTCTGCGTCTACGTCGCTGTCGGCCAGAAGCGTTCGACCGTTGCTCAGTTCGTCAAGGTTCTCGAAGAACGCGGCGCTCTGAAGTACTCGATCATCATCGCTGCCACGGCTTCCGATCCGGCTCCGATGCAGTTCCTCGCACCGTTCGCCGGTTGCGCCATGGGCGAATACTTCCGTGACAACGGCCAGCACGCCCTGATCGGTTACGACGACCTGTCCAAGCAGGCTGTTTCCTACCGTCAGATGTCGCTGCTGCTGCGCCGCCCGCCGGGCCGCGAAGCTTACCCGGGCGACGTTTTCTACCTGCACTCGCGTCTCCTCGAGCGCGCTGCAAAGATGAGCGACGAAAAGGGCGCCGGTTCGCTGACCGCTCTGCCGGTCATCGAAACGCAGGGCAACGACGTTTCGGCCTTCATTCCGACCAACGTGATCTCGATCACCGACGGCCAGATCTTCCTCGAAACCGACCTGTTCTACCAGGGTATCCGCCCGGCTGTTAATGTCGGTCTGTCGGTTTCGCGCGTCGGTTCTGCCGCGCAGATCAAGGCGATGAAGCAGGTTGCAGGCTCGATCAAGGGCGAACTCGCCCAGTATCGCGAAATGGCGGCATTCGCTCAGTTCGGCTCGGACCTCGACGCCGCAACCCAGCGCCTCCTGAACCGCGGTGCACGTCTGACCGAACTCCTGAAGCAGCCGCAGTTCTCGCCGCTGAAGACGGAAGAACAGGTCGCTGTGATCTTCGCAGGCGTCAATGGCTACCTCGACAAGCTGCCGGTTGCATCGGTCGGCAAGTTCGAACAGGCTCTGCTCTCCTACCTCCGCTCGGAAGGCAAGGCGATCCTCGACACGATCCGCACGGAAAAGGCTATCAGCGACGATACGAAGGGCAAGCTCACTGCTGCTCTCGAAACGTTCTCCAAGTCTTTTGCCTGATCGGACCCAGTTAGGACGGATAACGGATGCCTTCACTTAAGGATCTGAAAAACCGGATCGCCTCCGTCAAGGCGACGCAGAAGATTACCAAGGCGATGAAAATGGTCGCCGCGGCTAAGCTTCGGCGTGCGCAGGAGGCGGCCGAGGCCGCCCGGCCTTACTCGGAACGCATGGCGGCTGTTCTTTCGAACATCGCCAATGCGGTTACCGATGCCGACGGCGCACCGCTGCTCATGACCGGTACCGGCAAGGATCAGGTTCACCTGCTCGTTGTCTGCACCGCAGAACGCGGCCTTTGCGGCGGCTTCAACTCGCAGATCTCGCGCTTTGCCCGTGATCATGCGCGCAAGCTGATCGCCGAAGGCAAGACCGTGAAGATCTTCACGGTCGGCAAGAAGGGCTTTGACAGCCTGCGCCGCGAATTCGCATCGCTGATCGTCGAGCGCAAGGAATTGCGCGAGGTCAAGCGCGTCGGATTCGACAACGCGGACCAGATCGGCAAGCGCATCATCGAGATGTTCGAAGCCGGCGAGTTCGACGTTTGCACGCTGTTCTATTCCGAGTTCAAGTCGGTCATCAGCCAGATCCCGACGGCCCAGCAGATCATCCCGGCACAGGCGCCTGAAGGCGTTGTCGAAGATGCTGCCCATGCCGGCGCGGTCTATGAATATGAGCCGGATCCGGCTGCGATCCTTGAGGATCTGATCCCGCGCAACATCTCTGTCCAGATCTTCCGTGCACTGCTTGAAAACGCAGCCGGTGAAATGGGCGCCAAGATGAGCGCGATGGACAACGCGACGCGTAACGCAGGTGAGATGATCAACAAGCTGACGCTCAACTACAACCGTCAGCGTCAGGCGCAGATCACCAAGGAACTGATTGAAATCATTTCGGGCGCGGAAGCGCTCTGAGGTTAGAGAAAGAGGGTATTAAAATGGCTAGGGCAGCTACCCCGAAGGCGGCAGCGAAGACCGCCGCTAAGAAGACCGCCACAGGCTCTGTCGGCAAGGTCACACAGGTTATCGGCGCCGTCGTCGACGTTGCTTTCGAAGGCGAACTGCCGGCGATTTTGAACGCGCTCGAAACCACGAACATGGGCAACCGCCTTGTTCTCGAAGTCGCACAGCACCTCGGCGAAAACTCCGTTCGCACGATCGCCATGGACTCGACCGAAGGTCTGGTTCGCGGTCAGGAAGTCACCGACACCGGCGCTCCGATCTCGGTTCCGGTTGGTGACGAAACGCTCGGCCGTATCATGAACGTCATCGGCGAGCCGGTTGACGAAGCTGGTCCGCTGGTTACCGCTTCCAAGCGCGCCATCCACCAGGACGCTCCGGCTTACGTCGAGCAGTCCACGGAAGCGCAGATCCTCGTCACCGGCATCAAGGTCGTCGACCTTCTCGCTCCTTACGCAAAGGGCGGCAAGATCGGCCTGTTCGGCGGCGCAGGCGTCGGCAAGACCGTTCTCATCATGGAACTGATCAACAACGTCGCCAAGGCGCACGGTGGTTACTCGGTGTTCGCAGGCGTGGGTGAACGTACCCGCGAAGGCAACGACCTTTACCACGAAATGATCGAGTCCGGCGTTAACAAGCACGGCGGTGGCGAAGGCTCCAAGGCTGCGCTGGTTTACGGCCAGATGAACGAACCGCCGGGCGCACGCGCTCGTGTTGCTCTGACCGGTCTGACGGTTGCTGAACACTTCCGCGACCAGGGCCAGGACGTTCTGTTCTTCGTCGACAACATCTTCCGCTTCACGCAGGCTGGCTCGGAAGTGTCGGCTCTGCTCGGCCGTATTCCTTCGGCCGTTGGTTATCAGCCGACGCTCGCAACCGACATGGGTCAGATGCAGGAACGCATCACCACGACCACGACCGGTTCGATCACCTCGGTTCAGGCCATTTACGTCCCCGCCGACGACTTGACCGACCCGGCGCCGGCAACTTCGTTCGCCCACCTGGACGCAACGACCGTTCTGTCGCGTTCGATCGCTGAAAAGGGTATCTACCCGGCCGTTGACCCGCTCGACTCCACGTCGCGCATGCTCGACCCGATGGTTGTCGGCGAAGAGCACTACGAAGTGGCTCGTAAGGTTCAGTCGACGCTGCAGCGCTACAAGGCCCTGCAGGATATCATCGCCATCCTGGGTATGGACGAACTGTCTGAAGAAGACCGTCTGGCAGTTGCCCGCGCCCGTAAGATCGAGCGCTTCCTGTCCCAACCGTTCTTCGTCGCCGAAGTCTTCACCGGTTCGCCGGGCAAGCTCGTTGCGCTCGAAGACACGATCAAGGGCTTCAAGGGCCTGGTCAACGGCGAATACGACCACCTGCCGGAAGCAGCCTTCTACATGGTCGGCTCGATGGAAGAAGCCATCGAAAAGGCCAAGAAGCTCTCCGCAGCCGCTTGATGAGCGACGCTCATGACGAGATTTTCTGCTGCGACTCCCTTCGGGAAGTCGTGGCAGATCTTCCGGCCCCCGCAGCCCCGACCGTCTATAGGGCGGATAACGGCCAGCTGATGATGGTGGTGGGACTGGTCCAGACCGAAGAGGGTCTCGGCTATCTCGATCAGGCGATACAGCACTGCCCGTTCTGCGGGACCAAACTGCAAGATGCAAAGGCCGAGAAGGTAAGTCACTGATGGCTGACAATTTCAATTTTGAACTCGTATCTCCGGAGCGTCTGCTTCTGTCGGAGATGGTGACGGAAGTTGTCATTCCGGCCACCGAGGGCGAGATGACGGTCATGGCCCACCATGCGCCGACGATGACGACCATCAAGCCCGGCATCGTCAGCGTTCGTTCGGCCTCCGGCAGCAAGCAGGACTACGTTGTGTTCGGCGGTTTCGCCGATATCCTGCCGACCGGCTGCACGCTGCTTGCCGAATCTGCTGTTCCGGTTGAGGAAATCAACAAGGACGAGCTGACCCGCCGCATCGAAGCTGCGCAGAAGGACCTCGAGGATGCCGAGCATCACGAGCACAAGTCCAAGCTTGAGCAGTTCATCCTCGAACTCACGCATCTGCGTGGCGTCGTCGAGCAGGATTGATCGGGACTTTTCCCAAACGATTGAAAGCGGCCTTCAGGGCCGCTTTTTTGTTTTCAGGCTACCGGATCGACCAGCGCACCCGGGCGGTGGCCTTGCCCGGGTGCGCATCGCAGCCGCGCACCTGCCAGAGCCGCGGCCGTGATCTCTAGGCCGCCGCCTGATAGGGCTGCTCGTTGCGGGCGGCGCGAAGGGCGCGCGCCCACCATTGCAGCCTGCCCATCATCCGGCTGAGGTGCCGCAGCGCCTCTTCCGGGCGGTCGAAGTGCCCGTCCTTGTCGAGCCGGTCCCAGGGGGAGACGATGCTGACCGTGTCGCGGATCGCGACTGCGTGGAGCTCGGCGAAGACCAGGCGCAGATGCTCGACGGCGCGCAGGCCGCCCGAGATGCCGCCATAGGCGACGAAGGCGATCGGCTTGACGTGCCAGGGCTCGTAGAAGGCGTCGATGAAGAATTTCAACGAGGCGGGAAAGCTGTGATTGTATTCCGGCGTGACGATGATGAAGGCGTCGGCGCGCTGCAGCCTCGCGGCGATCTCGCCGGTTTCGTCGCCGCTATTGGGGACCAGGCCGAAATCGAGCGGGTCGATGATATCCAGTTCGATCAGCGGGTAGTGGCCGAGCTGGCTGACGAGCCATTTGACGACGCGGTCGCACATGCGGCCGGGCCGCGTGCTGCCGTAGATGACGGCCAATCTGATCGTGGTCTGCATGCATTGCTCCTTCTTTACGATCGTCAGGAGCTCAGGTTATAAAACCTCAACTAATATTGAGGTCAACAGCCCATGCAGAAAAATTCGGATGGCATGATGAGCCGGCTGCTCAGTGTCGGCGAGGTAGCGGCGCGCAGCGGTCTTGCCGTATCGGCGCTGCATTTCTACGAGAGCAAGGGGTTGATCGCGAGCATTCGTTCGCGCGGCAACCAGCGCCGTTATGGCCGCGATGTGCTGCGCCGTCTCGGGATCATCAAGGTGGCGCAGCGGGTTGGAATTCCGCTTGCCGAGATCGAGGCGGCCTTCGCGACCCTGCCGCAGGGCCGCACGCCGACGGTCGCCGACTGGCAGACGTTGTCGCAGCTCTGGAAGAACGATCTGGACGACCGCATCAAGCGGCTGACACTGTTGCGCGACCACCTGACGGGATGCATCGGCTGCGGCTGCCTGTCGATCGAAAGCTGTCCGCTGCGCAACCCGCATGACAGGCTTGGCAGCGAAGGTACCGGCGCGCGGTTGCTCGAAGATATCTAGGCGGCGATGCGCTCGGCCTGCAGGAAGCTCTCCAGAGCCGCTGCCTCGTCCTTGCTGAGGTAGAGACCCTTCTTGCTCCGCCTCCAGAGGACATCCTCAGCGGTGAAGGCCCATTCATGCTGCATGAGATAGCGCACTTCGGCCTCATAGAGATCCGACCCGAAATGCCGGCCGAGATCGGCGGTCGAGGCTGCCTTGCCGAGCAGGATGGTGGCCTTGGTGCCGTAGCGGCGCGTCAGCCGCCGCGCATGGGCCGGCGCCAGGAACGGATAGGCCGCCTGCAGCCTGGCCACTTCCGCCTCAAACCCCTGCGCTGGAAAATCCCCGCCCGGCAGATGGCTCTTCGCCGTCCAAGGGCTGCCCCTCATGCCGATCGCCTCGCCGATCTTCTCCAGCGCATGTTCCGACAGACGCCGGTAGGTGGTGAGCTTGCCGCCGAAGACGT
Organism: Rhizobium sp. BG4; assembly: GCF_016864575.1. Classification (NCBI taxonomy): domain Bacteria; kingdom Pseudomonadati; phylum Pseudomonadota; class Alphaproteobacteria; order Hyphomicrobiales; family Rhizobiaceae; genus Rhizobium; species Rhizobium sp. BG4. The sequence goes on from NZ_CP044125.1 coordinate 2,107,010, forward strand.
TGAGCAGCGGCGCGGCATTCGCCTCGCTGCCGTCTTTGCCCTCAAGCTTCAGCACGTAATCGCGCGTCGCCTCCTGCGCCTTCGAGGCGCCATCGTCGAAGAGCGGGCGGACCGCCGAATAGGTCCAGACGATATCGTCGGCGGTGACCGGCTCCTTGAAATACTCGCTTGCCGCCTTGCAGAGATAATCCGTCTCTTCCGCCGATATCCTGACATCCTTCGGATCTCCACCATAATCCCGGTCGGTGGTGCCGATCAGGGTGAAGTCTTCCTCATAGGGAATGGCGAAGATGATGCGGTTGTCGGGGTTCTGGAAGAAATAGGCCTTGGGACCGTCGAACTTCTTCTTCACGATGATATGGCTGCCCTGGACGAGCCGGACATGGCGCGCCTCGTTCTGGCCGAAGGCGGCGCGGATGACGTGATCGACCCAGGGACCGGCGGCATTGACCAGCATGCGGGCCTGATGCGTCTCGCTGCGGCCCGAGAGCGTATCCACCGTCTCGACGACCCACAGCCCGTTCTCACGCCGCGCCGACACCACTTTCGTGCGCGGCATGATCAGCGCGCCCTTGTCGGCGGCATCCCGGGCGTTCAGCACCACCATGCGGGCATCGTCGACCCAGCCATCGGAATATTCGAAGGCTTTCGTAAACAGCGCCTTCAAGGGCTTGGCTGCTGGGTCACGGCGCATGTCGAGCACCGCTGTCGGCGGCAGGAGCTTGCGGCCGCCGAGGTGATCGTAGAGGAACAGACCCAGCCGGATCAGCCAGGCCGGGCGGATGCCGCCCTTGTGATAGGGCAGGACGAAACGCATCGGCCAGATGATATGCGGCGCCATCGCCCAGAGCACTTCGCGCTCCATCAGCGATTCACGCACGAGGCGGAACTCGTAATGTTCGAGATAGCGCAGGCCGCCATGGATCAGCTTGGTGGCGCCCGACGAAGTGCCGGAGGCGAAGTCGTTCATCTCCGCCAGCGCCACCGAATAGCCGCGCCCCGCCGCATCACGCGCGATCCCGCAGCCGTTGATGCCTCCGCCGATCACGAATAGGTCGAAAGTCTGGCTGCCCACGCGGTTCTCCAACGATTTGGTGCTTAAAATGAAATCCATTAAGCGCTAAAACGAAAGAAAACGAATGTCAAACGAACCTTTTGCGACAGCGTAAGATTTAATCTTTGGTGCTGCCCGCCCGGTTGGTCTCCACCAGATTGATGCCCCCCTCGGAACAGATGCGGCGGAGCGAATCCAGCGTGCATTCGTCGGTCACGAAGGTATGGACCTGCGACAGGTGGCCGATGCGAACGGGCGCCGTGCGCTCGAATTTGGTGGAATCGGCGACCAGCACGACATGCCGGGCATTGGCCATGATCGCCTGGGCTACCTTCACTTCGCGGTAATCGAAATCGAGAAGCGCGCCATCGGGATCGATCGCCGAGGCGCCGATCACCGCATAATCGACCTTGAACTGGCGGATGAAATCGACGGCGGCTTCGCCGACGATGCCGCCGTCCGAGTGGCGCACGACGCCGCCGGCGATCACCACCTCGATCGACGGGAATAGTCGCAAGCGGCTGGCGACATTGATGTTATTGGTGATGACCATCAATTCGTGATGCTCGATCAGGGCTTCGCCGACTGCTTCCGTCGTCGTGCCGATATTGATGAAGAGGGAAGCATTGTTCGGGATCAGCGCGGCCGAGGCACGGCCGATCGCCGTCTTCTCGTTGGCCGCGATCGAGCGGCGCGCTTCGTATTTGACGTTCTCGGTGCCGCCAGGGAAGATCGCCCCGCCATGGATGCGCGTCAGCACGCGGCTGTCGCAGAGATCGTTGAGGTCCTTGCGGATCGTCTGCGGGGTGACCGAGAAGCGGGCCGCTAGGTCTTCCACCAGCACGCGGCCCTCTGACTTTGCGATGTCGAGGATCTCGGTCTGCCGTCCGGACAGAAACATGCTGCGCCTCCCTTTCTTTCGTTTCTTGCGATCATATGTTAAAGCGAAAATTGCGCAATCGGCGACTGCCAGCCGGAGTGGGGAGGGCCTCAGCGTGTTTCATCCAAAGCTTTTCGAAAACCGCAATGTCGTCGTCACGGGGGCCGGGCGCGGCATTGGCCTCGAGGTCGCACGCCAGTTTCTCGATTGCGGCGCACGCGTCGCCGTTCATACCGGCCGCAGCAAGAGCCGCGACCTTCCGGACTTCCTGCTGACGGCCGAAGCCGACCGCCGCGCCGTGCTGATTTCAGGCGATTTCAGCGAGCCGGGCGGCACCGCCACTTTCGCCTGGAAGGTGCTGGATGCCTTCGGCACCATTCATGTGCTGGTCAATAACGCCGGGACGATGGTCGGCCGGTTTCCGGCGGGTGAGCTGACGGATCAGGATTATGAGGTGGTTACCCGGCTCAACCAGACCTCCGTCGTCGAGGTGACGCGCGCGCTGCTGCCGGCGTTGCGGGCCGCCAAGGGTGCGGCGATCGTCAACACCGTATCGATATCGGCGCTGACCGGCGGAAGCCCGGGATCGGCGATCTATTCGGCCTCGAAAGCCTTCGTTTCCACTTATTCGAAGGCGCTGGCGCGCGAGCTTGCCCCTGACATGATCCGGGTCAATTGCGTTTCGCCGGGTACGATCGAAACCGACTTCCATGAGCGCTATTCGTCGCGCGAAAAGCTTGAGGCGACACGCAAGACCATACCGTTGCAACGGCTCGGAACCTCCGAGGATTGCGCCCCCGCCTACCTGTTTCTGGCCGCGCCTTCCTTAGCGGGCTACATCACCGGGCAAGTTCTGGAGATCAATGGCGGCCAGCTTATCTGCTGATTTACTTGGACTATTTTTGGTATTTTAGTAAAATTGCGCAGTATATCGGTCTGAATATGGTATCGCTTGGGCCCGTCCCAACCCGTCCATCAGAGAATCCGAATGCGCTTGCCTACAACTGCGCCGGGAACAGCCGGTCAGGAACTGCAGAAGCTTGCCGAAAAAGCTCACGAAGCGAGCAGCCTCCTGAAGGCAATGGCACATCAGACGCGCCTTCTTATTCTCTGCATTCTCGCCGAGCAGGAAAAGACCGTCAGCGAGATCGAGGAACTGCTTGGGGTGCAGCAGGCCATGGTATCGCAGCAGCTCGCGCGGCTGCGCATGGAAGGACTGGTCAACACCCGTCGCGAAGGGCGTCTCGTCTATTACAGCCTCGGCAATGACAGCGTCGCATCCTTCCTGGATTCGCTTTTCGCCATGTTTCCGGCGCCCGCTGCCCGTTGAGGCAGGTCTTGCTAAGCTTATGATGTCCCGCCAAAGATGCCCGGACGCACAGTTCGGCAGGAGGCCGGATGATCGACAAGCTGGAATTCTTCATAGCTCTTGCCAATGAAAAGCATTTCGGCCGCGCCGCCGAAGAATGCGGTGTTTCGCAGCCGACGCTATCAGCCGCGATCCGGCAGCTGGAAGACCAGCTCGGCGTGATGCTGGTGCAGCGCGGCTCGCGTTTTCAGGGGCTGACGCCGGAAGGGCAGCGCGTGCTCGAATGGGCACGCCGCATCGTCGGCGATACGCGCACCATGCGCGAGGAAATGCGCACGGCCCGCAAGGGTCTTTCCGGACACCTGCGGATCGCCTCCATTCCAACGGCTTTGGCGATGCTGCCGCGGATCACCACGCCGTTTCAGGAACGCCATCCTGACGTGACCTTCTCGATCGTCTCGCGCAATTCTCTGCAGGTTCTCAGCATGCTTGAAAATCTCGAGATCGATGCGGGTGTCACCTATCTCGAAAACGAGCCGCTAGGGCGGGTGACGGCCGTGCCGCTTTATGCCGAGCGCTACAATCTGATCACCGCGGCCGGCAGCCCGCTTTCGGATCGCGAAACTGTGACCTGGCGTGAGGTTGGCAATCTTCGGCTTTGTCTATTGACCGCAGACATGCAGAACCGCCGTATCATCAACCGGCATCTGGCCGAAGCTGGGGCCACAGCGCATCCGACGCTCGAATCAGGATCGATGATCGTCTTGTTTTCCCACGTTCGAACGGGGCGCTGGGCGAGCATCATGCCGCGAAATGTCGCGGAATCATTCGGTTTTCCTGCCGAAATCCGGATGATCCCGATTGTCGAGCCCGAGGCCGATCATCTTGTTGGCCTGGTTGCGACGCATCGCGAGCCGTTCACGCCACTCGTCTCTGCGCTGTTGCATGAAGCAAGGATTCTCGCGGAGAGCGAAGATCTTTGATAGGAAAATCCTATCAACTGACGGAACAGCTTTATTGATCGGTTGCATGTTCCCTGAGACACTTCCTGTCACAATGTCATACCAAGCTGGGGGAGCATGGTGTGACGGCTGATAACGGGAAGCCTCGGGAGGCCTGCCACAATGAATGCTCACGTCGCCAATGGCGATATTGCCGAGCGCACCCGCGCGATCGTCTCGCACCTTCGTTCCCTCGAAGGCCCGCTCCTTCCAATCTTGCATGAAGTCCAGGATGAGTTCGGTTATGTGCCGCAGGAAGCGCTTCCTGTCATTGCGCATGAGCTGAACCTGTCGCGCGCCGAAGTGCATGGCGTGGTGACCTTCTATCACGACTATCGCGACCATCCTGCAGGCCGCCACGTCCTGAAGCTCTGTCGGGCCGAGGCCTGTCAGTCGATGGGCGGCGACGCCGTGGCTGAGCGGGTCAAGAAGCTTCTCGGCATCGATTTTCACCAGACGACGCTCGATGGCAGCGTGACGCTGGAGCCGGTCTACTGTCTCGGGCTTTGCGCCTGCGCCCCGGCGGCAATGCTCGACGGCGAGCTCTATGGCCGCATCGATGACGAGACCATTGCCGAATTCGCAGCGGAGGTTCGGCGATGACCGTCAAGATTTTCGTTCCGCGCGATGCAGCTGCACTTTCGCTCGGCGCCGACAAGGTTGCCAAGGCGATCGCTTCAGAAGTTGCAGCACGCGGCCTCGATGTGAAGCTGGTACGCAACGGCTCGCGCGGTATGCTCTGGCTGGAACCTCTCGTCGAAGTGGAAGTCGACGGTAGGCGTATCGGCTATGGTCCTGTGAAGGCCAAGGATGTCGCCGGATTGTTCGAGGCTGGGCTTGTGTCGGGTGGCGATCACGCGCTCTGTCTTGGGGAGGTCGAAAGCCTCCCATTCCTCAAGGAACAGACCCGCCTGACTTTCGCCCGCTGCGGCATCACCGATCCGCTGTCGCTCGAAGATTACGAGGCGCATGGCGGTCTTGCCGGGCTCCGGCGCGCGGCCGCGATGGCGTCTGCCGATATCGTCAAGGAAGTCACCGATTCCGGTCTGCGCGGCCGTGGCGGCGCGGGTTTCCCGACCGGCATCAAGTGGAAGACGGTTCTCGACGCCCAGGGTCCGCGCAAATACATCGTCTGCAACGCCGACGAGGGCGATAGCGGTACCTTTGCCGACCGGATGATCATGGAAGGTGACCCCTTCGTGCTGATCGAAGGGATGGCGATTGCGGGTCTCGCGACGGGCGCCACCAAGGGCTTCGTCTATACGCGCTCGGAATATCCGCATGCGATCGCCGCGATGACGGCGGCGGTCGAAATCGCCCGCAAGGCCGGCGTGCTCGGTCCGTCGGTCATGGGCTCGGGCAAGGCCTTCGATATCGAAGTGCGTATGGGAGCCGGCGCCTATGTCTGCGGCGAGGAAACGGCACTGCTGAACAGCCTGGAAGGCAAGCGCGGCATCGTGCGTGCCAAGCCGCCGCTGCCGGCGCACAAGGGCTTGTTCGCATCGCCGACCGTCATCAACAACGTGATTTCGCTGGCGTCAGTGCCTGTCATTCTCGACAAGGGCGCTGCCTTCTATCGCGACTTCGGCATGGGCCGTTCGCGCGGCACCATCCCGCTGCAGATCGCCGGAAACGTCAAGCATGGCGGTCTCTATGAGACGGCCTTCGGCCTGTCGCTCGGCGATATCGTCGACAAGATCGGCGGTGGCACGGCGACGGGACGGCCGGTCAAGGCGGTACAGGTCGGCGGCCCGCTCGGTGCTTATTTCCCGCGCGCGCTTTTCGACACGCCGTTCGACTATGAGGCCTTTGCCGCCAAGGACGGACTGATCGGCCATGCCGGCATCGTCGTCTTCGACGACACGGCCGACATGCTGAAGCAGGCGCGTTTCGCCATGGAATTCTGCGCGGTCGAAAGCTGCGGCAAGTGCACGCCCTGCCGCATCGGTTCTACGCGCGGCGTGGAGACGGCCGACAAGATTGCCCAGGGGATCGAACCCGAAAAGAACCGGGCGCTGCTCACCGATCTCTGCAACACGATGAAATTCGGCTCGCTCTGTGCTTTGGGCGGCTTCACCCCATATCCGGTGATGAGTGCGATGACGCACTTCCCGGACGATTTCGCTCCCACACCCCTTATCGAAGCGGCGGAGTAAAGACCCATGTCTCTCGTTTACGAAATTGACTACGGAACGCCGGCTTCGAAATCCGAAGCCATGGTCACGCTGACCATCGATGGCCGCGAAATCACCGTGCCGGAGGGCACGTCGATCATGCGCGCTTCGATGGAAGCCGGGATACAGGTGCCGAAGCTCTGCGCCACCGATATGGTCGATGCCTTCGGTTCCTGCCGCCTCTGTCTCGTCGAGATCGAAGGCCGCAACGGAACGCCTGCGTCCTGCACCACGCCGGTTGCCGCCGGTCTCGTGGTTCATACGCAAACGGGCCGACTGAAGGATATCCGCCGCGGCGTCATGGAGCTCTACATCTCCGACCATCCGCTCGACTGTCTGACCTGCGCTGCAAACGGCGATTGCGAATTGCAGGACATGGCGGGTGCCGTCGGCCTGCGTGACGTTCGCTACGGCTATGAGGGCGACAATCACGTCAAGGCGCGCAGCAATGGCGAGATCAATCTGAAATGGATGCCGAAGGACGAGTCGAATCCGTACTTCACCTATGATCCGTCGAAATGCATCGTCTGCTCGCGCTGCGTTCGTGCCTGCGAGGAAGTGCAGGGCACCTTCGCGCTGACGATCGAGGGGCGTGGTTTCGGATCGCGCGTTTCGCCCGGCATGCACGAGCATTTCCTCGATTCCGAATGCGTTTCCTGCGGCGCCTGTGTGCAGGCCTGCCCGACGGCGACGCTGACGGAAAAATCGGTCATCGCCATCGGCCAGCCGGAACATTCGGCCGTCACCACCTGCGCCTATTGCGGCGTCGGCTGCTCGTTCAAGGCGGAAATGCGCGGCGAAGAGCTGGTGCGCATGGTTCCCTGGAAGGATGGCCAGGCGAACCGCGGCCATTCCTGCGTCAAGGGCCGCTTCGCCTACGGCTATTCGACACACAAGGACCGTATCCTCAACCCGATGATCCGCGAGAAGGTCACTGATCCCTGGCGGGAAGTGACCTGGGACGAGGCCTATGCGCATGTCGCCTCCGAGTTCAAGCGCATCCAGTATCAGTATGGCCGCGAAGCGGTCGGCGGCATTACCTCGTCGCGCTGCACCAACGAGGAGACCTTCCTCGTCCAGAAGCTGATCCGCGCCGGCTTCGGCAATAACAATGTCGATACCTGCGCCCGCGTCTGCCATTCGCCGACCGGCTACGGTCTCGGCCAGGCCTTCGGCACCTCGGCAGGCACGCAGAATTTCGACAGCGTCGAGCATTCCGATGTCGTGGTCGTCATCGGCGCCAATCCGACGGATGGCCATCCGGTCTTCGGTTCGCGTCTGAAAAAGCGGCTGCGTCAGGGCGCCAAGCTGATCGTCATCGACCCCCGTCGCATCGATCTGGTGCGCACGCCACATGTCGAGGCGGCCTATCACCTGCCGCTGAAGCCCGGCACCAACGTTGCGGTCATGACGGCGCTGGCGCATGTCATCGTCACCGAAGGCCTGTTCAACGAGAAATTCATCCGCGAGCGCTGCGACTGGTCGGAATTCGAAGATTGGGCGGCCTTCGTTTCGGAACCGCAGCATAGCCCCGAGGAGACCGAGAAGTTCACCGGCGTTCCGGCGGCCGATCTGCGCGGCGCGGCGCGGCTCTATGCGCTCGGCGGCAATGGCGCGATCTATTACGGCCTCGGCGTCACTGAGCACAGCCAGGGCTCGACGACGGTCATGGCGATCGCCAACCTCGCCATGGTGACCGGCAATATCGGCCGCGAAGGCGTCGGCGTGAACCCGCTGCGTGGCCAGAACAACGTGCAGGGCTCCTGCGATATGGGCTCGTTCCCGCACGAGCTGCCGGGCTACCGCCATATCTCCGATGACGCGACCCGCGATGTCTTCGAGAAGCTCTGGGGCGTTAAGCTCAACAATGAGCCGGGCCTGCGCATTCCGAACATGCTGGACGCGGCTGTCGATGGCACGTTCAAGGGCCTCTATATCCAGGGCGAGGACATTCTGCAGTCCGACCCCGACACCAAACACGTGGCGGCGGGTCTCGCAGCGATGGAATGCGTCGTCGTGCAGGATCTCTTCCTCAACGAGACCGCCAACTATGCGCATGTCTTCCTGCCCGGCTCGACCTTCCTGGAGAAGGACGGCACCTTCACCAATGCCGAGCGCCGCATCAACCGCGTGCGCAGGGTGATGACGCCGAAGAACGGTTATGCCGATTGGGAAGTGACGCAGAAGCTCGCCCAGGCGATGGGCCTTAACTGGAACTACAAGCATCCATCCGAGATCATGGACGAGATCGCCGCGACGACGCCGAGCTTTGCGATGGTCTCTTACGACTATCTCGAAAAGATGGGCTCGGTTCAGTGGCCGTGCAACGAGAAGCATCCCGAGGGATCGCCGATCATGCATGTCGATGGTTTCGTTCGCGGTAAGGGCAAGTTCATCCGCACGGAATATGTCGCGACCGACGAACGGACTGGCCCGCGCTTTCCGCTGCTGCTCACCACCGGCCGCATTCTCAGCCAGTACAATGTCGGGGCACAGACGCGCCGTACCGATAACGTTGCCTGGCATCCGGAAGACCGGCTGGAAATCCATCCGCATGACGCCGAGCAGCGTGGCATTCGCGATGGCGACTGGATCAAGCTGCAGAGCCGCTCCGGCGATACGACGCTGCGGTCGCTGATCACCGAGCGCGTGGCGCCTGGTGTAGTCTACACGACCTTCCACCACCCGACGACGCAGGCGAACGTCATCACCACCGACTTCTCCGACTGGGCGACCAACTGCCCGGAATACAAGGTGACGGCGGTGCAGGTTTCGCCGTCCAACGGGCCGACGGAATGGCAGCTCGAATATGACGAGCAGGCCCGCCAGAGCCGCCGCATCTCCGGCAAGATGGAGGCCGCGGAGTAATGCCCGACCGGCACACACGCATCTCCGTCAGCCGCATCGCCCGCAAGGGCGGTGTGGTCATGCCGGGCGAGCGGATCGTGCCGGAAGAAGTACCGATCGCCTTCTCCTATGGCGGCAGTTCTCATGCTGTGATGATGGCGACGCCGGATGATCTCGAGGATTTCGCCGTCGGTTTCAGCCTGACGGAAGGCATCATCAGCTCGATGGAGCAGATCTCCTCGGTCGAGGCCGTCGATAGCGAGATCGGCATCGACGTGCAGATCATGCTTGCCGATGACGTCGAGGACGCTCTGCGCGCCCGGCGCCGAAGCATGGCGGGGCCGGTCGGCTGCGGGCTCTGCGGCATCGAGTCGATCGAGCAGGCGGTGCGCAAGGTGCCGGATGTGTCCGATACCGGTTTGATGCTCACGCATGCCGATATCGTGCGGGCGGCTTCGCTGCTGAACGAGACGCAGCCGCTGCATCGTGAAACCCGGGCCGTCCATGGCGCAGGATTCTATCTCCCCGGCGAAGGGCTTCTTGCCGTCCGCGAGGATGTCGGCCGTCACAATGCGCTCGACAAGCTCTGTGGCGCGGTGATCCGTTCGGGGCGAACCGGCGCCGGTGGTGCCGTCCTCGTTACCAGCCGTATTTCGGTCGAGATGGTGCAGAAGACGGCGATCCTGGGCGCATCGATCCTGATCGCCATCTCGGCGCCTACAGCGCTTGCCATCCGCACGGCCGAAGAAGCCGGAATGACGCTTGTTGCGCTGGTGCGCGGCGACGATTTCGAGATTTTCACCCATCCAGACCGCATCTCGCCCGAAAGCATCGCCGATGTCGCATGATACCCGTTCCAAGCTGGTCTACATGGCCAATCAGATTGCCACTTTTTTCAAGACCCAGCCGGCCAACGAGGCGGCTCAGGGAGTTGCTACGCATATCAATAAATTCTGGGAGCCGCGCATGCGGCACCAATTTTTCGAGATTCTGGAGCAGGAGAATAACGGTTTCGATCCCTTGGTGATCGAGGCGTCTTCCCTGATCCGCAAGCCCGAGCCGGCGGAGCCTATCCGGCAGTAAACATCGTTTCGCGCAAGGGGGGACGCAGGTTGTCATTGCCTGTTCGAGCGCGATTCATGTCAGCAAGGTCAGATCCAGGAGGAACTTATTCATGACCGCAGCGGATACATCAGGAGCAGGGGTAGTAGCGGGCGCTGGCCTGCTTGATCGTGAGCGAATAATTGCGCAACCGGGGTTCAACCGCTGGCTCGTGCCGCCGGCCGCACTCGCCATTCATCTGTGCATCGGCATGGCATACGGCTTCAGCGTGTTCTGGCTGCCGCTGTCGAAATCTCTCGGCATCAGCGCCTCGACGGCCTGCCCGGATCTGACACTGGCTTCGGCCCTGTTCACCACCAGCTGCGATTGGCGCGTCGCCGATCTTGGCTGGATCTACACGCTGTTCTTCGTGCTCCTCGGCTGCTCGGCAGCGATCTGGGGCGGCTGGCTTGAGCGCGTCGGTCCGCGCAAGGCCGGTTTCGTTTCCGCCTGCTGCTGGTGCGGCGGCATTCTCGTCGCCGCCGTCGGCGTCATGACCCATCAGCTCTGGCTGATGTGGCTCGGTGCCGGTGTGATCGGCGGTATCGGCCTCGGTCTAGGCTATATCTCGCCGGTCTCGACGCTGATCAAGTGGTTCCCGGACCGCCGCGGCATGGCAACCGGCATGGCGATCATGGGCTTCGGCGGTGGCGCGATGATCGGCGCTCCGCTCGCAAACCTGCTGATGAACACCTTCAAGACCGACACGTCGGTTGGCGTCTGGCAGACTTTCGTGGTCATGGCCGTCATCTACTTCGTCTTCATGATGGGCGGTGCCTTCGGCTACCGCATCCCGCCGGCCGGCTGGCGTCCGGAAGGCTGGACGGCGCCTGCCGCCAAGAGCAGCATGATCACCACCAAGCATGTGCATCTGCGCGATGCGCACAAGACCAAGCAGTTCTGGCTGATCTGGGCGGTGCTCTGCCTCAACGTTTCCGCCGGTATCGGCGTTCTCGGCATGGCGTCGCCGATGCTGCAGGAAATCTTCGCCGGTTCGCTGATCGGCCTGCCGGATGTCGGCTTTGCGCAGCTCGATGCAGGGCAGAAGGCATCGATCGCAACGATTGCAGCGGGCTTCGCCGGTCTGTTGTCGCTCTTCAATATCGGCGGGCGATTCTTCTGGGCGTCGCTCTCCGACAAGATCGGCCGCAAGAACACCTATTTCACGTTCTTCATCCTCGGCATCGTTCTCTATGCGGCGGCACCGACGCTTGCCGACATGGGCAACAAGGCGCTCTTCGTTCTCGCCTTCGGCATCATCCTGTCGATGTATGGCGGTGGCTTTGCAACGATCCCGGCCTATCTCGCCGATATCTTCGGCACGCAGTTCGTTGGCGCCATCCATGGCCGTCTGCTGACGGCATGGGCGACCGCCGGTATCGTCGGCCCCGTCGTCGTCAACTATATCCGCGAGGCGCAGATCTCGGCCGGAGTCGCACCCGGACCGGCGCTCTATACCGGCACGATGTATATCCTCGCCGGCATGCTGGCGCTTGGATTGATCGCCAACCTCTTCGTGCGGCCGCTTGCCGACAAGTGGTTCATGTCGGACGCAGAAGTGGCATCGCTGCAGGCGAAATCGGCGGCCGCAAGCGCCGGGCCGAGCGGCTCGTTCGGCATCGGCCGGGGTGGCTTCGACGCCAAGGCGGCTCTTGCCTGGGCCGTCGTCGGCATTCCGTTGCTGTGGGGTGTCTGGGTGACGCTGAAGGCGACGCTTGCACTGTTCGGCTGATCGGAACTGATGATTTGAGAGAGGGGCATGCGCTTTGCGCGTGCCCTTCTTCGCATAAAAAAGGCGCCTCCGGGGCGAGGCGCGAAAATTCTGGAGTTGAGCTGTTGTCCAGGAATACCCGGCGCCGAGGCGCCGGGTACTGCCGGGGAGGCGGTCACCGCATTGCGATGACCATGCGGCAGAGCTTGACGAGGCTCGCCTCGTAGCCGCCGGAGCCGAGGATGTCGCGGCAGCGCAGCTTGACCTTGGCCTTTTCTGCAGCCGACATGTCATTGTAGGAGTAGGTCGGGCCGTTGGGGCCGCGCGGACCGTTCGGACCATCTGGGTCGTTCGGACCGCCGGGGCCGTCCGGATCGTTCGGGTCGATGCCCGGCAGGCCGAGAGCGATATCGACGAGCGTGTTGCCACCGAGACCAGCCTTGGCCTTGGCGCTGACGAGGCCCGGACCGCCGACCGTGGCGTTCACATCCGCATTGAGCCCCTTCGTGCCGCCGACGCTGGCCGTGGTGCCGACGCCGAGGCCCTTGGTTGCGCCGCCGAGCGTCGTCTTGCTGTTGATGCCGTTGGTGCCGCCGACCGATGCGTTGACGCCGAGGCCGCCCTTGGAGGTGCCGCCGACGCTGGCGTTGACGCCGCTGGAGCCGCCGATCGAGGCGCTGAGCCCGCGGCCGCCATTGTTGCCGACGCTGACGCCGTTGCTGCCGCCAATGCTGAGGCCGCCGCCACCGCTGCTGCTGGTCTTGGAGCCGCCGCCAAGGGCGCTCCCCAGGCCGCCGAGCAGGCCTTCAGCAGAAGCCTGTGCCGGAATGATGAGCGATGCACAGCTGATTGCGACTATGGCGATCGCCGATTTGTGATACTGCATTTCCAACCTCCAAAACGATTCTGCCAGGACCCCATGCCCAGGCTTGGAAATCAAAATTGGAAGCGCGCGCTTTCCGTCTCGGGATGTCAGCAACCAAGAGTGGCTGTCTGGTCTCCCGTTGATACAATATAAGAATATACGTAAGTTCTAATGTTGTGTAGCTGTTTCGCGCTAAAGTTGGTTTTGCTTATTTGTACAGCTAAAGAGATCTAAACGAAAAAGATCGCAGTCTGTATAGATCATTTTCCATTGCGCAATAATTAGAAAGCTCTGGAATTTATAGCGATTGTTTTTATTAGGATTTCCGGAAATTGGCTGCGGGCAAGCATTGTTCGCATTGTCGTATTGCAAAATCGCGCTTGTGCCGCTCCGAATTGGATTTTGTCAATCGTAATATTCTAATTCAATCAAGGATTACGCACCTGGTGACTGTTGATCGGCACGTTTTGCTTGCAATTATGGAATGAAAAAGGCCCCGCAGAGCGGGGCCGGAGTAACAGTCGTGCTTGCCTGGAGCTTAGAATTCTTCCCAGCTATCGGCCGCCGGAGCGGCTGCGCCATGCGCCTTGGCAACGCGGGCGACCAGATGCAAAGCCGGGGAATTGTGCATCTGCCGTGTGGCGGTGCGCTGTTGCATTTCATTGCCGAGACGGAACTGGCTGAGAAGCGATCTCAGGATCTCGGCTTCGGCCGCAAGCTTATGGCTTGCCGCCGTGCTCTCCTCGACCATGGCTGCGTTCTGCTGCGTCGCCTGGTCCATGGTGTTGATGGCCTGGTTGATTTCCTTCAGACCCGTTGCCTGTTCGCGTGAGCCTTCGACGATCGCGGAGACGTTGGTGTTGATCGCGGCGACCTGCCCGAGAATTTCCTCGAGCGCCTCGCCGGTGCGGCCGACGAGGCTGACGCCGTTCTTCACCAGCTCGCTCGACTGGTTGATCAGGGCCTTGATCTCCTTTGCAGCACTCGCGGAGCGCTGCGCCAGTTCGCGGACTTCCTGTGCAACGACCGCGAACCCCTTGCCGGCCTCGCCGGCGCGGGCGGCTTCGACACCGGCATTCAGTGCCAGAAGATTGGTCTGGAAGGCGATGTCGTCGATAACGCCGATGATGTTGGTGATCTCGCGCGAGGACTGTTCGATCTGGCCCATGGCGGCGACCGCGTTGCGCACGACGACGCCGGACTGTTCGGCGCCCTGCTTGGTCTTGGCGACGAGAGAGCCTGCCTCGGCGGCGCGGTGGCTGGAGTCGTTCACGGTCGTCGTGATCTCTTCCAGGGCCGCTGCCGTTTGTTCGACCGAGGCGGCCTGCTGCTCGGTGCGCTTGGAGAAGGAGTCCGCCGCGCCGCCGATCTCCTGCGAGCCTGCCGCGATCGCCACGGTATTCTCGCCGATCGTCGTCAAGGTATCGCGCAGCTTTTCGATAGCGGCGTTGAAATCGTGACGCAATTGCTCCATCGACGGCACGAAGGCGGTGTCGACGGTTTGTGTGAGATCGCCCTCCGAGAGCAGCTTCAGCGCGGCGCCGAGGCGGCTGATGGCGCTCATGCGTTCGGTGACATCGGTGGCGAATTTCACCACCTTATAGACGCGGCCATCGGCATCGATGATCGGGTTATAGGCGGCCTGGATCCAGATCTCCTTGCCGCCCTTGCCGTAGCGGACGAATTCATTGGCGATGAACTCGCCGCCCGCGAGACGGCGCCAGAAATTGGCGTATTCCTCGGTGCGCGCATAGGCCGGATCGCAGAACATACTGTGATGCTTGCCGGTGATTTCGGAGAGGCTATAGCCGAGGCCTTTGCAGAAATTCTCGTTGGCCGTCAGGATCTCACCGTTCGGCTTGAACTCGATAACGGCCTGCGAACGCGAGATGGCATTCAGCTTGCCGGCGTCGTCGATCGACTGGCGCTTGGTCTCGGTGATGTCGGAGGCGAACTTGACGACCTTGTAGGGCTTGCCGTTCTTGAAGACGGGATTGTAGGTCGCCTGGATCCAGATCTCGCGGCCGCCCTTTGCGAGGCGCTTGTAGGCGCCGCTGTCATACTCGCCGCGGCCGAGCCGCGCCCAGAATTCGCGATACTCGGCGGTTGCCGCGTAAGCGGGGTCGCAGAACATGCTGTGGTGCTTGCCGGTGATCTCATCCAGACCGTAGCCAATGGCCCGGCAGAAGTTGTCGTTGGCCTTGAGGACATTGCCCTTCAGGTCGAATTCGATGACGGCTTGCGATTTCGAAATGGCATCAAGAATGTATTTTGCATCGGAAGATAAACCAAGCATCCCCGTTCCCCATTTGTGGCCGGCGCGCCCTGCGCCACGGCAGAAAATGCCCAAATGCAATCTATGGATTTTGACGGAGGCTATTCTCGCTAAACGGGATAACTTCAACTATCGGAAAACATAGGCTGCTTTTGTCGCAACCAATGATGCTAACGGGAAGGTTAATTTAGCGTATAAAAGAGATTGCTAATAAGGTTTGTTTTGGCCACAAGTTTTCATCGGTGATTTTTGCTGGGCATGAAGCTCTACCAGGCACGAAAAAGGCCGCCTCAGAGGGCGGCCTTTTTATTTGAGCTTCGTTGTGGCGCTCAGTGATCAGGCGGCCAGCTCTTCGGCTTCGTTTTCCTTGAACATCTTGGCGAGGTTCAGGAAGCAGATCATGCCGTTTTCCGAAGCGATGATGCCTTCGCAATAAGCGCGGTCGAAGGAGGCGGTCACTTCCGGCACCGGCTGGACCTGGCTGGACGAGATCGTCAGGATGTCGGAGACGCGGTCGACCAGCATGCCGATGACCATGCTGTGAACTTCAGCAACGACGATTGCGCTGCGTTCGTTGGCGACGGTGCTCTTCATGCCGAGCTTGTAGGCGAGGTCGATGATCGGGATGACCGAGCCGCGCAGGTTCATGACGCCGATGACATCGGTCGGAGCATGCGGGATCGGCGTCGAAGGGGCCCAGCCACGGATTTCGCGGATGGTCGTCGTCTTCACGCAGAATTCCTGATCGTGCAGCCGGAAGGCAATGATCTCGAGCGTGTCGCCACTGAAACTATTGGAATTAATGGTGCTCATTAGAAATCTTCCCAGTTCTCGTAAGCCAGAGCGGCTGCGCCGCCATTGGCGCGGACAGTACTTACCCGTTGACCACGCGGCGTTCCGTAGGCGGCTGGCGCGTTTGTGGCTTTGTTGTTGAGCTTAGCCAAAGAGTGTTGCGCAAATCTAAACTGTGACAGCAGAACTCTGAGGTTTTCGGCCTCTTTGGAGAGCTTGCCGCTCGCCGCAGTGGTCTCCTCGACCATCGACGCATTATCCTGCGTCACCTGATCCATGGCGTTGACCGCCTTGTTGATCTCGTTCAGCCCGGTCGACTGTTCGCGGGCGGCGGTAACGATGGCGACGACGTTGCTGTCGATCTCGGTCACCTGCGAGACGATCTCTTCCAGCGCATTGCCGGTTTCGCCGACCAGGGTGACGCCGCTCTTCACATGCTCGGTCGATGCGGTAATCAGCGTCTTGATTTCCTTGGCTGCGTTGGCGGAGCGCTGGGCGAGTTCGCGGACTTCCTGGGCAACGACGGCGAAGCCCTTGCCGGCCTCTCCGGCGCGGGCAGCTTCGACACCGGCGTTGAGCGCCAGAAGATTGGTCTGGAAGGCGATCTCGTCGATGACGCTGATGATGTTGCTGATCTCGCGCGACGAGTTGGCGATCTGATCCATGGCGCCGATGGCCTTGCGGACGATGCTGCCGGAGTGCCCGGCGCCTAGCTTGGTCTTGGCCACCAGTTCGCCAGCCTCGCCGGCGCGCTTGGCGCTGTCGGCGACCGTCTGGGTGATCTCCTCGAGAGCAGCCGCAGTCTCCTCGACGGTCGCGGCCTGGCGCTCGGTGCGGCGGGAGAGCTCATCGGCTGCGATGCTCATCTCGCGGGAGCCGTGGGCGATCGCGTCGGTATTTTCGGCAACGGTGCGCATGGCATCGCCCAGCCGCTCGACGGCGCTGTTGAAGTCGATGCGGACCTTGTCGAGGGCGGGGAGGAAGGGCGTGTCGATCAAGCCGGTAAGATCGCCGGCGGCGAGTTTCGTCAGGCCCTGGCCGAGCTCGTCGACGGCGTGGACACGGCTGGTGATGTCGGTCGCGAACTTGACGACCTTGAAGACGCGGCCGTTCATGTCGAAGATCGGGTTGTAGGATGCCTGGATCCAGACGACCTTGCCGCCCTTGCCGATGCGCTTGAACTCTTCGGCGACGAACTGGCCGGACGCGAGCTTGGCCCAGAATTCGCGGTAGGCGGGCGAGCCGGTATAGGCCGGCTCGCAGAACATGCTGTGGTGCTTGCCGCGGATTTCGTCGAGCCTGTAGCCCACGACGTCAAGGAAGTTGCCGTTGGCGGTGAGGATCTCGCCGGCCGGGGTGAATTCGATCACGGCCTGGGCGCGGGAGATCGCTTCGATCTTGCCGATGGCATTCGCCGACTCGAGCTTGGTCGCAGTGACATCGGTCGCAAACTTGACGACCTTGTAGGGCTTGCCGTTGGACAGAAGCGGGTTGTAGGTCGCCTGGATCCAGACTTCGCGGCCGCCCTTGCCGATGCGGCGGTATTCGCCGGCGTCAAATTCGCCGCGGCCGAGCTTTGCCCAGAAATCCTTGTAGGCCTGCGAGGCGACGTATTCCGGCTCGCAGAAGATGCGGTGGTGCTTGCCGACAATTTCGGAAAGCTCGTAGCCGACGGTGCGGCAGAAGTTTTCGTTGGCGGTGAGGATATTGCCCTGCAGGTCGAATTCAATGACGGCCTGCGATCTGTTGAGCGCCGAGAACATCGCCTTGGCGTCGGTTCCTGAAACTATTGAAAATAACGGCATCGTCGTCCCTTATGGAGGCTGCGCCTCAGGCGATACGGGGGCGGCTCTCTTGCCGGAACAGGGCAACAGGTGTCCGCACCTGCATCGCATCCGGTGCGGCAGGTCTGAGCTCAAATAAATCCTGAAAACCCGGCTCCTGCCCCCGCAAATACGCCCTGGTGTTTCTACTAAAGTAATATAATTATTTAGATTAAGAATGAGTAACTGCGGCATTTTACTGCCGCATATTAGTAATGTTTTCCTGAGGATAGTCGAAAATACTTCCCCGGAGTTGCGGCCGGGGAAGTGGCTGCAGACTTCAGGTAATCGTCTTTTCGATCTGCTCGACAGCCCACTCGACCTGCTCCTTGGTGACGACCAGCGGAGGGGCGAGGCGAATCGTGTTCTCGTGGGTATCCTTGGCGAGCAGGCCGCGCTCCTTGAGACCGTAGCAATACTGGCGGGCGCCACCTGCTTCCGGCTCCAGCTCGACGGCCAGCATCAGGCCGCGGCCGCGAACATCCTTGACGATGTTGGAGCGAATCGAGCGCAGGCCTTCGAGGAAGTAGTCACCCATCTTCTCGGCATTCTCGATCATGCCTTCTTCGGTCAAGACCTTGAGCGCGGTACGGGCGACGGCGCAGGCGAGCGGGTTGCCGCCGAAGGTCGAGCCGTGCTGGCCGGGCTTCAGGACGCCGAGGACTTCGCTGTTCGAGAGAACGGCGGAAACCGGATAGAAGCCGCCGGAGAGCGCCTTGCCGATCAGCGTCACGTCGGCTTCGATGCCTTCATGCTCTTCGGCAAGCAGCTTGCCGGTGCGGCCGAGGCCGGTCTGGATCTCGTCGAGGATCAGCGTGACGTTATGCTGGGTGCAGAGCTCGCGGACGCGCTTGAAATAGCCCGCCGGCGGGATCTTGACGCCGGCTTCGCCCTGGATCGGCTCGATAAGGGCGGCAACTGTGTTCTCGTTGATGGCGGCGGCAAAGGCGTCGGCATCGCCGAAGGCAATGGTGCGGAAGCCCGGGGTGAAGGGTCCAAAGCCGGTGCGCGCATCGGGATCGGTCGAGAAGCTGATGATGCTCAGCGTGCGGCCGTGGAAGTTGTCCGAGCAGACGATGATCTCGGCCTTGCCCTCCGGCACGCCCTTCACTTCGTAGCCCCATTTGCGGACCGCCTTGATGGCAGTTTCGACGGCTTCGGCACCGGAGTTCATCGGCAGGATCTTGTGCGAGCCGGTGAGGGCTGCAAGCTCTTCGTAGAGATAGGCCAGCTGGTCGTTGCGGAAGGCACGCGACGTCAGCGTCAGGCGCCCGGCCTGCTCGACCATGGCGGCGAGGATCTTCGGATGGCAGTGGCCCTGGTTGACCGCCGAGTATGCCGAGAGGCAGTCGAGATAGCGCTTGCCGTCGGTATCCCAGACGTAAACGCCTTCGCCGCGTGTCAGGACGACGTCGAGCGGCTTGTAGTTATGGGCGCCGAGCCGCTGTTCGGTGGCGATCAGGCTTTCAGATGCGTTCATGGCCGTGTTCCCTCAGATTATGCGGCGCGTGTCGGACGGTCGAAGATACGGCGGCCGAAGAGGCTTGCCGTCAGCTCGACGAGAACGCGGGCACTCTTGCCGCGGTCGTCGAGGAATGGATTGAGCTCGACGAGATCGAGCGAGGAGACGAGGCCGCTGTCGGAGAGCATCTCCATGACCAGGTGGGCTTCGCGGAAGGTGGCGCCGCCCGGAACCGTCGTGCCGACACCGGGCGCGATATCGGGATCGAGGAAGTCGACGTCCAGGCTGACATGGAGAAGGCCGTTCGCCGCTTCGACGGCAGCCAGGATCTGCTTCATGATCGCGGCAATGCCCTGCTCGTCGATAGAGCGCATGTCGAAGACGTTGACGCCGTGCTGCTTGATCAGCACGCGCTCAGGCGCGTCGACGGAGCGGATGCCGACCTGGAAGACATGGCGGGGATCGACGAAGGGGCGGTTCTTCGGCAAGATTTCGGCAAATTCTGCGTTGCCGCTGAAGAAAGCCACAGGCATGCCGTGGATGTTGCCGGAGGGTGAGGTTTCCGGCGTGTTGAAATCGGAATGGGCATCGAGCCAGATGACGAAGAGCGGACGGCCCTTTTCGGCGGCATAGCGCGCCATGCCGGAAACACTGCCCATGGACAGAGCATGGTCGCCGCCCAGGATCAGCGGGAAGCGGCCGGCGGCTGCGGCCTCGTAGGTGCTTGCTTCCAGAGCGCGGGTGAAAGCGCCGACGATGCGCAGGTTATGGGCGTTCGGATGGTTCGGCAGATCGCGGGCGGGGACGATCTGCAGGTCGCCTTCATCCTTCACGTCGTGGCCAAGCTCGATCAGCGTCTGGTCGATACCGGCGATGCGCAGCGCTGCCGGGCCCATGGCCGCGCCTCTGCGGCCGGAGCCTTCTTCGAGGGGAACACCAATGAGGGTGACTGCGCGCGACTGAACGTCCATTCCGGGCTCCGTTTCCGAGTTTCGAGTTGCATATTCGGCTATCGGCGCGGCGGCAAAAAGATGGAAAATTGCCAAAAGAAAAGCGCCATTGTACAGATTGATCACATCGTTTGAGCAAAGTGAACATCATGGATGATCTGGATCAGGAACTACTGAGCGCGCTGCGCCACAATGCGCGCACGCCGGTATCGTCGCTTGCGGCGATGACCGGCGCGTCACGCGCTACCGTGGCGGCCCGTATCGACCGGCTGGTAGCGAATGGCACGATTGCCGCCTTCACCATCCGCACCGGTCATGAAGTGCGCTCGGCCGGTGTCCGGGCCATCATTCTCATCGAGGTTCTCGGCAAGCTCGCCGACAAGGTGGCCGATCAGCTGCGCGGTCTTCCGCAGGTGCGCGCGCTTCACAGCACCAACGGCAAATGGGACTTCATCGCCGAACTGGAAGACCGTGACCTGGTTTCCTTCGACGAGACGCTCCGGCGCATCCGCCTGATCGACGGCATCAACGTTACCGAGACCAACATCCTGCTGAAGACCAGCAAGACGGTGTTCTGATCAGTATTCGTGCTCGTAGACGACGCCTGCTTCGCCAGAGCCGTTGCCGCCGGCCGCGCCACGCAGCTTCACGCCGCGGCCGACATCGAGATTGATGACCGCCTTGGCGCCAGCTTCGCCACCCTGCTGCAGCTCGAAATAGGTGCGCTCGTTGAGATAGCGGCCGACGCTGACGCTGGTCTGGCCCTTTTCGTCGGTACTGATGTCGAGATCGTCGACGCCGAGCTGATTGCGCAGGCCTTCGAAGAGCGAGGTTGAACGGCCGCCCGCCAGCTGGCTGACGGCATCGGCAAGCTGGGCGATCTGCACCGGCGAGAGCTTCGACATCGACTGACCGAAGATCAGCTGCGCCAGCACTTCGTCCTGCGGAAGGGCGGGGGAGGAGGAGAAGGTAATGGCGGGATCGGTGGCGAGACCCGCGACATCGACGGTCAGCGTCGTCGTGCCCGATGTCGAGCTTGCTTCCATGTCGAGCGCCGGTGTCAGGTCGCCGGCGAAGGTGATGCGGCTCTTGTCGGTGAAGTTCATGCGCCGATTGAGGATCGTCAGGCGGCCGCGCCGCATGGTGAAGCCGCCGGAGACGACGGGCGAGGCTGCCGTTCCCTTGATCGTGACGCTGCCGCCGAGCTCGGAATCGATGCCGCGGCCGCGGACGAAGATCTGCGAGGGCGCATCGAGCCGCAGGTCGAGGGCGATGGTCGAGGATTTCTGGCTGGCGCCCTGGTTGCCTTCGTCGCGCAGCTGGGCGCGAACGGCGGCAGGCGCATGGATATGCTTGATGTTGATCTCGCGCAGCGATGTCGGCAGCTTTTCCGGTACCGTGATCGATGCCTTTTCGAGATTGAGGCGGCCGCTCAGCGTCGGATTGGAGAGCAGCGGGCCGCGCATGCCGAGCGTGCCATCCACCGTGGCGACAACCAGCGTGCCGTCGACATAGACGGCCTTGTCGAGCTTCACCTCGATATTGACGGGGTAGCCGCTGTTCGGCTGGATGCCAACCGTGCCGCTGGCAGAGATGGCACCGCCGCTGGCGAGATTGGCGCTGAAGCGGGAAATAGTCGCCTGCTGACCATTCATGGTGATGTTGGCGGTCAGGTTGTTGAGCGCCAGATTGCGGCGCACGTCGACGAGCTTGGCGCCGCTGGTGTTGATCGTGCCGTTGATCACGGGACCACCGGCGTTGCCGGTGATGCGCAGATCGATATCTGCGGCACCATCGGCGACAAGGCCCTGCTGGGCGAGTTGCGCGCCGAGAATGGCGAAGGGGAGATTGCCCTTGAACTGCAGGTTCAGGGCGCGCTGGCCCGCTATGCCGACGCTGCCGCCACCCTTCATCGACAGGCCGCCTTCGCCGCTGAGACCGGTATCGATCGTCAGGGTTTGCCCTGCAAGCTTGCCATCGGCGGTGATGCCGAGCGGCGCGAGCCCTGCGCTCTTCGTCTGGCTGGTCGCGGCATTCTTCCAGTTCAGCTTGAAATCGACATTCGGGATCGGCAGCTTTCCGGCGGCGCTTGCACTGCCCGAGATCGCGCCCTCGGCGCCGAGACCGGGAACGAAAGCGTTAGCGATGCCGGCCGGCAGATTGGCGATATCGGCATTGGCCTTCAGCGAATTGGCATCGGGGCCCGCGACCGTGAAGCTGCCCTTGCCCTTCAGGGACAGGGCGCCGCTGCCGCTGGCATTGACGTTGAAATTCAGCGTGTTGCCCGACAGCGTCCCATCGGCCGAGACGCCAAGGCCGGTGACGTTGGCGGCTTTCGTATGGCTCGTGGCCGCGTTCTTCCAGGTCACCTTGAAATCTGCAGCGGGGTTCGGAAGCTTGCCGGATGCCTTGGCGGTGCCGGAGATCAGGCCCTCGGCGCCGAGGCCGGGAACGAAGGGATTGGCGAGACCGGCCGGGACGCTGCTGATATCGGCATCGACATTCAGCATATTCGCATCCGGGCCGGAGACGATGAAGTTGCCATTGGCCTTCAGGGAGAGGCTGTTGGTGCCGCTTGCCGTGGCATCGAAATCGAGCTTGTCGTCGGCGAACTTGCCCTTGGCCGAGACATCGAAGCTTGCAAGCTTTGCCTTCTTTGTCTGGTCGGTCGCGGCATCGCTCCAGGTCAGGTTGAAGTCGGCAGTCGGCCGCGGCAGCTTGCCGGATGCCTTGGCGGTGCCGGAGATCAGGCCTTCGGCACCGAGGCCAGGAACGAAGGGATTGGCGAGGCCGGCAGGCAGATTGCTGACGGTTGCATCGACCGAGATCGCGTTGGCATCGGGGCCTGCGACCGTGAAATTGCCGAGCGCCTTCAGCGACAGGCTGTTCTTGCCGCTGGCGGCCGCATCGAAGTCCAGCCTGTTATCGGCGAACTTGCCCTTGGCCGTCACGTCGAAGCTGGCGAGCTTTGCCTTTTTCGTCTGATCGGTTGCGGCATTGGCCCAGGTCAGGTCGAAATCGGCGGTCGGCGCCGGAAGCTTGCCCTTGGCCTTGGCCGTGCCCGAGATCAGGCCCTCGGCGCCGAGGCCCGGCACGAACGGGTTTGCGAGACCGGCGGGGACGTTGCTGAGCGTCGCGTCGACTGAGAGCGTGTTGGCATCCGGTCCGGCGACGGTGAAATCGCCGAGAGCCTTGAGAGACAGGCTGTTGGCGCCGTCGGCGCTGGCGTCGAAATTGAGCTTGTTGTCGGCAAACTTGCCCTTGGCGGAGACGTCGAAGCTGGCGAGACCGGCCTTTTTCGTCTGGCCGGTTGCTGCGTCAGTCCAGGCAAGATCGAAGTCGGCGGCCGGGCGCGGCAGTCTGCCACTCGCCTTTGCCGTTCCGGAAATCATGCCTTCGGCTGCCAGATCCGGAACGAAGCCGTTGGCGAGGGATGCGGGGACATTGCTGACGGTCGCATCGACGGAGAGAGTGTTGGCCTGAAGGCCGGAAACGATGAAATTGCCGGTCGCCTTGAGGCTCAAATCCTTGGCGCCCGCCGCATCGACGGTGAAATCGAGCGTGTCTCCGGCGAAGGTGCCGTTTGCCGTTATGCCAAGCTTGGCGAGCCCGGCTTTGACGGTCTGGGTGGTTGCAGCGTCCTTCCAGGTCACCTTGAAATCGGCGGTCGGTTGCGGAAGCTTGCCAGATGCCTTTGCCGTTCCCGAGATGATGCCCTCGGCGCCTAGATCGGGAACGAAGGCATTGGCGAGAGCAGCCGGCACATTGGCGATCTCGGCATCGACGGATAGCGCCTGCGCATCAGCGCCCGCCACCGTGTAATTGCCCGAAGCCTTCAGCGACAGCTTCTTGTCGCCTGCCGCGGTGGTCTCGAAATCCAGGCGGTTATCGGCAAACTTGCCGCCAGCCTCGATCGCGAAGCCGGAAAGGCCGGCAGCCTTGGTGTGGCTGGTCGCGGCATCCTTCCAGTCGAGCTTGAAATTGGCGAGCGGTGCCGCGGGCGTGCCGGTTACCGTGACCGTGCCCGAGATGGTCCCGGCCGCTTCGAGTTTGGGCACGAAGGTGTTCGCGAGGCTTGCCGGCAGGTCCTTGATCGTGGCGTTGATATCGAGTGTTTCCCCGGCCGAGCCGGAGACGCTGACCGAGCCGTCGCCGGTGCGGATCGTCAGGCCGTCGAGCTTCGCAGCGCCACCCGAGATGGTGACTGCCGTCGGTGCAGCCAGGTCGACTGCAATGTTGCGCGGCTTGGCGGAGAGCTGGTTCAGCTCGATCTTCATGTCGCCGCCATTGGTCTCGACGGCACCGGCCGCGACCAGTGGATTAGCGTCATAGATCGACGACAGATCGAAATTTGTCCGGTTCTGCTGCTGGGTGAAATTCAGCGCCAGACCGCTGATCACATTGGCGCCCGACGAAATCTCGTCGGCCTTGACGACGCCGCTGGCGGCGAAGGCCTTGAGGTCGCTGATCGTCACATC
Organism: Rhizobium sp. BG4; assembly: GCF_016864575.1. NCBI lineage: Bacteria > Pseudomonadati > Pseudomonadota > Alphaproteobacteria > Hyphomicrobiales > Rhizobiaceae > Rhizobium > Rhizobium sp. BG4. Next base: position 2,131,732 of record NZ_CP044125.1, read on the forward strand.
GATATCGGGCCGGACGAGCGAGAGGCCGTCGCGGCGGATGCCGCTGCCGCTTGCCTTGGCGGCGATCGAAATCTTGCCGCCGTCATTGGCGATGTCGAAGCCGCCCTTGAGGTCGCCCTCGGCACGCTGACCGGCAAGCGCCGCAAGCAAGCCAACATCGGGGAAATCGAAGCTCAGCTTGCCGCTCGGCAGGAAGGATGGCGTCAGTTCGATATTGCCGTTCAGCTTGTTGGCGCCGGCCTCGACGGAGATCGACGGGATGCTGGTGATGCCGTCCTTGGAAAGGGCGTTGGCATTGATCGTCAGCGGCTGGCCGTCGATCGCGCCCTTCGCCTCGATCGTTGCCTGCGGTGCGGCTGGGTCGGCGGTGCCGGTGATGTTGACGTCAAGGTTCGAAAGCGTGCGGTCGACCGTATGCAGCGTCGCCGACTTGAGATTGGCCTTGATCGCAAGGGCCGAGAGCGCGCCGCTGACATTGACCGTGTAACCGACTTCACCGCTGGCGTTCTCGGCGAGCTTGCCGATATCGGGCAGGCGTCCGCTGAGATCCGCAGCCAGCGTGTCGCCGTCAAGCGTCACGTTGCCGGCTGTTTCGATCGTGCCGGATTTCACGATGAGGTTCGACAGGTTGATCTTCGACGGGATCGTGCCGGCGACCTGGGTTTCGATCGAGATCGGCGTGTCGAAGCGTGGAGCGACGGCGGGCGGGAGGGCGGCCGGCTCGATGGTCAGCTTGGCATTGCCCGTCAGTGCCTGGCTTGCCAGCCGGTAGGTGCCGTTGACGCTGCCGCTGGCATTGGCGCTTTCGAGCGTCGTGCCGTTGAAGCCGATGCTGTCAGGGGCAATCTGGATGGGGGCAGCGAGCGTGACCGGGCCCTGAACTGCGCGGTTGAGGTTCGGATCGAGGAAAGCCGTATCGCCGGCCACCAGCCGGATCTGTACGCCACCGCTGCGCTTGGCGATGTTGAACGCGTCGCTCTTGGCTGTGAGCTTGACGTTGCTTGCCGTTGCCTGCGGCAAGGTGACGGCGTCGAGCGAGGCGCTCGCGTTCAGGCGGGCTGCCTGGGCATCGCCCGTCAGCGCCAGATTGAGGCCGCTGATCAGGAAGCGCGCCTCGCCCTTTTCGAGAGGCCAGCGGAAATCGACCGGACCCGACGTGCCGAGCACATTGGCGTTGAGGCTGTTGTTGCCGGCGGGATCGAGCGTGCCGGAGGCGGCGATGACCACCGAGCCGGTTGCGAGATTGCCGGTCTGGATGTCGATCTTGCCCTTGTTGTCGAAGGTGGCGGCCAGATCGATATTCGTTTGGCCGGCAAAGAGCGGACGGAAGGGCGGGGGAAGCAGCGAGCTCAGGTCGCCGCCGCCTTTCAGGTTCAGCTGGTGAAGCCCCTCAGGCGTCAGGACATGCTGGCCCTCGATTGAGGCGCGCGGCTGACCATCGAGCGAGGCCTGCAGCTTGGCCTTCCAGTTGGAGATCGGTCCGTCGCCGTCGATGGCGACATTGACGGCAGGTTCGCCCGGCAAAGACAGCAGCGTTGCCAGAAGCCCGCCCTTGGGCTCGGCCACCTGCGCCTTCAGCCGCAGCTGATTTTCTCCAGGGATGAAGGCGACGTCGGCGCTGAGCTTGGCGTCCGGCACGGACTGGCGGTTGACGTTGATGACGGCATGGCCGCCGTCCTGGTCGGCCTGCACATTGCCGTTCGCCGTCAGCGTGAAGGCGCGTCCGGCCAGCTGTTCGCTGAGATTGATCTGCGGCAGCGCAATGTTGTCGATGGCGATCTTGATCGGCAGTTTGAAGCCGCCTTCCTCGCCGGTATCGGGCGGGGAGGGCAGGGTGCGGATCGGCTTACGCACGACGGTCACCGACTGGATGCCGATCTGCTTGGCGTGGAAGGTGCCGGTCAGAAGTGCCAGCGGGTTCCAGTTGATCGAGATGCCGCGGGCTTCGGCAAAGACACCGCGCGTATCGGAAATCGTCACCTGCGCCGCATCGAGACCGCCGGTCAGCAGACTGCCGGGCTCGCGGATCGCGATGTTCATGTCGCGGTTGGAGATGATCTCGGCGACCTTCTCCGTCACGATGCGCGAACCGAAGGTGGTGAAGCCGAAGATGGCAATGGCGATCGCCGCGGCCACAAGCACGACGCCCAGCCCGTAGCCGAGCAGCCTTACGATCCAGTTGATGAGCTTCGTCAGTGCTTGCATGAAGGCGGACACTATCCCGTTCGCGAGGTGCTGCAGCGGCCAAGCGGCTGCTTGTCACACCGTTAGAATGATTGGCCTATGCCGGCATAGATGCCATAGGCCGTGCCATTTTCGTACTTGTTCAGCGGTACGGCAAAATCAAGCCGCAACGGGCCGAAAGGCGTTGCATAGCGGATGCCGACGCCCGCACCGGCCCGGAAATCCCCGAAATCCGGGAAGGTCTCGGCGGAGACCGTGCCGACATCGAGGAAGGGCACGATGCCGATCGTATCGGTGATCCTCACGCGCGCTTCTAGCGACGCGGTCACGTAGGACTTGCCACCCGTCGCCTCGTTGTCGGCGTCATAGGGCGAGATTTCCTGATAGCCGTAGCCGCGCACCGATCCGCCGCCGCCTGCGAAGAAGCGGCGGGTCGCCGGGATGTCCTGCAGCTCTCCGCCGACCATGAAGCCGGCCGCGAGCTTGCCTGCAAAGACGACATTGTCCTCAGCGCCGATTGCCTGATAACCCGAGATCGAGCCCTCGAAGGAGGAGAAGATCGTGCCGTTGAAGGCTTCATAGCTCGGGGTTGCCGCGAGCGTTGCGCGGTAGCCTTCGGTCGGGTTGAACTTGTTGTCGCGGGCGTCGCGCTCATAGGTCAGCGGCAGAGCGAAGGTCAGGTATTCGCTCTGGCCGAAGGCGTCGTCGTCCTTTTCGTAGCTGATCTCGCCCGCCGCCGAGACGGTGTCCTGATCGCTGAGCTCATAGGCATAGCCGAGCGAACCGGTGAGCAGCGAGGCATTGTAGGCATCCGGGTTTTCGGTCTTGGCGAGGATCGATGCCTTCAGCGTTCCGGCGGGCAGGAAGGCGCCGGGCTTGGTGAAGGAGATGCCGGCCGAGTAATCGAGATTGCTGATGTCGTTTTCGCCGAGACGGCCGACCGCGCCTTCGATGCGCAGCGATTCCGCCTCGCCGAAGAGGTTGCGGTGGCCCCAGTACCCCTGAACGCCGAAGCCGTCGATCGTCGAATAATTGGCGCCGAAGCCGAAGTAGCGCTGCTTGCCTTCGGAGACCTCGATGGTCATCGGCAAAGTGCCATCGGCAGCAAGCTCGTTGGCTTCGTGAATGGTGACGCTGGAGAAGACGCCGAGCGCCCGCAGCCGGTCACCGGCCTTCTTCAGGGCTTCGGGCGAATAGGCATCGCCGCGGTTGAGCCGGGAATAGCGCTGGATGAAGTCCGGTTTCACACCCTTTTCGCCGGTGACGCCGACGGAGCCAACAGGTGCGACCGGGCCGCCTTCCGTGGTGATGATGATGTCGACGGTGTTGCTGCTGTGGTCGGCGACGACCTCACGCTTGGTGAGCTTGGCAAGCGGGCGGCCTTCGCTCTTCAGTTGCTCGACGATCTTGTCGCCGGCCTTGATGATGACGAGGGATCCGGCTTCCTGGCCGGGCGCGAGGTCATAGTCGGCCGGATTGCGCATCGCCGCGTCGCCGCCGAACTGGACATCGCGGACATGGAAGACGGGGCCTGGATCGACGGAGACGTTGACCGGGACCGGCTTCGAGCGGTCGAAGACCGGATTGGGCGGCAGGTCATCGATATTCTTGCCGCCGATGGTGATGGTGACCACACCGCCGTAGCGGGCCTTTTCGTAAAGCGTGGCGATCAGCCGGTCGCGATCGTCGCGCGCCTTGACGACGACGCCGAGATCGCCGGAGACGGGCTTATCCTTGTCGCCGACCAGACGAGAGCTGTTCTGTAGCGCTTCCGTGAGATCGGGATCGGCGGTGCCCGCGGTCAGATCGACGTCATAGCGCACCGGATCAGGAACCTGCTCCGCGTCGCTATCGTCCTTGCCGAATATCGTTATGCCAAACAGCTTGAAGGCGTATGCCTCATTGACCAGAATCGGCGAAAGCGCGGCGGTTGCCGCGATCACCATCATGGTGCCTGTCCGCCGATACGCGAAACCCGCTTTCGGTGTCTTCCCTCTGATCTGCATCCGCCGCTTTTTGTTACATGAAAATGAAGCTTCGCGTTGCCCAGCCGCGGGCACCTTAGCGGCAAAAATGCGAAACGTGTACCAATTTAAGTTGTTGCTGGGCTAATTTAGTACAAAAAATGAAAAATCCCGGCGCTGGCCGGGATTTCTGCATCGTCGAATTTAAGTCTTAGTAGCCGCCGCGTGGGCAGTCGTCGATATAGCGGTTGCCGTTCCGGTCGCGGTAGTAGCACTGGCCAGGCTGCTCGGCGACACGGCCGATCAGGGCGCCGGCGACACCGCCGATTGCTGCGCCAACAGCGGCGCCACGAACATTACCGGTTGCAACGCCGCCGATCACGGCGCCGGATGCGGCGCCAATGCCGGCACCCTGCTGGGTTGGAGTACAGCTCGCGATCGAGAGGCCGACGAGTACGAATGCAATAATCTTCTTCATTTTCATCTCCTGGGTTGGCTGCCCCCGGGCAGCAGCTGTCCCTCACGTGTTTTTCTTTTTGTCACGCTGCCTGCAAACTATGGCGTAAAGAAATCGTGTCCAGCAAGTGCCACGAAAAAATCCGGTCACGCTTCATTTCAGAACGTTGCAAGAGGGCTCGTGGCTTTTCCTCCCGCATAGTGAAGCAAAATTGATACAACTCCCTAAAGTAGCGGTTGATAGTGCAGGGAAAAAGTCAAATGATGCCGCTTGTGCCTGGAGGAGGCACGAGGAGGACATCATGGCGAAAGTCAAACTGACGGTGAATGGCCGCGCGGTGAGCGGCGACTGTGAAGAAAGAACGCTTCTCGTCCATTTCATTCGCGAAAAGCTCGGCCTGACCGGCACCCATGTCGGGTGCGACACGACCCAATGCGGTGCCTGCGTCGTTCACATGGACGGCAAGTCGGTGAAGAGCTGCACGATCCTTGCCGTCCAGGCATCCGGCTCATCGGTGACGACGATCGAGGGGATTGCCGCAAACGGCGAACTGCACCCGGTCCAGGCTGCCTTCAAGGAGCATCACGGCCTGCAATGCGGCTTCTGCACGCCCGGCATGGTGATGGCCTCGGTTGATATGATCAACCGGCATGGCGGCCAGCTGGACGAAGACACCGTCCGCCACGAGCTCGAAGGCAATATCTGTCGTTGCACCGGCTATCACAACATCGTCAAGGCCGTGCTCTCTGCCAATGCTGAAATGCATGGCGGCGCCAAGCAGGCTGCCGAATAGCATCTCCCTGAATTCGTCTGGCAGCTGCCGAACACGATACCCTTTGGCGGAATGCCAGGCCCGAAACCCCATTGGAGGACATCATGGGTGTTGAAGGAATTGGTGCACGCGTCGCACGCAAGGAAGACAAGCGGTTCCTGACCGGCAAGGGCCGTTATACCGACGATATGGTCGTCCCGGGCATGAAATACGGCTATTTCATTCGCAGCCCGCATGCGCATGCAAAGATCAAGAATATCGACGTTTCTGCCGCCAAGGCGATGCCTGGCGTGATCGACGTGCTCGACGGCAAGCAGCTGCTCGCCGACGGCATCGGCAATCTGATCTGCGGCTGGATGATCCATTCGCGCGACGGTTCGCCGATGAAGATGGGTGCCTGGCGGCCGCTGGCCGTCGATACCGTTCGCTATGTCGGCGATGCCGTGGCCATCGTCGTTGCGGATTCGCTCGGCGAAGCACGGGATGCCGCCGAGGCCGTTAGCATCGATTATGAAGAGCTTCCCGTCGTCACGGAGGCCGTCGAGGCTTTGAAGCCCGGGGCGCCGCAGATTCATCCGGAATCATCCGACAATCTGATCTTCGACTGGGTGATCGGCGATGAAGGCGCGACCGACAAGGCGATTTCGGAGGCCGCCCATGTCACCGAAATCGAGCTGACCAACAACCGTCTGTCGCCGAATCCGATGGAGCCGCGCGCGGCGCTCGGGATCTACGATTCCGCCGAGGATCACTACACCTGCTACACGACCAGCCAGAACCCGCATGTGGCCCGTCTTGTGATGAGCGCCTTCTACAATGTCGCGCCGGAAAACAAGCTGAGGGTGATCGCGCCCGATGTCGGCGGCGGCTTCGGATCGAAGATCTATATCTATCCGGAAGAGATCGTCTGTCTCTGGGCCTCGAAGAAAACCGGCGTTCCCGTGAAGTGGAATTCCGATCGCACCGAGGCGTTTCTGACGGATGCGCATGGGCGCGACCATGTCTCCAAGGTGAAGATGGCCTTCGACAAGGATCATCGCATCATCGGCCTGAAGGTCGATACGATCGCCAATCTCGGCGCCTATATGTCGCTCTTCTCCTCCGCGGTGCCGACCTATCTCTACGCGACGCTGCTTTCCGGCCAGTACGACATCCCGGCGATTCACGCCAATGTCCGTACCGTCTATACCAACACCGCGCCTGTCGATGCCTACCGCGGTGCCGGGCGGCCGGAGGCGACCTATCTGCTTGAGCGGACGATGGAGACGGCGGCGCGCGAGCTCGGCATTTCTCCGGCGGAACTCCGGCGCAAGAATTTCATCCGCTCCTTCCCGCATCAGACACCCGTGATCATGATGTATGATGCCGGCGACTACGACGCGTCGCTGAATGCGGCGATGCAGGCTGCCGACTGGAGCGGTTTCGAAAGCCGCCGGGCGGAGGCTGCGAACCGCGGCATGAAGCGCGGTATCGGCATGAGCTGCTATATCGAAGCCTGCGGCATCGCGCCGTCTCAGGCGGTCGGCTCGCTCGGTGCTGGTGTCGGCCTGTGGGAATCGGCAGAGGTGCGGGTCAATGCGGTCGGCACGATCGAAGTTCTGACTGGCTCGCACAGCCATGGCCAGGGCCACGAGACGACCTTCGCGCAGCTGGTAGCGGACCGTCTCGGCGTTCCGATCGACAGCGTCTCGATTGTCCATGGCGACACCGACAAGGTACAGATGGGCATGGGCACCTACGGCTCGCGCTCCGGCGCCGTCGGCATGTCCGCCGTCGTCAAGGCGCTCGACAAGGTGGAGGCCAAGGCCAAGAAGATCGCCGCGCATCTGATGGAAGCCGACGAGAGCGATATTGTCGTCGAGAACGGCGAGCTGAAGGTTGCCGGTACCGACAAGGCGCTGCCGTGGTTCCAGGTGGCGCTCGCTTCCTATACTGCGCACAACCTGCCGGCGGGCATGGAGCCCGGTCTGAAGGAGACTGCGTTCTACGATCCGTCGAACTTCACCTTCCCGGCCGGGTGCTACATCTGCGAGGTCGAGGTCGACCCGGAAACAGGTCATACCAAGATCGTGCAGTTCGTCGCCGCCGACGACTTCGGCAATATCATCAACCCGATGATCGTCGAGGGGCAGGTGCATGGCGGCATCGCCCAGGGTATCGGCCAGGCGCTGCTCGAAGGCGTCCATTACGACGAGAACGGCCAGCTGCTGACGGCGAGCTACATGGATTATGCCATGCCGCGCGCCGACGATCTGCCGTCGTTCAAGATCTCGCACCAGAACACGCCTTGCCCCAGCAATCCGCTGGGCATCAAGGGCTGCGGTGAGGCGGGTGCGATCGGCTCTCCGCCGGCGCTGATGAACGCCATCACCGACGCCATCGGCAACAACATGCTGACCATGCCCGCCACACCGCAGAAGGTGTGGATGGCGGCACGCGCAACGAACTGAGGAGGACGGGCCATGTATGAACTCAATTATCACCGCGCTTCTTCGGTCGATGAAGCCGTCAAGCTGATTTCGGGCAAGCCGGAAGGCAAGTTCGTCTCCGGCGGCATGACGCTGATCGCGACGATGAAGCAGCGTCTCGCCGCGCCGAGCGATCTCGTCGATCTGCGCCACATCGATGCGATGAAGGGCATCAAGGTCGATGGCCGCAAGGTGACGATCGGCGGGGCAACAACGCATGCCGAAGTGGCGGCCTCGTCCGCCATCCGCGGCGTGTGTCCGGCTCTCTGTGAGCTCGCCGGGCTGATCGGCGATCCGCATGTCCGGCACATGGGAACGATCGGCGGATCGATCGCCAACAACGACCCGGCCGCAGATTATCCGGCGGCGATGCTGGCGCTCGGCGCGACCATCATCACCAGCAAGCGGCAGCTTGCGGCAGACCAGTTCTTCACCGGTCTGTTCGAGACGGCGCTCGCGGATGGCGAGATCGTCACGGGTGTCAGCTTCGATGCACCGGACAAGGCCGGCTACGCCAAGTTCCGCAACCCGGCGTCGCGCTATGCGATGACCAGCGTTCTGGTGGCCAAATCCGGGGGGACGGTTCGGGTCGGCATCGCGGGGGCGGGCAGCAACGGCGCGTTTCGGCACGGCGGCCTCGAGGCGGCTCTTGCTGCCAACTGGTCGCCGGATGCGGCGATGGGCGTTCAGGTCGATGCCAGCGGCCTGCTCTCCGATCTGCATGCCAGCGCGGAATATCGCGCCAATTTGATAAAAGTCATGACGAAGCGCGCGGTTGCCGCTGTAGGCTAGAACTACAGGGCAATTGACGGCATTCCCGATATGTCAACCCAGCCGCTTTATCGGCTGGGTTGAAGCTTTTTCGTCTGGAATGATTCAAAAATATGCGCCTTTTGCCGCAGTTGATGCTAAAGCAGGGGCCATGGGTTGACGCGCGTCGGTGTGCCCAGCAAAACGGTCGCGTGATACTGGAGCATATGCATGGATTTCGAAGCGTTTTTCAAAAGCGAGCTGGAAGGTCTTCACGCCGAAGGCCGCTATCGCGTTTTTGCCGACCTTGAGCGCCACCGCGGAAGTTTCCCGCGTGCGACGCGCCACACGGCCGACGGCCCGAAAGACGTAACAGTCTGGTGCTCCAACGACTATCTCGGCATGGGGCAGCATCCCAAGGTGATCGAGGCGATGAAAGCCGCCATCGAGCACTGTGGCGCGGGTGCGGGAGGCACCCGGAATATCTCTGGCACCAACCACTACCACGTTCTGCTTGAGCGCGAGCTCGCCGATCTGCATGGCAAGGAAGCCGCGCTGACCTTCACGTCGGGCTATGTCTCGAACTGGGCGGCGCTCGGCACGCTCGGCGGCAAGATCCCCGGCATGATCATCTTCTCTGACGCACTGAACCACGCCTCGATGATCGAAGGCATTCGCTATGCGAAGTGCGAAAAGGTTATCTGGAAGCATAACGACATCCACGATCTCGAGGCCAAGCTGGCGGCCGCCGATCCGAAGGCGCCGAAGCTGATCGCTTTCGAAAGCGTCTACTCGATGGACGGCGATATCGCGCCGATCAAGGAGATCTGCGATCTCGCCGACAAGTATGGGGCGATGACCTATCTCGACGAAGTGCATGCCGTCGGTATGTACGGCCCGCGCGGCGGCGGCATTGCCGAGCGCGAAGGACTGATGGACCGGATCACGGTCATCGAAGGCACGCTTGCCAAGGCTTTCGGCGTCATGGGCGGCTATATCGCGGCGTCGACGGCGCTTTGCGATTTCATCCGCTCGTTTGCATCGGGCTTCATCTTCACGACCTCGCTGCCGCCGGCGCTCGCTGCTGGTGCCGTCGCTTCGATCCAGCACCTGAAATCGAGCCCGTTCGAGCGTGCCCGTCATCAGGATCGCGTGCGCAAGCTGCGCGTGCTGCTCGACCAGCAGGGCATTCCGCATATGCCGAACCCGAGCCATATCGTGCCGGTCATGGTCGGCGATGCGGCCAAGTGCAAGTGGATCTCGGATCTGCTGCTCGACAATTTTGGCGTCTACGTGCAGCCGATCAATTACCCAACCGTGCCGAAGAAGACCGAGCGCCTGCGCTTCACGCCGACGCCGCAGCATACGGATGCCGATATCGAACATCTGGTCGGTGCGCTGCATTCGCTCTGGTCGCGCTGCGCATTGGCGCGGCACGTTGCCTGAGCGGAAAAGAGAAACAGCTTGATAAACAAATGGCCGCTTAAGCGGCCATTTCCTTTTGAGCGATGATTTCGCCCGCTCGGCGTCTCGCCTCGCCATCGGCGGCAAATACGTCTTCCATCGTTGCTGCCGCCTTGTAGCCGGTCATGTCGTCCATGACGCGCTCGGCGATATCTGCCATTTCAAGGAAGCCGATCCGTCCATCGCAGAAGGCGTGGAAGGCGATCTCTTCGGCTGCATTCATGACGGCGCCCTGCAAGCCGCCGCGCTCGAGCGCGGTGCGGGCGAGGCGCAGAGCAGGGAAGCGCACTTCGTCGGGCGCTTCGAAATCGAGCCGTGCGAGCTTTGCAAAATCCAGCCGTTCGACGTCGAGCTTCGAGCGGTTCGGATAGGTCAGCGCATAGCCGATCGCCGTGCGCATGTCTGGGCAGCCGAGCTGCGCCAGCACCGAGCCGTCGACATAACCGACCATCGAATGGATCACCGACTGCGGATGGACGATGACTTCCACCTGATCCGGACGGAGGTTGAAGAGATGCTTCGCCTCGATCATCTCCAGCGCCTTGTTGAACATCGAGGCGCTGCCGATCGAGATCTTCAATCCCATCGACCAGTTCGGATGGGCACGGGCGATATCGGCGGTGACACCGGCCATCTGCTCACGCGTCCAGGTGCGGAACGGACCGCCGGAGGCCGTGAGAACGATGCGCTCGATCGCATGATGCTGGCCGTCTTCGAGCGACTGGAAGATGGCGCTGTGTTCGCTGTCGACAGGGATAAGCTGCCCGCCGCCTTCGGCCACGGCCTTGACGAAGAGCTCGCCGGCGGACACCAGGCATTCCTTGTTGGCGAGCGCGATGTCGGCGCCGCGTCTTGCGGCTGCCAACGTCGGTTCCAAACCGGCCGTCCCGACGATCGCCGCCATGACGACATCCGCGTCGCGGGCGCCGGCCTCGATCAGGGCTTCGCGGCCTGCGGCGACCTCGATGCCGGTGCCGGATAGTGCATCCTTCAGGGCGCCGTAGCTTGCCTCATCGGCGGTGACGGCGAGCTCGGCGCCGCAGGCTTTTGCCTGCTCCGCCAGCAGCGCGACATTGGCGTTGCCTGATATGGCGACGACCTCAAAGGCTTCGCGGCCACCAAGCTGGGTGACCACATCGAGCGTGTTGACGCCGATCGAGCCGGTTGAGCCGAAAATGCTGAGGCGCCGCGGCGCGTTAGGGCCGGTCTTCATGCGCGTGTCTTATCCAGAGCCGTCATTTGTCTTCGGCTCTAGCGCGCTTTCCGGGGTGCGGCAAGTGTGCAACGCAGCAGTTTTCTCTTCCAGCGGGGTTTACAGAGCGGCATCGGGATGGGATTCCTATAACATCCGTGGAGGATGACGGGATGCGCGGCTGCTTGCGGCCATCGGTGTATCCCAGCGCTCCGGCGCATCGGGTAGAGGGCATCGCGATGCCTCTGCCATTTCAAAAATCGGGAGGATCGACAGAGGTGCCGCAAGGCGCATCTGCATGATTGTTGTGCGCTTCAGGCGCCAAGGGACCGGCTTGCTGACGATGCTGAAAATGACCTTTCTCTTCGCCGTAGGGGCTTTCGCCGCGCTTCCCGCGCGGGCGGATAATCTGCTGATCTGGAATCCGGTGCAGGTGTCCGATCAGTCCTACAAGGCGACGATGGGTTTCCGTCTGCCGTTCGAATGGGAAACGAGCGCTGGCGCCGATCTCGGGCTCGCCGCAACCGATGGCGATGCGATCCTGCCTGGATCGGGGCAGGCGACCCTCTGGGGCAAGATCACCCGCGTCAGGGTGACCCCGGCCGGCAATGCGCAACAATCGGCGGGCGTGCGGGTCGATACGCTGCGGGGCAGCGGATCGCTGATGCTCAGCCGAGCGAAGAGCTTCATCCTGTCCGACTCTCTCGACCTGCAGACCAGCCGCTTCGTCAATGTCGGCTACGATCCGCTTGCGGCGCGCCAGACCTCGGTGACGGCGACGCAGGCGGTCAAGCTCATCTATCCCTGGACGGGAACATCGCTGACGGCGAATGGCAGCGTCACCGATTTCGGGCAGGATTTTTCGAGCACCGTCGGCGTCAGCCAGAACATTCTGCCGAACCTCAATCTCAATGCTGCCGTCAACGATCCGCTCTCCGCCGGGCGGGCGGCCAGCGTCAACGTCAACTACCGCGTCACCTGGTGATCTGAAACCAAGCCCGGCCTCCGGCGTTTCCCTGAGATCACCATAAGGAGGACGAGTGATGGTTTTCAAGGAAGCCACATTTCATGGCAAGCAGCCGGAGATCGAGGTGGAGTTCGTCAATCACGCGGCGTTGGAAATCGCCGCTGCCGAGGCGCTGGCGACCGCCGGAGATATCGATGCCTCGGATGTGCAGGTGACGTCCGATGCCGACGATATCGTCCTGACGGGTACGGTTGCGACCGTCGGCGAAATCGAGCGGGCGACCGCAATCGTCCAGGCTGTGCAGGGGGTCCACGACGTCCGCAACCAGATCCTGCTCGGATAAAATTGCGCGCGTTAACCATTAACAAAAGATTAACGTTCTGTAATTGGACCCCACCTGCCTTGCGGCCTAGGTCTAGAGCCATGCAACTGGCTTAACCGGAGGTGCGGCAAATGCATCGCATGGAAGAGATCAACCGCAGGACCTGGCGCAATCCGATCGCCCGGCGCGATTACCGGGCGAGCACCGGCTTCATCAACGAAGGCGAACGGCTGGTGTTTGAGATCGCACGAAAGCGCGCGAGCGGCGGGCGGATCCTGGATATCGGCATTGGCGGCGGACGGACGACCGGGCTGTTTTGCGATATCGCCGCAGACTATGTCGGCATCGACTATACGCCTGAAATGGTGGAGCTTGCCCAGCGCAATTATCCGCAGGCGCAGCTGGCGCATATGGATGCGCGCGATCTCTCTGCTTTCGGCAATGCCAGCTTCGATCTCGTGCTGTTCAGCTATAATGGCATCGATTCCGTCGATGCGGAGGGACGGCGAGCCGTTCTGTCCGAGGTATCGCGCGTGCTCAGGGCGGGCGGGACCTTCGTCTTCTCCACCTTCAATCGCAACTGGCATGGGTTCGGCGAAAAGCGGGCGCGCTCATCGATCGTCTGGTCGAACGATCCGCTGCGACTCGGCTTCCGGCTGGTAAAGCATGCGATGGGTCTCGTTCGCGAGCGCCGGTTTGCCCCGCTTGAGCAGCGTGAAGGCGAGCACGCGATCCTGCTGCACCGCGCCCATGATTTCGGGATCATGGTCTATGCCACGACGCCGCAGCAGCTGCGCGCGCAACTGGGCGCCAGCGGTTTCGACGGCGATCCGATGCTGTTTTCCGTCGATGGCCACCTTCTCAGCGGCGGAACCCTTCCCGAGGAAGAGTATTTCCACGTCGTCGCCTATAAGCCGGCGCTCAGCTGATCAGCCGGCGAAGCGCTCGACCAGGAAATGCGAGCCAGTGCTGGCGCCGGCGACACGGTCGGTCTTCTGCGTGGTGACCGGACCCTGCGGATGATAGGCGAGCACCAGCAGGATGGCGCTGATCGCGACATAGGCGACGGTGAGCAAAGCAAGTTTCTGACGCATGACAAAACTCCTGTTTTGCCAGCTTAACGCCCGCCTTTTCTCAAAGTTCCAGCTGCGGCGATTGGCGTCCGCCCAACAAAAAACCGGCCGCGTGGCGGCCGGTTTCAATCATGCTGAGCTATCTGTTAGCGGCAGACGCGGGTCTTCCTGACGACCCAGTGGCCGTGTTCGTGAATGCGGGCCGTCTTGGTGTAGCAATGCGTCATGACGTGATGCATCGGCTTATGCCAATGATGGTCCGGACCGCGCTCGGTGGTGGTGACCGTCATGCTGGCCGCCTGGGACGGGGCGGTGGTGGAGACAATGGCGGCTGCGGCAAGCATGGAAGCAAGAATAAGAGATTTCATGGTTTTGGCCTTTCAATTAACCGGACGATGAACTCGCCAGACGGTGGGCCGGTTCCAACCTTACGAAATATTTAGGTTTTTCGCCCGAAGGCGGCTATGATTAGCCACCGCTCAATTTCTGCGTGGGGTTGCCCAAGCGGGCATTCGGACATCGAGTGCGGCCAATAAGCAACGGTCCTGCCTTCGAATTGTCCCCTTTGCGATCAGAACGTTAAGGACGTTCTTCATTGTGCATGGAAACAATGAAGGCTGTTTGGATCGTTCTGCGATCCCATACGTTATTTGTGGCTGGGTTTGCTTGCCGGTGCGTTTTCGATCTGAAGCTGCCGGTGCCATTTTGAGAAGGAGACCATGATGAAAAAGACCATTGCGATGGTAGTTGCAGCAGCTTCGCTTGCCCAGGCTTGCGTTACGGCGGCCAGTGCAGCCGATATGGTCCGGACCTACGAGGAACCGGATACGCGCGGCGGCGTCAAGATCGGCATGCTCACCTGCGATATCGGCGGCGGTCTCGGCTATGTGCTGGGTTCTGCCAAGGAAGCCGATTGCGTCTTTAGCTCGACGATCGGCAATGAGGTCACCGACCACTATACCGGCGATATCCGCAAGCTCGGCATCGACCTCGGCTTTACCACCCGCAGCCGCCTCGTCTGGGCCGTCTTCGCACCGACCGCCGGCTATCACCGCGGCTCGCTCGGCGGCCTCTATGTCGGCGCATCGGCCGAAGCCACCGTCGGCGCCGGCGTCGGCGCCAACGTCCTGATCGGCGGCACCTCCGGCTCGATCCACCTCCAGGCCCTCAGCGTCACCGGCCAGCTCGGCCTCAACGTCGCTGCCGGCAGCGCTTCGATGACGCTGACCCCGGGCTGATTTCAGGCCAATTCGCGCCCCTTCCGCCATGGCGGAAGGGGCGTGGCGAATATGAAATTGCGTATGAGAACATTGAAGGTTCCGACGTGATCGGACGCGTGGCAATCAAACTTGAAGTCTGCGCTGAGGGTCTTCCGGTGGTAGAGGAAGATCATCAATCATTCTGAGCGCTACCGAACTTCCTTCCAGATATCTACCGAGACCTGGATCATCTGTGTAGAGGTCGCTTGCTCCTCTCACTACAGCTGTTGCAGCGATCATCGCGTCGTATTTCATAGCTACTCGCCATCCCGGCAACCTCTGATCCTGAGGGATTTTCTCGATTGCCTGAGCTATGCGCTCGCCGGTTTCGATCGCTATAACCTCATCGAAAGCCTGGACATTAAAACCTTTCTGCTTTCGAATTATCTCTACCATTTCCTCAACGCGTTGCGCTCTGCCTGCAACGAATTCTGCCAGAGAAGGGGCGGGGACCGTGATGACAGTGTTCTTCGATAAGGTGTTCAAGAAGAAATTTACACGATCGGATCGGCCATCTTTGTCCTGCGTGCTGGTCGGATCGATCATGAAAATTAAAAAATTTGTATCGACGACAATCATGCGCGGCGTAGCTCATCTACATTCTTGACGATCTCTTGAGCAGAGCCAGGCTCCAGCAAATTTTTGAGTTTGCTAAGAGTTTCGTCAAGGGGCTCGTCGTCGAGAACCTCAAAGGCTGTTGCTTTCAAGTTGTCGAGAGACCATTTCCCTTCCGTGTTTCGACTCCACTTTCCTTCACCACTTAAACGAACGAACTGGTGGAAACAGTGGGCGAGTTCAATTGCGGCTGTCGCGTTCAACGATATGCCAGCGGCGCTCAAATCCCCGTCGATTTCCAAGCCAACTTTCACCAGATCTCCTGCACCCTCAATGCGGATCAGCCGTCCTTGGATGGCGGTATGCTGAGTGACACTCCTGATTGCTTTCGAAGCCCTTACTTTGCCAGGGAACGAGATAGTTTCTCCCCCTTTGGGCAGCGGCAGTTCGGCGGTCCAGCCGTCTTCCGCCAGAGCTTCATTAATCTTGCGCCAAGGAGCTGCCGCTTCTGCATCATTGTCGTTATGCGCCGCCTCCCGTATCCGTGGAGAGATTACGGCAACCTGTTGCGCATCCGCGCATGCCACGATGCTCACGCTTTTGTTGAGAACTTCTTTGAAATGAACGTGCTCGGGCGACCCCATGAGCTTTGCAAGCTCGGCCATATAAAAGGCGAGTCGAGCCATTGGAATAGTATCGGGCTTTGGACCAATGATGCGGAAAGGGTATTCAAGGAAATCGCTCAATTTACCCTCCCCGGTTCTGATATATATTTAGACTTCACATGATAACGCATCATTAAGCCAAAACGATGCCCCATATTCGAAACAGGGAAATTAAAAGTCGTCTCGCTGGCGCCAGTCTGCGTAAGATAAGCCGCTCAAATAATGGTGATTCCGACGCGATTCGAACGCGTGACCCTCAGATTAGGAATCTGATGCTCTATCCTGCTGAGCTACGGAACCACTTGGTGCTCATGCATACAAAAGGCTTGGCGGGAAGCCAAGCCTTTTTCAGGTTTAGCTGCAAGTATCGGATCAGGCGCCGAGGCGCTGTTCGGTGAGGCGGACCCAGTAGGAAATGCCGTGGGCGATGGCCTCGTCGTTGAAATCGTAGGCCGGGTTGTGCAGGCCTGCGGTGTCGCCGTTGCCGATGAAGATGAAGGCGCCGGGGCGGGCGTTCAGCATGTAGGAAAAATCCTCGCCGCCCATCATCGGATCGATCTCGGGATTGACGTTTGCCGCACCGGCGATGTCGGTTGCCGTTGCGATCGCGTGGCCGGTCTCGTCGGCGTGGTTGACGGTAACCGGGTAATTGCGATGGAAGGCGATTTCGGCTTCGGCGCCGTGGGTGGCGGCAACGCCGTTCACCACCTGCTTGAAGCGGCTTTCGGCTAGGTCGCGAACCTCACCGTCGAGCGTGCGGATCGTGCCGGCGATCTGGGCGTCGTTCGGAATGACGTTATGGGCGAAGCCAGCGTTGAACTTGGTAACGGAGATGACGACCGAACGCAGCGGATCGACGGTGCGGGCGGCGATCATCTGCAGGTTGGAGACGATCTGGGCGCCGATGGCGATCGGGTCGATCGTCCGGTGCGGCTGGGCGGCGTGGCCGCCGCGGCCCTTGATGGTGACGGTGAATTCGTCGGTCGCTGCCATGATCGGGCCCTTGCGGATGGCAAACTGGCCGACGGGCAGGCCCGGCAGGTTGTGCATGCCATAGACCTCTTCGATGCCGAAGCGCTCCATCATGCCGTCCTTGACCATCAGGTTGCCGCCGCCGCCGCCTTCTTCGGCGGGCTGGAAGATGACGGCGACATTGCCGGTGAAATTGCGGGTCTCGGCTAGGTATTTCGCGGCGCCGAGCAGCATGGCCGTGTGACCGTCATGGCCGCAGGCATGCATCTTGCCGGCTGTCGTCGAAGCCCAGGGCTTGCCGGTGATTTCGGTGAGCGGCAAGGCGTCCATATCGGCGCGCAGGCCGATGGTGCGGCCTTCGCCCTTGCCCTTGATCAGGCCGACGACTCCAGTGCGGCCGATGCCGGTCACGATTTCGTCAACGCCGAACTCCTTGAGCCTTTCGGCAACGAAAGCGGCAGTGTTTTCGACGGCGAACAGCAGCTCGGGCCGGGCGTGAATATGGCGGCGCCACTCGGTCACTTCATCCTGCAATTCAGCGGCTCTGTTCAAAATCGGCATGCGAAAATTCCTATAACGAAAACGGGTTTTCCACGGCACCGAAGACATGGTGCCGCGAAAAGAACTTATTCAATGGCCTTTGCCATGTCATGGCCATATACGTTAAATAGGTGAAGGTTTCGAGATTTCCGGACAATTTAAGGACTAGACGTGTCGACGCGCCAGAATCGTTTGTTCGCTGCTTTGCGGCCGGTATCATTCGCAGTCAGTGCTGCCGCAGCTCTGCTTTCTTCGGTCCCGCTGGCGCAGGCCAATCCGCATATTCTCGTCGATGTCCAGAGCGGCCGCGTGATCGAGCATGAGGAAGCCTTCCGCAAATGGTATCCGGCATCGCTGACCAAGCTGATGACCGTCTATACGACCTTCGATGCCATCCGCTCCGGCCAGATCAGCCTCGACACCCCGATCGTCATGAGCAAGCAGGCTGCCGCCCAGCCGGCCGCCAAGATGTATTACAAGCCCGGCCAGAAGCTGACGCTCGACAGCGCACTGAAGATCCTGATGGTCAAGTCGGCCAACGATATCGCGGTTGCTGTCGCGGAAGCCGTTGCAGGCACGCAGGATGCCTTCGTGCTGCGGATGAATGCCGAGGCCGTCAAACTCGGCATGACGGATTCGCATTTCGTCAATCCGAACGGCCTGCCGGGCAAGGGGCAATATACGACGGCGCGCGATCTGGCGATCCTGACGGTCGCGCTGCGCCGCGACTTCCCGCAATATGCCGGCTATTTCGCGCTCGAAGGTTTCACCAACGGCAAGACGAATACGCCGAGTATCAACCTGCTGATCGGGCGCTTCGCTGGCGCTGACGGCATGAAGACGGGCTTCATCTGCGCTTCCGGTTTCAACCAGATCGGTTCGGCAACCCGCAACGGACGCACGGTGGTTTCCGTCGTGCTCGGCACGGACAGCCTTGCGGCGCGCGCAGATGCGACGGCTAACCTGCTGGAGAAGGCATTCTCCTCGCCGACGTCCTCGGGCGATACGCTCCGCTCGCTCAAGCCCTATGGGCCGGGGCAGGATGCGGTCACCGATATCAGCGCCGACATCTGCAGCGCCAAGGGCGCCAAGGTGCGCAGCGAAACGCGCGATGAAGTGGGCCGCATGAAGGTACAGTCGCCGTATATCCATGAGATGGACCACGAGCCGAACTTCGTCTTCGCCGGTCTGATCCCCGGCCAGGACCCGCAGCCCGACAAGACCGCCAAGGCGGATGCGATCGGCGATGCTGCCAATGTTCCGGTGCCGCTGCCGCGTCCCACGTCCTTCTAAAGGCAAGTCCCATGAGCCTGCATGCAGACCGGATCCCGGTCACCATCCTCACCGGCTTTCTCGGTGCAGGAAAGTCGACGCTTCTGAACCGGATCCTCAAGGATCCCGCGATGAAGGAAGCGGCCGTCATCATCAATGAGTTCGGCGATGTCGGTATCGACCACCTGCTGGTCGAAAGCTCCGGCGATGCGATCATCGAGCTTTCGGACGGATGCCTTTGCTGCACGGTGCGCGGCGAACTCGTCGATACGCTGGCCAATCTGATGGATGCGATCCAGACCGGGCGCGTGAAGGCTGTGAAGCGCATCGTCATCGAGACGACGGGGCTTGCCGATCCGGCACCGGTGATGCAGGCGATCATGGGCAATCCGATCATTGCCACGAATTTCCAGCTGGATGGCGTGGTCACCGTCGTCGATGCGGTCAATGGGCTGCAGACGCTCGACAATCACGAGGAGGCCCGCAAGCAGGTGGCAGTTGCCGACCGGCTGATCGTCTCCAAGCGGCCTATGGCCGATGTGGCGCTGCTAAAGGCCCTGGAAGCGCGGCTGCGCGATCTCAATCCGCGGGCGGCGCTGATGGATGCCGATGGCGGCGAGGCCGGTACGGCTGCCGTTCTCGTCAACGGGCTCTACGATCCGGACACGAAGATTGCCGATGTTGGCCGCTGGCTGCGCGATGAGGATGCTGATGATGCGCATCATCATCACCGCCATGACCATGGTCACGATCATCACCACGGGCATCACCACCACTATCACGGCCACGACGACCAGGATCCGCATGATGTGAACCGTCACGATGCCTCGATCCGGTCCTTCTCGATCGTCGAGGAGAAGCCGATCGATCCGATGGCGCTGGAGATGTTCATCGATCTGCTGCGCTCGGCACACGGCGAGAAGCTGCTGCGGATGAAGGCGATCGTCGCGGTATCGGACAGGCCGGACAAGCCGCTGGTGCTGCACGGCGTGCAGAACATCTTCCATCCGCCGGTGTGGCTGCCTGCATGGCCTGACGCCAGCGACCGGCGCACGCGCATGGTGCTGATCACCAAGGATCTGCCGGAGGATTTCGTGAAGACGCTGTTCGATGCGTTTCTGGGCAAGCCGCGCATCGATACACCGGACCGTGCCGCACTTCACGACAATCCGCTCGCCATTCCCGGTATGAAGATCTGACGCTTATTTCCTGCGGATCAGGAAACGGTGGCCGCTTTCCGTCTTTACCGTTTCCAGCAGTTCGTGGCCGTCTTCATTGCAGAAATGCGGGATGTCGATGCCTGCCAGCGGGTCCGTGGTTTCCACGCGGATCAGCGCGCCGCTTGCCATGGATGACATCTTGCGGCGCGTCTTCAGGACGGGCAGGGGGCACTTCAGACCGCGAAGGTCATAAGTTACGGCGTCGGTACCGCTCAATTCTTGGACCAGAATTTCCAGAACGGCTTCTTGGAGGCGTCGGCAGTTTCCTGCGGCGGCTCGGGTGCGAAGGCGAGCGGGTTCTGCTGCGGAACCGGAACGTTTGGAGGCGTTGCTGCTGCCACGGCCGTGGCGTTGGCTGCGGCCGGAGCGGCGGCGGGCGCTGCCGTAGCCGGCGCTGCTGCCGGGGCAGCGGATGCGACCGCGGCTTCCGGTACCGTCGCGGGGACAGCCGGCTTCGACATCATACCTTCGAGTTCGGCGACCTTGACCATGCGGCCAGCTTCCAGCGAGGTGCCGGTCGGGGCGTAGGCGAGCTCGCGGCCCTTGCGGGTCTTGGCGACGACGGCCTTGCGCTCGGCTTCTGTCGGATCGTACCAGGCGAGGCCGTCGAACTTCTTCTCGGCCTTGGCATAATCCATCGCGTAGGTCTTGTCGTAGGACGACAGCGCGGATGCGAGCGCCGGAGGCGTCGACATGGCCGGGCACTTGCCGGCCGGATTGAAGGCGCCGCCATCGGTGGTCTGCTGGTTGAAGACGTATTTCTTCTCGCAGACATTGACGTCAGGCGGGCGCTTGGTGACTTCGAAATTGTCGTAGCCGACCTTCAGCATCTTCCAGAAGTCGTAGCTCGGATCGAGCCGGTGCTTGTACATGTTCTCCGCAGTCATGCGGAACGGGAAGGCCTGCAGCTGCACCGAGGTCTGGCCGCCCTTGAAGGCGTCGCGCGCAAAGGCGTAGATCTCGAGAACCTGTTCGTCGGTCATCGAATAGCAGCCGGACGATGAGCAGGCGCCGTGGATCATCAGATCGGAACCCGTACGGCCGTTGACGGCGTCATATTTGTTCGGGAAGCCGGTATTGATCGCGAGATAATATTTCGAATTCGGGTTCAGGTTGGCACGGGTGAGGTTGTAGAAACCTTCCGGGGCCTGACGGTCGCCGGTCTTCACCTTCGGACCGAGACGGCCGGACCAGGCGCAAATCTTGTAGTCGGCGATCTTGTCGAAACGGTTGTCGGTCTTCGCCTTCCAGATCTCGAGCGCGCCTTCCTCTTTGAAGATGCGGATCAGGATCGGCGAATTGCGATCCATGCTCTTGGCGCTCATCTGCGCCAGGATGCGCGGCGGCAGCGGTTGCTCCACCTTGTTCTTGACGGTGGAGAGGTCGATCTTGCTGGCGGATTCGAGAGTGTCGTTGCAGCCCGCAAGTGCGAGCGCCATCAGCG
Organism: Rhizobium sp. BG4; assembly: GCF_016864575.1. NCBI lineage: Bacteria > Pseudomonadati > Pseudomonadota > Alphaproteobacteria > Hyphomicrobiales > Rhizobiaceae > Rhizobium > Rhizobium sp. BG4. The sequence continues at coordinate 2,153,272 of NZ_CP044125.1, forward strand.
ACACGTAGGCGAAATGACGAATGCGCATTCAACTAGCCCAACTAAGGATTCAGCCCACTCCGCACGCAGAGTTCCGGGCATTACCAGGAATCATAGGCGGCTTATACTTTACAAATCCTTACCAGCCTATGACCTGCCTGCGGCGCCCCCGCAAGCACGAAGTTCGGTAGATAACATTATTGTGGCCAAGATTTGGCCCCAATCGGGCCATTTTCACTGGCTTTGCCTTAGAGGTTACGACCCATCGACAGGAATTTCTGTCGGCGATCGTTGCGCAATTGCTCGCCGGTACGGGGCGAAAGCTCGGCCAGAGCGTTGGCGATGACGTCGCCGGTTGCGGCAATCACGTTGTCCGGATCGCGGTGCGCGCCACCGAGCGGCTCGGGAATGATGCCGTCGATGATGCCCAGCGATTTCAGGTCTTCGGCGGTGATCTTCATGTTGGTCGCCGCTTCCTTGGCGCGGGTGGAATCGCGCCAGAGGATGGAGGCCGCGCCTTCCGGCGAGATCACGCTGTAGATCGAATGTTCGAGCATGAAGACCTTGTTGCCGGTGGCGATGGCGATCGCGCCGCCCGAACCGCCTTCGCCGATGACGACGGAGATGATCGGAACCTTGACGCCAAGGCACATTTCCGTGGAGCGGGCGATGGCTTCTGCCTGGCCGCGCTCTTCGGCGCCAACGCCCGGATAGGCGCCTGCGGTGTCGACGAGCGTTACGACCGGGAGGCCGAAGCGGTCAGCCATTTCGAGAACGCGGATCGCCTTGCGATAGCCTTCAGGACGGGCGCTGCCGAAATTGTGCTTCAGGCGGCTCTTCGTGTCGTTGCCCTTTTCCTGGCCGATGACGGCGACAGGCTGGCCACGGAAACGGGCGAGGCCGGCCTGGATTGCGGCGTCCTCGGAAAACTTGCGGTCGCCGGCGAGCGGCGTGAATTCCTGGAACAGCACCTTGGCATAATCGACGAAATGCGGACGCTGCGGATGGCGCGCGACCTGCGTCTTCTGCCAGGCGTTGAGCTTGGAATAGATATCGACCATCGCTTCGCGAACGCGAACTTCGAGGCGGCCGACTTCATCCGACGTGTCGATGCTCTCGCCCTCGGACGCGAGCTTCTTCAGTTCGATGATCTTAGCTTCGAGGTCGGAGATCGGCTTTTCGAAGTCGAGATAGTTGTGCATGAGGTGCGTTTCCGTTCCTTGTGCCCAGGGCAAATTGCTGGCGTCGCCCCTTGTCGCCGGTCCTATTCGTGCTTTTTCGCCTGTTTTGCAAGAGGGTGATGCGTTTGCACCAGTTGTTGCAGGCGTTCTTCGAGGACGTGGGTATAGATCTGCGTGGTCGAAATGTCCGAATGTCCCAAGAGTTCCTGCACGACGCGAAGGTCTGCGCCATTGGCCAGGAGATGGCTGGCAAAGGCGTGGCGCATCACGTGCGGCGAGATCATAGACGGCGTCAGCCCGGCCCGGATCGACAGGTTCTTGAGATCGCGGGCAAAGACCTGACGGGGAAGATAACCTTCCTTCGAGGCAGCCGGAAAGAGCCAGGGGCTTTCCACAGGCTGTTTGCTATTGGCGCTTTCCACTGCCATCGAGCGGCCATAGACCTTCAGCGCGGCGATTGCCGATTGGGAAAGCGGAACGAGGCGTTCCTTGTTGCCCTTGCCGCGGATGATCAGGAAGCGGCCTTCCTGATCGAGGACGCGGGCGGGGAGCGAGACGAGCTCACTGACGCGCATGCCGGTCGCGTAGAGCAGCTCCAGCAGGGCGAGCATGCGCTGGCGCTGCAGCTGGCCGGGCGCTGTGTCGGACGCTTCCTGTTCGGCCTGTGTCAGCAGTTTCGTGACTTCTGCTACGCCCATTGTCTTCGGCAGGGCGCGGCCTTTCTTCGGTGCGTCGAGGATGCCTGTCGGATCGTCGGTGCGGATGCCTTCGGCATAGAGAAACTTGTAGAATTGCCGCATGGCGGCGAGGCGGCGTGCCTGAGAGGAGGGTCTGAAGCCCTGGCTTGCAAGCGAGGAGAGATAGGCGGTCAGGTCGGCGGAAGCTGCCTCGGTCAGCCGCACGCTCTTGCCGCTCAGGAAGCCGTGCAGGTCATCAAGATCGCGCTCATAGGAGAGCAGCGTGTTTTGAGCCGCGCCGCGTTCGGCGCTCATCATCTCGAGAAAGGCTTCCACATGGGCGCGTCCGAGATCCCGCATCGGCTCACTTCTTTGCAGGGGCAATCGTTCCCGTCGCCGGCGGATTGACGCGCTCGGAGGGGATGCGGATCGTCACGTCACGGGGCTGCGGCTCGACGAAGGTCACAAGTGCGACCATGCCGCCATAGATGATCCCGGCTATGACAGCCAAGACAGCCAGAAAGCGGAAGAGGGTCGGCATTCCAGAACTCCATGGGCTCGGCTTCTTTTTAGGAAGAAGCGTGATTGCGTGCAAGAAGCGGCATTTGGATCATGTTTCCCTTGCCCGCGACTTGACGCTGTACCTGCATTTGTCGATACCGTTTGCAAACAAAGTGTGAATGGACCAATGAGTGATCCCGTTCTGACAGTTGCAGACAGTCTGAAAGACAGAGCTCGCGCCGCGCTCGGGTCCCGCAATCTTATCCTTGTCGGCCTCATGGGAGCCGGGAAATCCTCCGTCGGCCGTCTCGTCGCGAGCCAGCTCGGCATCCCCTTCGTCGACAGCGATGTCGAGATCGAGCGCGTGTCGCGCATGACGATTACCGAGCTGTTTGCCGCCTATGGGGAAGAAGAGTTCCGGGCGCTGGAAACGCGGGTGATGAAGCGGCTTCTAAAGAATGGTCCGCGCGTGGTGTCCACCGGCGGCGGCGCTTTCATCAACGATCGCACCCGCAAGCATATCAAGAAGGGCGGCCTGTCGCTCTGGCTGAAGGCCGATCTCGATGTTCTCTGGGAGCGCGTCAACAAGCGCGATACCCGGCCGTTGCTGAAGACCGAGAACCCGAAGCAGACGCTCGAAAACCTGATGAATGCGCGATACCCGGTCTATGCGCAGGCTGACGTCACCGTTTTGTCGCGCGATGTGCGCAAAGAACTGATGGCCGACGAAGTCTTGAAGGCCGTGATCGAATACCAAACCGAAAGTGCAGTGCCATGAATGCGATCGCTTCCGTTGCAACCGAAAAGAAGGTGCATGTGCCGCTCGGCGAGCGTGCCTATGACATCCTGATCGGTCCAGGGCTGATTGCGCGCGCCGGCGCGGAGATCGCCTCGCGTCTCAAAGGCCGCAAGGCTGCTGTGATCACCGATGCGAATGTCGCGCCGCTTTATCTCGACGCGCTGGTTTCGAGCCTCGAAGCCGCTGGCATTACCGCTTCTTCGCTTGTCCTGCCGGCTGGCGAGAAGACCAAGAGCTTCGAGCATCTGATGACTGTCTGCGACAAGGTGCTGGAAGCCCGTGTCGAGCGAAATGACTATGTGGTCGCGCTTGGCGGCGGTGTGATCGGCGATCTCGCGGGCTTTGCAGCCGGGATCGTGCGCCGCGGTGTGCGCTTCGTGCAGGTGCCGACCTCGCTGCTGTCGCAGGTGGATTCTTCCGTCGGCGGTAAGACAGGCATCAATAGCCGCCATGGCAAGAACCTCATCGGCGTCTTTCATCAGCCAGATCTGGTTCTCGCCGATACCGACGTGCTGAATACGCTGACGGAGCGTGAATTCCGTGCCGGTTATGCCGAAGTCGCGAAGTATGGCTTGATCGACAAGCCGGATTTCTTTTCCTGGCTGGAGAAGAACTGGCAGGCGGTCTTTGCCGGTGGCGATGCCCGCATCGAGGCTATCGCGACGAGCTGCCAGGCGAAAGCCGATGTCGTCGTCGCCGACGAGCGGGAGAACGGTCCTCGTGCGCTTCTTAACCTTGGCCACACGTTCGGACACGCGCTGGAAGCCGTCACGGCTTATGACAGCGCCCGGCTCGTGCATGGCGAAGGCGTTTCGATCGGTATGGTGCTGGCGCATGAGTTTTCGGCGCGCATGAACCTTGCAAGCCCCGACGATGGCAAGCGCGTCGAGAAGCACCTGAAAGAGGTTGGCCTGCCGACGCGCATGTCCGATATTCCGGGCGAGCTGCCGCCGGCAGAGCGGCTGATGGAAGCAATGGCGCAGGACAAGAAGGTCAAGAACGGCAAGTTCACCTTCATCCTGACGCGTGGCATCGGGCAGTCTTTTATCGCCGACGACGTACCGCAATCCGAAGTGTTGAGTTTCCTGAAGGAAAAGCACCCTCAATGAGCATCGAAGGCACGCTGGCATTTCTTTCCGTCTACTGGCCAGAAATCGTCTCCATCGTGGCCCTCGTCCTCATGTCTGCCTTCTTCTCCGGCTCGGAAACGGCGCTGACGGCCGTTTCGCGCAGCCGCATCCATACGCTTGAGGCCAATGGAGAGGAGCGCGCCGGCGTCGTGCGCGAGCTCATCGAACGGCGTGACCGGCTGATCGGCGCCATGCTGATCGGCAATAATCTCGCAAACATTCTCTCCTCGTCGCTGGCAACCAGCCTGTTCCTCGGGCTTTTCGGCAATTCGGGCGTGGCACTTGCAACGCTGGCGATGACCGTCATTCTCGTCATCTTTGCCGAAGTGCTCCCGAAGAGCTGGGCGATCTCGACGCCTGACCGCTTTGCGCTGGGCGTCTCGCGTCCGGTCAAGATGTTCGTCGCCGTCGTCGGCCCGGTCTCGTCCTTCATCAATGGAATCGTTCGCAGAATCCTCGGCATTTTCGGGATCACGCTTTCACGCGAAACCTCGATGCTGACGGCGCATGAGGAGCTTCGTGGCGCGGTCGATCTGCTGCATCGCGAGGGATCGGTGGTCAAGGCCGACCGCGACCGTCTCGGCGGGGTGCTCGATCTCAGCCAGCTCGAGCTTTCCGACATCATGGTCCACCGCATGGCGATGCGGGCGATCAATGCTGACGATGCGCCGGAGGCGATCGTCCGCATCATTCTCGAAAGCCCCTATACGCGCATGCCGCTCTGGCGTGGCACGATCGACAACATCATCGGCGTCGTCCACGCCAAGGACCTGTTGCGGGCGCTGGCAGAGCCGAATGTCGAGCCCGAAAATCTGGACATCGTGAAGATTGCCCAGAAGCCGTGGTTCGTGCCTGACAGCACCAATCTCGAAGACCAGCTCAACGCCTTCCTGCGCCGGAAGCAGCATTTCGCCGTCGTCGTCGACGAGTATGGCGAGGTACAGGGCATCGTGACACTCGAGGATATCCTCGAGGAGATCGTCGGCGATATTTCCGACGAGCATGATATCGACATGCAGGGCGTGCGGCAGGAGGCGGATGGGTCGATCGTCGTCGATGGCGGCGTGCCGATCCGCGATCTCAACCGCGCCCTCGATTGGCAGCTGCCAGACGAGGAGGCGACGACGATCGCCGGTCTGGTCATCCACGAGTCGATGACCATTCCCGAAGAGCGCCAGGCTTTCACCTTCTATGGCAAGCGGTTCATCGTCATGAAGCGCGAGAAGAACCGCATCACCAAGCTGCGCATCCGCCCGGCGGAAGAAGAAGCGACCAAGGCGCTCTGAGCGGTTTTCGGTTGGATTGCCGGGCGGGAATGCCTATATGGAGCCTGTCTCCGCTACCAGCGGGTGGCTTCACCGGGTGCTGCCGGTTCGACGGCCAGGGCGTGCAGTCCGGCGTCGAGTTCCGGCTTCAACAGCTCGGTGATGGCACGGTGGCGGGCGAGCCTCGTCATCCCCGAAAATTTTTCAGAGACGATGCGAACGCGCATATGCGTTTCGCCTGTTCCTGTTATGTCAGGCTGGTGCCCGGCGTGGAGATGGCTTTCGTTGATGACGCTCAAACGTTCGGGCGCGAAAGCCTCGGTGAGTTTTTCTTCAATGCGGGCCTGCAGGGTCACGTTTTCGTCTCGTTGCTTGTGAAAAAAGGGTTCCCAAGAAGCCAGCAACATTCCCGTTTGTCAATTCTTGTTGTCGCTTCGCGGCAGCCCCATAATTAGCGCCGTCATGAGACTTGATTCCAAATATTTCGATCGCATCCGGACCCGCCGCAAACGCGAGCAGGAGCCCGAAAAGGCTCCTCCGGTCTGTCAGTGGGATGGCTGCGATCAAAAAGGCGTGCATCGCGCTCCCGTCGGGCGCAATGCCGAGGGGCAGTTCTTTCTGTTCTGTTTCGAGCACGTCAAGGAATACAACAAGGGCTACAATTATTTCTCCGGCCTCTCGGACGGCGAGATCGCGCGCTATCAGAAAGAGGCGATCACCGGCCACCGGCCGACCTGGACGGTCGGCGTCAACAAGGATGCCAAGAACAGCCCGCTGCATTCGGACGTCCGTTCCGGCTCCTACAATCGCGTCCGCGACCCGTTCGGCTTCGTCAGCGGTACCAAGGGCGCCGGTCCGCGTTTTCCCGAGCAGCAGCGCAAGCTGAAGAGCCTGGAAGCGAAGGCTTTCGACACGATGGGGCTGGAGGCGAATGCGACCTCGGCCGAGATCAAGACGCGCTACAAGGAGCTCGTCAAGAAGCATCACCCGGATGCCAATGGCGGCGACCGTGGCTCCGAAGAGCGTTTCCGTGCCGTCATCCAGGCCTATCAATTGTTGAAGCAGAACGGTTTTTGTTAATTCCCGTCCTTGCTCTCCGCCTTCAATCGGGTATGGTCCAAATTGGCTAGGGCCGCAGGCCAACGCGGCATGCATTATTGCGTTTTGCTTCTGGCGCCTTTGCCTTCCTTCCGGACGCGGCGTTTCTTGTCCGGGACTTTGTTCTAAAATGCTCGGGCGTCATCATCCCGCCGAGGTTTCATTTCAGTCCCGGAGAAGCATCGCCGACGTTCTCACCACGGACGGCGCGGAATAGAACTGCGGCGTCGTGGTCGCGAAATGGCCTGAGAGATATGGCCGGGCGTTTTGCCCGCCTTGGAGACGTGATGAGCAAGATTGACTTAGATATTCCCGCTCTGCCGGATACCACCGTTTCGGTCCGGGAGGTTTTCGGCATCGATTCCGATATTCGCGTTCCCGCCTACAGCAAGGGCGACGCCTATGTTCCGGATCTCGATCCCGACTATCTCTTCGACCGCGAGACGACGCTCGCCATTCTTGCAGGCTTTGCGCATAACCGCCGCGTCATGATCTCCGGCTATCACGGCACGGGTAAGTCCTCGCATATCGAGCAGGTCGCTGCGCGCCTCAACTGGCCGTGCGTGCGTATCAACCTCGACAGCCATGTCAGCCGTATCGATCTCATCGGCAAGGACGCGATCGTCGTCAAGGACGGCTTGCAGGTCACCGAATTCAAGGACGGCATCCTGCCCTGGGCCTACCAGCACAACGTCGCGCTGGTCTTCGACGAATACGACGCCGGCCGCCCTGATGTCATGTTCGTTATCCAGCGCGTTCTGGAATCCGCCGGCCGCCTGACGCTGCTCGACCAGAGCCGCGTTATCCGTCCGCACCCGGCTTTCCGTCTGTTCGCGACTGCCAACACGGTCGGCCTCGGCGATACGACCGGCCTCTATCACGGCACGCAGCAGATCAACCAGGCGCAGATGGACCGCTGGTCGATCGTGACGACGCTGAACTATCTGCCGCACGACCACGAAGTGAACATCATCGCCGCCAAGGTGAAGACCTTCGGCAAGGACAAGGAAGGCCGCGACACCGTTTCGAAGATGGTTCGCGTCGCAGACCTGACGCGCGCTTCCTTCATGAACGGCGACCTGTCGACCGTCATGAGCCCGCGTACCGTCATCACCTGGGCCGAGAATGCGGAGATCTTCGGCGATCTCGCCTTCGCGTTCCGCGTCACCTTCCTCAATAAGTGCGATGAGCTCGAGCGTGCGCTCGTGGCCGAGCATTATCAGCGTGCCTTTGGCGTCGAGCTGAAGGAAAGCGCTGCCAATATCGTGCTGGAGGCCTAAGGCCGGTCGATCATGGCATCTCGTGGTGACAATTCGAAAGCCAAGCCCAACGGCCCCGTCGATGTGGAGCCGTTGCGGCGTGCGATAACCGGCTGCGTTCGCGCAATCGCCGGTGACGACGAACTCGAAGTGACCTTCGCCAACGAACGTCCGGGAATGACGGCCGAGCGTATCCGGCTGCCCGAACTTTCGAAGCGCCCGACGGCGCATGAGCTGGCGGTGACCCGCGGTCTCGGCGATTCCATGGCGCTCCGGCTTGCTTGCCACGACGAGAAAGTTCACACGACGATGGCGCCGCAGGGCTCGGATGCCCGCGCGGTCTTCGATGCTGTCGAGCAGGCGCGTGTCGAGTCGATCGGTGCGCTGCGCATGGAGGGCATGGCTGCAAACCTGCGCTCCATGACCGAGGAAAAATACGCCAAGGCCAATTTCTCCGGCATCGAACGCCAGGAAGATGCGCCGATCGGCGAAGCCGTCGCCATGATGGTCCGCGAGAAGCTGACCGGTCAGAAGCCGCCAGCGTCCGCAGGCAAGGTGCTCGATCTCTGGCGGCCCTTCATCGAAGACAAGGCCGGTGCCGAGCTCGATAACCTCTCGAACGTCATCAACGACCAGCAGGCCTTTTCGAAGGTGATCCGCAACATGCTGTCGGCCATGGAAATGGCCGAGGAGTATGGCGACGACGACAGCGAGCCGGAGACCGACGAAGATTCGGATCAGGACGATCAGCCGAGCGGCGACGAGCAGGATCAGGACGAAGTCGACGAAGATGCCGGCTCGGATGCAGCACCTGTCGAAGACAGCGAAGTTGCCGACGAGCAGATGGAGGACGGCGAGACCGAAGGCGCCGAGATCTCCGACGACGACATGATGGAAGAGGGCGAGGACGATTCCGAGACGCCGGGCGAAACCCGCCGTCCGAACACGCCTTTTGCCGATTTCAACGAGAAGGTCGACTACCACGTCTTTACCGAGGAATTCGACGAGATCATCACGGCCGAAGAGCTGTGCGACGCTGCCGAGCTGGAGCGCCTGCGCGCCTTTCTCGACAAGCAGCTGGCGCATCTGCAGGGTGCCGTCGGGCGTCTCGCGAACCGCCTGCAGCGCCGCCTGATGGCGCAGCAGAACCGCTCCTGGGATTTCGACCTCGAAGAGGGTTACCTCGATCCGGCGCGCCTGACGCGCATGATCATCGACCCGATGCAGGCTCTCTCCTTCAAGATGGAGCGCGATACGCAGTTCCGCGATACGGTCGTGACGTTGCTGATCGACAATTCCGGTTCGATGCGCGGACGTCCGATCACGGTTGCCGCGACCTGCGCCGATATTCTGGCCCGCACGCTGGAACGTTGCGGCGTGAAGGTCGAGATCCTCGGCTTCACGACCAAGGCCTGGAAGGGCGGGCAGGCACGCGAGAGCTGGCTTGCCGGTGGCAAGCCGCAGACGCCGGGCCGTCTCAACGACCTGCGCCATATCATCTACAAGTCCGCCGATGCTCCGTGGCGCCGCGCCCGCAGCAATCTCGGCCTGATGATGCGCGAAGGCCTGCTGAAGGAAAACATCGACGGCGAGGCGCTGATCTGGGCGCATAACCGCCTTCTCGCCCGCCGCGAACAGCGCCGCATCCTGATGATGATTTCGGATGGTGCGCCGGTCGATGACTCGACGCTGTCGGTCAATCCCGGCAACTACCTTGAGCGACATCTTCGCGCCGTCATCGAACAGATCGAGACGCGTTCGCCGGTCGAGCTGCTGGCCATCGGTATCGGCCACGACGTCACGCGCTATTATCGCCGTGCCGTCACCATCGTCGATGCTGACGAACTTGCAGGCGCGATGACCGAGCAGCTGGCTTCGCTCTTCGAGGATCACGCCGCCGCCCCGCGTGGCGGGCGCCTCCGCCGCGCCAGCTGACCCATATGATCGCTCTTTCCCGCGTGGCCATGCTTGCCGCCTGCCTCGCGGGGTTGCCGTCTGCCGTCTTCGCAGAAAGCGCTCCGATCGAGAGCCGCGTCATCAACACCTTCAAGATCGGTTCTGACGAGACCAGATTCGGCCCGCTGGAATTTATCGGTGGTCTGGAGATGGTTTCGAGCAACCGGATCTTTGGCTCGTGGTCGTCGATCAAGGTCGATCCGGACCGCAAGCATGTGGCGGGCGTTCTCGATACGGGCCACTGGCTGACGGGTTCGCTGGTGCGCGATGCGCAGGGCCGCCTCTCCGGTCTTGCCGATGTCGATATCACGCCGATGCAGGATCGCACGGGCCGCAGTTTCGAAGGCAAGGGCCGTATGGATGCCGAGGGGCTGGCGCTCGACAAGGACCGGGCGCTGGTCTCCTTCGAGGGCAATCACCGCGTCGATATCTATCCGCGCCAAGGCTTCGCGACATCAGCCGCCGTTGGCACGCTGCCGATCCTCATTCCGCGCGACGAGCTCAGGGGCAACCGCAGCCTCGAGACGGTGGCAATCGCGCCGGCAGACAGCGCCCTGAAGGGCGCTGCAGTCATCGTTTCGGAAGAGAGCCTTGATGATGACGGAAACGTCTATGCGGCGATCCTGGAGGGGCCGCTGAAGGGCCGGTTTACCGTCAGCCGCACAGATGATTTCGACCCGACCGACGCGGCGTTCCTGCCGGATGGCGACTTGCTGCTTCTGGAGCGGCGCTTCAACATGGCAAACGGTATCGGCATGCGCATCCGGCGGATCGCTGCTGCCGAAATCCGGCCCGGTGCGGTTGCAACGGGCAAGGTACTGATGACGGCCGATTTCGGCTATCAGATCGACAATATGGAAGGGCTCGATGCCTTCCAGGCCGAGGATGGCTCGACCCATATCATCCTCGTGTCTGATGACAACCATTCGATCCTGCAGCGGAACATGATGCTGGAATTCCGGCTCCTCGACTGAGCGCGCCGCCGAACAACTGTCACAACTCTCCGCTATCTGCTCCCTCCCTTCACCCATTTCGAGAGAGCCATGCTGAACATCCATGTCATGGGAGCCTCAGGCTCCGGCACCACCACGCTCGGTCAGGCGCTCGCCGAAAAGCTCGGGATCCGTCATCTCGATACCGATCACTTCTTCTGGATGCCGACCGATCCGCCCTTCACGACGCAGCGGCCGGTCGAGGCACGCGTAGAAATGCTGCGCGAGGCGATCGGGGCCGCCGATGGCTGGGTGCTCTCGGGCTCGGCGCTGAAATGGGCGGCCGAGTTCGAGCCGCTCTACGATCTTATCGTGTTTCTCAAGATCGATCCTGCAATGCGCATGGCGCGCATCCGGCGGCGTGAGGAGACGCGCTACGGCGACCGGATCAAGCCGGGCGGCGATATGGCGGAGAAGAGCCGGGAGTTTCTGGAATGGGCCGAGAGCTATGATACGGCGGAGCCGGAGCGGCGGAGCGCTGCCTCGCATGAGGAATGGCTGAAGGAGAGGGCCACGCCGTTGCTGAGGCTCGACTCGTCACAGCCGGTCGGCGATCTCGTTGCGCAGGTTCTGGGCCATGCAGCCGTCATGGCGAAAAGGCCGCAGGCTTAGCGCCGGCGGCCTTTGCTGCAATCAGCGGGCAGGCGTTGCCTGCATCGGGCGCAGGGTGTTCATCAGCGCGCCGTAAGGCAGCAGCATGATGAGGCCGACCAGCATCTTCACGGTGAAGTCGCCGAGCGCCCAGGAAATCCAGCGCGGGGCCTCGATCGAGAGCACGCCAAGGATCGGTGCCGTTTCGAGCGCGAAGGGTTCGTTCGGGCCGAAGAAAACAAAGAAGGCTGCGAAGGCGAACGAGAAGAAGATGATCGTATCGAGCGCCGAGCCGATCAGCGAACCGACCAGCGGCGCGCGCCACCAGGCTTGGCGGCGAAGGCGGTTGAAGACCGAGATGTCGAGCAGCTGGCCTGCGAGATAGGCGGAACCGGAAGCGATCGCGATGCGCGGGACGGCCGTATAGAAAGATAGGCCGACGCCGACGACAAAGCCTGCGAAAACGACCTTGCGGGCGGTCTGCGGGCCGAATTGGCGGTTCGTCAGGTCGGTGATCAGGAAGGCGATCGGATAGGTGAAGGCGCCCCAGGTCAGGATGTCGGCAAGATTGATACCGGCAACCGTCGCGTTCAGCGGAAACTGGACGAGGAAGTTGGAGGCGACGACGACGAGCGTCATCAGGGCCACATAGATAAGCAGATAGCGTGTCTTCAGCATTTTTTTATCCTGGGTGATGCCACCAGTTGGAGTGAACAAATTTTGGCCGGCACCATGCCGGCAAAGCAAAAGGCTTGTCCGGTATCAACCGTGCAAGCCTTTTGAAACTTTCGAGAAGAAAGCTGACCGATGCTTACGCAGCAGCGGCTTCTGCAGTCTTCTTGACGATCTGGCGGCGCAGCAGACGAGCGCGCATCGACAGTTCGTTTTCGCTTGCCTTGATCAGGAACGCATCGAGGCCACCGCGGTGTTCAACCGAACGCAGAGCGTGGGCCGAAACACGGAGACGGTAACGCTGGCCGAGAGCGTCGGAGATCAGCGTAACCTGGCACAGGTTCGGCAGGAAACGACGCTTGGTCTTGTTGTTGGCATGGCTGACATTGTTGCCAACGAGGACGGCCTTGCCGGTCAATTCGCACACGCGAGACATTTGACACCTATTCTTGTTTTTCTCAGCCACCAAATTGCGACGCACGGCAAAACCGGGCTTGCAATCCAAGGCCATGATTGGAAAGTTGCGGTTCTATAGTCAGAGCGGCCGCCCGCGTCAAGCCAAACCTTGGCCTTTCCCGCAATTCTGTCAAAAAGCTCGTGTTTGCTTCGCGGGGCGGGCAGAGTATGGACCGCTTAACAGGGCGGGTTTCGCCCGTCAAACAAGGCTTGCTTCATGGCTCTTTCGGGCAGACGAATTTTGATCGCGGCAATCGCGGCGCTGATGGCCGTTCCGGCAGGTGCCGAAGAAATCCGCCATCGCACGGAATATCGCGTCGCCCTCGGCATCCTGCCGATCGCGCGTGCGGCCTTCGTCACCAAGATCGAGGATGACAAGAGCTACAAGGTTTCCGGCGATATCAGTTCGGCGGGCCTTGCCGATCTGGTGACGACGATCTCGGCCAAGACCAGTGTCGACGGCGTCATCCGCGACGACCGGCTGCAGGCGCAGCGCTATTACCTCTATTACAAGAGCGGCAAGCGGGCGCGCACTTATGAAGTCCGCTATGCTAACGGCAATATCGTCTCGACGACGGTGAAGCCGGAGCGGAAGCTGCCGAACAATTGGGTCAATCTCAAGCCGGGCGACATGCGCGCCGTGCTCGACCCGATCTCCGGGCTGATCTTCCCGGCGACACAAAGCTCTGCTCGCAGCGGCTGCCGATCTATGACGGCGAGATGCGCATGGATCTGGTGCTGTCGCCGAAGGGATCGAAAGATTTCGAAACGGATGGCTTTGCCGGTCAGGCGACGGTCTGCAGCGTGCGCTTCGTGCCGAAGGCCGGATACAAGAAGGGCCGCAAGGATATCGATTACCTCAGCAAGAGCGGCCAGATGGAAATCTGGTTTGCCAAGGCCGACGCCGCGAATGTATATGCTCCTGTCTATGTCAGTATTCCGACGCAGTATGGAACGGTGACGATCAAGGCAGTGAAATACAGCGCAAGCTGACGGAGCCTGTCTCCGGTTTCGGGGGACATGATGAAGCTTCGGGCGACTTTGATCGGGTTCACGGCCATTCTGATGTGGTCGTTTCTGGCGCTCTTTACTGCCGCCTCCGGCAAGATGCCGCCGTTTCAGCTTTCGGCGATCTGCTTTGCCATCGGCAGTATTCCCGGCATTGCCGTGCTCGTTCTCAATCCCTCGCGCCTGGTCCTGTTGAAGCAGCCGGCGAAGGTGTGGATCATCGGGATCGCCGGTCTCTTCGGCTACCACTTTCTCTATTTCACGGCCCTCAGGAATGCGCCGGCTGTCGAGGCGGGGCTGATCGCCTATCTCTGGCCGCTGCTGATCGTCGTCGGCTCGGCGCTGCTGCCGGGCGAGAGGTTGCGCTGGTATCACCTTGCTGGGGCGCTGGCCGGTCTCTGCGGCACTTTCCTAATCGTCGGCCGCAACGGCATCAATTTCGACGGCGCCTATGCCGTCGGGTATGGTGCGGCTTTCCTCTGCGCTTTCACCTGGTCGAGTTACTCGCTGCTGACGCGCCGCTTCGATGCGGTGTCGACGGATGTGGTGACCGGCTTCTGCCTGGCGACCTCCGTCCTCTCTCTGATCTGCCATATCGGCCTGGAAACGACGGTCTGGCCGGAAACGTCCTTTGAATGGCTGGCTGTGGTCGGCCTCGGGCTCTTCCCTGTCGGAGCAGCCTTCTATGCCTGGGATTACGGCGTGAAGAACGGCGACATCCAGATCCTCGGTGCCGCCAGCTATGCGGCGCCGCTGCTCTCGACGCTGATCCTGACGCTGTTCGGCTTTGCCGAACCGAGCCTGCGGATTGCCTTCGCCTGCCTGCTGGTGACCGGTGGTGCGGTGCTGGCGGCTCAGGAAATGTTACGGCGGAAATCGGCCGCAGCAGAAGCTGCCGCAGCCGAGTAATCAGGCTTCCGGCTTCCAGTCCGGCGGCGCCATCTCGAACTTCGAGAATTCGAAGCCGGGGGCGACGGTGCATCCGACCAGCGTGAATTCGCCGAGCGTTTCGGCTGATTGCCACCAGTTCGCCGGGATGATCGCCTGCGGGCGTTCACCCTTGGCGAAATCGGTGCCGAGTTTCAGCGTCTCGCTGCTGCTGCCATCTTCCGAGCGGTGCAGGGCGAGCGGCGCTCCGGCATAGTAGTGCCAGACCTCGGCGGCATCGTGGACGCGATGCCAATGCGACCGCTGCCCGGCCTTCAGGAGATAATAGATCGCTGTCGAATGGCCGCGCTCGCCGCCATTGGTGTCGCGGAAAGTCTGGACGTACCAGCCGCCTTCCGGGTGCGGCTGCATCGAAAGCGTCTCGATGATCTCGTCTGGAGACATCAGAAATTGTCCTTGCGTTTGCGGATTTCCGCAAAGACCTCTTCGTTCGTCTTGGTTTCCATCAGCAGGTTGCGGCGGATCGCCGGATCGGCGGCGCGCAGGAAGGGGTTGGTTTCCTTTTCCAGCGCCAGCGTCGTCGGGATGGTGAAGCGTCCCTCGGCACGCAGCGCCTCGATCTCGGCCGCGCGGGTTTTCAGCCTCTCATTGTCGGGGTCGATCGTCAGGGCGAAGCGGGCGTTCGACAGCGTATATTCGTGGCCGAAATAGACTGCCGTCTCATCCGGCAGCACCGCAAGCTTCTGCAGCGAATGCCACATGTCGGCAGCGGGGCGCTCGAACAAGCGGCCGCAGCCGAGGGCGAAGAGCGTGTCGGCGGCAAAGAGCAGCTTGTCGTCCACGAAGTGGTAGCAGATGTGACCGGCGGTATGGCCGGGCGTCTCGATGACGTTGACGGTGTGATCGCCGAAGGTGAAGCTGTCGCCATCGGCCATGGTCTTGTCGAGGCCGGGAATGGCAACGGCTTCATTGACCGGACCGATGATCTCGCAGCCGAACTGTTCCTTCAGCGCCAGATTACCTTCGACATGGTCGGTATGGTGATGGGTGGTGAAGATATGCGAGATGCGCCAGCCGCGGCGCTTGGCAGCCGCCTCGACGGCAGCCGCATCCGGCGCGTCGATCGTCGCTGTCAGGCCGGTTTCCGGATCATGCACGAGAACGCCAAAATTATCGGATCGGCAGAGAAAAACTTCTAATTCCAAAGGTTTCATAGTCTAAGCGGCCTCTTTCCCACGGACATGTCCGGAATGTAGAGGCTCCGGCCTTGAAGTCCAACCGCCCACTGATAACATTTAGTGCAATGCACGCGGATATTGTCGATCTACGCCAGTTTTATCATTCCGAGCTTGGCCGCCTGGCGGAGCAGTCGATTGCCATGGCGCTGTCGTCGCTCTGGGTCCGGTTGCCGCAGGAGCGACTGATCGGCCTTGGCTATGCCGTGCCTTTCCTCGACCGTTTCAGCGCCGACACCGAGCGCACCTTCGCCTTCATGCCGGCAGGGCAGGGCGCGGTGAACTGGCCGATGGGCTCTCTGTCGTCGACTGCCCTGATCTTCGACGAAGAACTGCCGCTGCCCGACTCGTCCATCGACCGCGTGCTGATGGTGCATTCGCTGGAATTTGCCGAAAGTCCGCGGGAGACGCTGAAGGAGCTCTGGCGCGTGTTGGCGCCGGGCGGGCGGCTCGTCATCGTCGTTCCGAACCGCCGAGGCGTCTGGGCGCGGATGGAGCACACGCCCTTCGGCTCCGGCCGGCCTTATTCGCGTGGCCAGCTGACCCATCTGCTGCGCGAGACCAATTTTACGCCGGGCGCCACGGCCGAGGCGCTGTTCTTCCCGCCGTCCAAACTGCGCACGGTGCTCAGCCTGCGGCGCGGCTTCGAGCGGATCGGGCGCACGCTCTGGCCGGCCTTTTCCGGCGTCATCATCGTCGAGGCGCAGAAGCGTCTCTATCAGGGCCTGCCGGTGGCCGCCCGCGCCTCGCGGCGGGTTTTTGTGCCGGTTCTGGCGCCGCACGGCGTCCCGACGACCCGCAACCGTTAAGTCCTGCTCGACAAAAGCCGCTTTCCCCTTTATTGCCACATGGCAATTTTGAGCCGGATTTCCCGGCATTTTTCCAAGGTCGAAGCTATGAGCGTTGAGAAGAGCAAGCCCGTTCCGCGTCCCGGTATCCTGGATATCGCAGCCTATGTGCCGGGCAAGGAACATGCGCCGGGCGTCGCCCGCGTCTACAAGCTCTCCTCCAACGAGACGCCGCTCGGCGCCAGCCCGAAGGCGATCGAGGCATTCAAGAGTGCTGCCGGCAATCTCGAGCGCTATCCCGATGGCCAGGCCCATGAGCTGCGCGAAGCGATCGCAGCGGTTCATGGTCTGAATCCGGCTAACATCATGTGCGGCAACGGCTCGGACGAGCTGCTCGGCCTGCTTTGCCACGTCTATCTCGGCGCCGGCGACGAGGCGATCATCACCGAGCACGGCTTCCTCGTCTACAAGATCCAGATCATGGGCGCGGGTGCGACGCCCGTGACCGTCAAGGAAAAGGATCACGCGGTCGACGTCGACGCGATCCTCGCAGCCGTGACGCCGAAGACCAAGATGGTGTTCATAGCCAATCCGGGCAATCCGACCGGAACCTATGTGCCGGTCAGCGAGATCCGCCGCCTGCAGGCCGCGTTGCCGAAGGATGTCGTGCTGGTGCTCGATGCGGCCTATGCCGAATATGTCCGTCGCAACGATTACGAATCCGGTATCGAGATCGTCTCGTCCAACGCAAACGTCGTCATGACCCGCACGTTCTCGAAGGTCTATGGTCTGGCGGCGCTCCGCGTCGGATGGATGTATGCGCCGGCCGAGATCATCGATGCCGTCAACCGCATCCGCGGCCCGTTCAACATGAATGCGCCTGCAATTTCTGCAGGTGCTGCCGCTGTTCGCGATCAGGCGCATGTTCAGGACGCCGTCGCCTTCAACCTGATGTGGATCGAGAAGCTCAAGGGCGCCTTTGAGGCCATTGGCCTGACGGTTACGCCGTCGGTGACCAATTTCATTCTGATCCATTTCCCCGATATCGAGGGCAAGCGCGCTGCCGATGCCGACGAGTTCCTGACCAGCCGTGGCTACGTGCTGCGTGCGGTCAAGGGCTACGGCTTCCCGAACTCGCTGCGCATGAGCGTCGGTCCGGAAGAGGCAAACCGCGGCGTTATCGAGTCGCTCGGCGAGTTTATGGGGCGTAAGGTATGACGATCCAATTCGACCGCATCGCGCTTATCGGTATCGGCCTCATCGGCTCCTCGATCGCCTATGACGTCAAGCGGCTCGGGATTGCCAAGGAAGTGGTGGTCTCGACCCGCAGTGCCGAAACGCTGAAGCGGGCGCAAGAGCTCGGGCTCGGCGATCGCTACGTGCCGTCGGCGGCGGAAGCCGTGAAGGGTGCGGATCTGGTGATCGTATCGGTGCCGGTTGGTGCCTCGGGAAGCGTCGCGAAGGAAATTGCCGGCACGCTGATGCCGGGCGCGATCGTCACCGATGTCGGCTCCACCAAGGCGTCGGTTATCGCGCAGATGCAGCCGCATATGCCGGAGAACATCCATTTCATCCCGGGCCACCCGCTCGCCGGTACCGAAAAGTCCGGTCCGGATGCCGGTTTTCCAGGGCTCTTCGAGCAGCGCTGGTGCATCTTTACGCCGGTTCCCGACACGGACCCGGCTGCGATTGCCAAGCTCAGGGCATTCTGGGAAGCGCTCGGCGCCCGCGTCGACGAGATGGATCCGGAACATCACGACAAGGTGCTGGCGATCGTCTCGCATCTGCCGCACATCATCGCCTACAACATCGTCGGCACCGCCGATGATCTGGAGACGGTGACGGAATCGGAAGTCATCAAGTATTCGGCATCCGGCTTCCGCGACTTTACGCGTCTGGCGGCATCCGACCCGACGATGTGGCGCGACGTCTGCCTGCATAACAAGGATGCAATCCTTGAGATGCTGGCACGTTTCTCAGAAGATCTCGCCTATCTGCAGCGCGCGATCCGCTGGGGCGAGGGCGACAAGCTGTTCGAGCTCTTCACCCGCACCCGCACCATTCGCCGCTCGATCATCCAGGCCGGCCAGGACGTCGATGCGCCGGATTTCGGCCGCCCGCACGGGCAGGATCAGAAGAAGAGCTGATCCGGGGCGTTTCTCAAGAAACGCTTTAGATCGGCGGGATCGAGCCGAGCGGAATGAAGCCGCTGATGGTCGCCTCGCCGCGATTGACGACCAGATCCACCGAAGCGCGCTCGCCGCCACCGGCCAGCGCCTTCAGGAGCTTGGCGGCGGTATCGACCGTCTTAGCGACCTGCGGGAAGGCCTGCTTGATGCTGTCGCGCCAAGGGCCGAGCTGCTCGATCTCCAGCTTGAACTTGCCCGAGAGGAAACCCTGCTCGTCGAAGGAGAAGGGGCCGGTCAGCGTCATTACCTTGCCGTCACCGATATCAACCACGACCTTTCGCAGCTCGCCGTTTGCGCCGTAAATGCCCTGCCTGTCGCTGCCGTCGACCATGCCTGCCTTGCCTGCGAGCGTGACATCGGCGCTGGCTGAGAATTTCGGGAAGACCTGCGGCCAATCCTTGATGACGGTATTGGCGTCCTGCAGCGAAATCGCGCCGTCGAGATCGCCCTCGTTCTGACGCAGATGGATTTCCGTGCGGCCTGCATCGACATTAATCGTCTGCCCGTCATAGGAGGAAATCGCGGTTGCTTTAAGGCCCTCGATGACGGTCGAGGTGCGGTCGATGCCGCGCAGCTTGGTGATCAGGCTCGATTGCAGGTTCGCCCACTGGGCGTTGATCGTCAGGCCGTTCGCCGTGCGGATTTCGGCAGGCGAATCCAGTTCCCAGACGATATGGCCGGGCGCATAGACCTGTGCGGCAGAGCGCAGGGCGCCGAAGCTTGCGGATACGCCGTTCTTGTTGTCGTCGACATCCACTTTCGAGCAATAGAGGCCGATGCGGAAGGGATAGCCGCGGAAATCGATATCGGTGCACTCGCCGCTGACGCCAGCGGTATTGCGCGGCGCGATCGCCTTCAGCACCGTGTCCTTGAGCTGCGAGGCGGCATAGAACCAGCCGCCGGTATAGATCGCGATAACCAGAACGATGCTCAATCCAAGCCACCAGAATTTTCTGCTGCTACCGGATTGGCTTGACGCTGCCATGATGTTCTCCAATGGTGAATCGCGAATGGGAATCTCGGTCTGGCTTGCGATATGGACGAATTTTGGGTGTTTGGCTATGGATCCCTGATGTGGAATCCGGGCTTTGAGTTTGCCGAACGGTCGCAGGCTCTGATTTATGGCTACAGGCGTTCGCTCTGCGTCCGCTCCTGGGTTCATCGCGGTACCGAGCAGAATCCGGGGCTCGTGCTCGGGCTCGATCGCGGCGGTTCATGCCGCGGCATGGCGTTTTCGGTAGCGCCTGAGAATTGGGAAGAGGTGATCGAGTATCTTCGGGCACGCGAACTCGTCACCAATGTCTATTTGGAGCGAAAGGTGCCGCTTCTCCTGGCTGATGGACGCGCCGTGAAGGCGGTGACCTATGTCGTCGATCGCGCGCACAGGCAGTATGCCGGCGCGCTCGACGCGCTCGAGGCGGCGCGCGTGGTCGACCAGGCGGAGGGCCAGTCGGGGCCGAACGACGCCTATGTTTTCAACACGCTTGCCCATCTGAAGGAGATGGGCATTCGCGATCATTGGCTGGAACAGGTGGTTGGCGAAGTCGAGCGGTTACGCGCGGCCTAGATTACGCTGATGCGGCCTGTGCCTGGCGCAGGACCGCCAGGCGATCGATCGCCGTCTGCGGCAGCGGCAGGTCCGGGTTGCGGGCAACGGTATCGAGCAGCAGCTCGTCGCTTGCCTTTTCCGTCACGTCGATCAGATGTGCAAAGAAGGCATCGGGATCCATGCCCGGCTGGATCGGGGCGAGGATGCGGACCTTGAAATGGCCGGGATAGCGCATGGTGCTGCGGCGCGGCCAGAACAGGCCGGGATGCATGGCAATGGGAACGACGGGGATGTTGAGATCGCGGTACATGCGGGCGATGCCGTATTTGTAGACCGGCTCGGCGCCCGGAGGACGGCGCGTACCCTCGGGATAGATGATCAGCTGGCGGCCGGTCGAAAGCTCTTCCTTGGTGCGCTTCAGCACCTCGACCATGACCTTGCCGCGTGCGCCGCGATCAACCGGGATCATCCGCTGCTTCTTGGCATACCAGCCGAAGAGCGGGATCCACATCAGTTCGCGCTTCAGAATATAGACCGGATCCTTCAGCCAGGGCAGGATCGCGTAGGTGTCCCAGAAGGACTGATGCTTGGGCGCCAGGATATAGCTGCCATCGGGCAGGTTCTCCAGGCCTTCGATCTCGAAGGTGGTGCCAACGATTTTTTCCATCAGCCAGTGATTGGAAAGCGCCCAGTTCTTCGGGATGCGGTAGGCGGTCTCGCGCGACACGATGAAGTAATAGGGCGAGAGCACGATCATCCGGATGATCAGGTTGGCGTAGAAGATCGTGTTGAAGAGAACGGAACGCAGGGCGAGCATAAGGATTCCCGAAAAGCCTATATCCGCGGGCAGGGCGGTTGCGATTTGCCTACACGATTATCGCTGCCATAAAAAGACGGTTTGGCTCAGCCTTCGCCGCCCATCTCCGCCGAGCGCAGGCCCGGATGGCGGCCGAAGCCGGTGATATTGCGGGCGCCGGCGAGCAGCACCTTGCCATATTCCGCCAGCATGACGCGCAGCGCATTCGGATCCATGAACCAGGCGCGGGTCTTCAGGTCGGAATTGACGACCGGGTAGGGAATGAACTGCGTGTCGCTGTCGACATAGGCAAGTTCGGCGAGGCTCCGCGGCATGTGGTAATTATTGGTGACCACGAGAACGCTTTTATAGCCCTTCGCGTGGATCCAGTTCGAGGCTTCCTCGGCATTGCCGATCGTGTCGATCGCGTCATAACCGATATCGACGCAGCAATCGAAGAGATCGGCGGAACCCGTTGTCGTCTTGCGGATCTGTGCGGGTGTCGTGGAGGGATGGACGCCGGAGATCAGCAGGCGCTTGCCGGCGCCCTTCTGCAGAAGCTCGACGGCCTGGTCGATGCGCTGGTAGCCGCCCGTCAGGACGACGATCGCGTCGGCCTTCGGGTCTGCCGGTGGCTTCATCGTGGTGATCGAATCGGCAAAACGCAGGAAGCCGCCGAAGATCAGGGCGACGGCGAGAATGCAGGCAAATCCGCTCCAGCGCAGCATCCGGCGCAGCGGGCCGCGGCGCGGCGTCTCGACCCGGTAGCTTGCAAGTGCCGGATCGGGCCGAATCGGATTGCGTCGCGTATAGCCCATGGTCATGAGTCGTGCATATATCGAGATTGCGGCGGGGAACAGGCAAAGGCGGCGGTAAATGTGATCGCTGTCATCAGCTCGCTATCCCGTCTGTTCGTGTCGGATCGGAGCGGAGTGTATCGATCTCGTATATCGTGCGGACGACCGTAACGCGCGCCGTCAGCGTCGTCAGGAGAGCGATGATGATCATCGTGGCGAAGATGCCGGCATAGCCGAGCGCGCCGACCGAGAAGGTGCCGAACAGCGCGGTTGCCTGATCGGTCTGCGGTGTGGCGATGGTCTTGCTCTGCAGGAAGCCGGCGCTGGCGAAGAAGAGGGCGGCAAGCGCGCTACCGATCGCCGAGCCCTTGAGGCTGATCTTCAGGAAGTGCTTTTGAAATTCGGTGGCGACGAAGGAGCTTTCGGCGCCGACGAAATGCAGCACCTCGACGATATGGCGGTTGCCGGACAGGGCGCCGCGCGTCGCGAAGACGACAGTCAGCACCATGGCGGTGAAAACCAGGAGCAGAATGCCGGTGCCGATCATCACGGTCGTATGCGCCATCGAGACCAGCCGGTCGACCCAGGTTCTGTGGTCGTCCAACGTCGCCTGCGGGATACTGTCCTTGAGCAGCGAGCGCATTGCCTCGAAATCCGGCGGATTGTTTTCATCGATCGTGACGATAACGAGCCTGGGAACCGGGAGTTCCTTGAGATCGAGCCCGCTGCCGAGCCAGGGCTCGAGCAGGCGTGCCGTTGCCGCCTCATCGACGATCTGGCCGCTCTTGGTGCCGACGAAGGTCATGGCGATATCACGGGCCTGGTTCAGCGCCTTTTCCATGTCGAGGCCGTCGTCCGGCTTGATCTGGATGGTGATCTCGCGGGAGATCTGGCTTTCCCAGCTGGCAGCCGTCGACCGCACCATGCTGACGCCGCCGAGCGTCAGGCAGGCGAGGAAAGCCATGATGGCGATCACCACCATCAGCGCGTTGCCCTGAATATTCGAGGGCGGCAGGATCGGGGCCGTCGGGCGCACGCGCATTTCCGGGCGCTTCTGCTGCTGCGCTGCGGGTTCAGCCGCCGGTTTCTTGGAGGATCGCTCAGTCATAGACGTCGAGATGCCCCCCGGAAAGAATCATGCGGCGCGCCTCGACCTGGTCCATCAGGGCCAGATCGTGGGTGGCGATGACGACGGCGGTGCCGAGCCGGTTGAGCTCGAGGAAGAGATTGAGCAGGCGGCGCGCCATCGGCGGGTCGACGTTGCCGGTCGGCTCGTCGGCCAGCAGGATTTCGGGGCGATCGATCAGCGCGCGGGCAATCGCGGCGCGCTGTTTCTCGCCGCCCGAAAGCACCGGCGGCAGCACGTTGATGCGCTCGCCGAGGCCGACCCATTTCAGGAGTTCCAGCACATCGGTCTTGTAGGTGCTCTCGTCCTTGCCGCGCACGCGCAGCGGAAGCGCGACGTTTTCATAGGTTGTCAGATGATCGAGAAGGCGGAAGTCCTGGAAGACGATGCCGACACGGCGGCGCAGCAGCGGCAGCTCGGGCCGCGGAATATCGGAGATATCGCGGCCGAACATGCGGATCAGACCGCGGGTCGGCTGCAGCGACATGAACAGAAGGCGCAGCAGCGTGGTCTTGCCGGCGCCGGAGGGACCCGTCAGAAACTGGAAGGACTTTTTCGGAATGTCAAAGGTCAGGTCCCGGAGGATCTCCGGTCCCATACCATAGCGCAAACCGACATTCTCGAAGTGGATCAACGGGCAACTCAGATTGTTCGTGGTTTCACACCATCGACTTGTTAACCAACTCGATTAACAACCGGTAAATTTCGGCGGAAAGATGCCCGGCCGATGCCAGATTTAGCGAAGCATTAACCATTAAAATTTACGACTGGGCGGGATTCGTTTCAATGCCTGGGATCGTCCATGCACTGAAACCATGTGAAGAGCTGAAAGGCCGTCATCATGGAAGCATCTTCGTTCAGCCGCCGTTCGCCCGGCCACGCTTATGATTTCCTGCCGCCAGACCGGGCGGCGCGCCAGCCGCGGGCGAGCGCTCGCCCTGCCGATATCTCGGATGCCGAATTCGTCGTCATCGGCGGCCGGCAGTCGCAGGCGTTCAACGCCAAAAGCTTCAACGACAATCGCAAGCAACAGGCCGCAGCCGTCAGGAAGGCGGAGCCCCCAAGGCGTTTTCGGCTGCAGCGGGCATTGCCCGCGGTGTCGAGGAGCATCTGCAGCAGGCGTCGTTCAAAAGCTTCACGGCGCTGGTTTTCCTGCTGTTCCTGCTGGTTTTCGGCCTCTCCGGCGGTTTCTCCGGGCTGCAGGCAGAGGACCAGGCGGCCGCGGGATCGCCGCTGCATTTCACCCATGTGACACTGACGCCGCGTGATGCCAACGGCATGCGCATCCTGATGATCAACGGCATTCTCGAAAACGAGAGCGGCACGACGCAGACAGTGCGGCCGATCCGCGCCGATCTCGTCAGCGACGGCAGGCTGACCGCAAGCATCGTCATCAACCCGCCCGCTGACGTCATCTATGGCGGCGAGAGCCGCGGATTTTCGGCGCGCGTCCAGCACTCTGGTGGAAAAATGCCGGAAGTCCGGCTGTCATTCATGCCCTAAGGGTGTTTCTCCGCGTCTAATGTGCTAACGGCTTACCCTTCATTTTCACGGAGCAAGCCGTATGCCTGTCGTGCGCGGAAAAAATATCGAACCTCTTTTCACTGCCGAGCAGATTGCCGAGCGCAATGATGCGATGGCAAAGCAGATCGCCGAGGGCCCCACAAAGGACCTTCTGGTCATTGCCGTTCTGAAGGGGTCGTTCATTTTTGCCGCCGACCTTATCCGGGCGCTTCACAACAACGGTCTCGCCCCCGAGGTCGAGTTCATCACGCTGTCGAGCTACGGCACGGGCACGGTTTCGCAGGGCGTTCGCATCGTCAAGGATATCGACAGCGACGTGAAGGACCGCGATGTCCTCCTGATCGACGACATCCTCGAATCCGGCCGCACGCTGCTGTTTGCCAAGGAATTGCTGTTCGAACGCGGCGCCCGCAACGTGACGATCGCCGTGCTGCTCGACAAGAGCGTCAAGCGCAAGGAAAAGCTCGAGGCTGATTATGTCGGCTTCGAATGCCCCGACTATTTCGTCGTTGGCTACGGCATGGACGTCGCCTATGCCTTCCGCGAACTGCCCTTCGTCGGCGTCGTCACCGGCGACGCCTGAGCCGTCCTGGATGCAGACGGGTTGTTAACCATCCCGTCCATCGCCCGCCGCTGTTTACCGATCGCAAAGGAGCGGCGTGCGATCTCCGTCTTGGGGCATGAAGACGGAGCGATGCACATCATGGCAAAAATTCTGATCACGGAAGACGAAGACTCCCTCCGTTCTTTCGTCGCCCGGGCACTGCGGCTCGACGGTCATGAGACCGAAGAAGCGGCTGATGGTGCCGAGGGACTGGAGAAGCTGAAGGACGGCGTCTACGATCTGTTGCTCTCCGATATTCGCATGCCGGTCATGGACGGCATCGAATTGGCGCACCAGGCAAAGTCGGCCTTTCCGGCGCTGAAAATCCTGCTGATGACCGGCTATGCCGAACAGCGCGAGCGCGCTGACGATCTCGCTGAAAAGATCGTCGATGTGGTCTCGAAGCCCTTTGCGCTTCCCGATATCCGCAAGGCGGTTGCCCGCGCTCTGGCTGCCTGATTTCGGGCAGCCTCAGTTATCGTCCGGGACGAACTTGCCTTCGTAGCGCACCCGGAAATTCCGCCTGTGAAAATCCTGCTCGAAGCAGACGAACACCAGTTCGATGTCATTGTCGCTATCCCGCTTTCCGAGCAGGCTGAGCGTGATGACGATGACGCCGCTATAGCCGCGGGTGATGCGAAAGGCGGCATTGCGGATATCGGTTGCCTCCGGATCCCGCCGGTCTTCGCGGCGCTCGTAGATGATCCAGAAGCGGGCCGCATCCCATGTCTTCCTGAGGATCTCACTGACCTCGGCCTTGAACTCTTCGGCATGCATCGCCGGGCCCCAGGACAAGGCGGTCTCGCCGGCATCGCTGACGACGTTGAGATAGCCGTCATACTGGTAGGCGCCGGATAGCGCCCGTTCGATCATCTCGAATGCCGAGTTTTCGCTGATTGCGGTCTTGAAGAGAATTGCCATCGAATCGCTGTCGTTCGTCAATCGTCAAGATTGACATTACGAAGCTGACCGAAAAACGCGAGCCCTTCAGCCGCCCGATCACTGAATATCGAGCAGCCGCTCCAGATAACGCCGCTCCATTTCCTGCGGCGGGTTGTTGCCGAGCTTCTCGCGGATGGCATCGAGAATCTCGCGGGCGCGCTGGACGTCGATCTCGTCGGGTACCTTGACGGTGTCGCCGAAATCGGGGCCGTCGGCTCGGCGCGGACGACCGAGCGGATCGCGGCCGTTCTGGTCACCCTGGCCAACCTGGCCGTTCGGTCCCTGTTGACCCTGCTGGCCCTGTTGCGCCTGCATCATCTGGCTCATCATGTCGCGGGCGCCCTGGCGCAGCGCTTCCAGCGCGCGGCCCTGGCCCTGGACGGCGGTATCGCCGCGGCCCTGGCCGAGTTCGCGTCCGGCGCCTTCCATCTCGCGCTGCGCCTGGCCGAAGCCCGGGCCGGGCTTCATGCCCATGTCGCCGAGACCCTTCTGCAGCTCGCCGAGCTGCTTGCCGAGTGCGTCCTGCTGCTCGCGCAGCTTTTTCAGCGCGTCACGCAGCTGCTGCTCGGTCATCTCATTCGACTGCTGGTCGCCCTGCTGACCGTTCTGGCCCTGCTGTTGCTGCTGGCCCTGATCCTGCTGCTCGCCGTCCTGGCCGGGCATCATGTTGTCCAGCAGCGGATCGTTCATGCCCATGTCTGGGTCGCCGCGCTGCATGCGGTCGCGCAGCTGCTGATCGAGCTTGAAGGTCTGTTCCATCAGCTGCTGCTGATCGCGCAGGATCTTGCCGAGCTTGTCCATCTGCTGGCGCATCTGGCTGTTGTCGCCCTGCTGCTGCTGGCCCTGCTGCGGCCTGCCTGCCTGCAGGTTATTCATCATCCGCTGCAGTTCGGACAGCATCTGCTGGGCCGCATCGCGGTTGCCGGAGCGGGCAAGGTTTTCGATCTGGTCCATCATGCGCTCCAGATCCTGCTGCCGCAGCATCTGCGCATTCTGGTTGGGCTGCGTCATCGGCGCATTCTGCATGCGCTGAGCGAGCTCCTTCATGTAGTCGTTCATCGCCTTGCGAAGCTCGTCCATCAGCTTCTTGATCTCGGCGTCGGGCGCATTGCGCTGCAAGGCGTCGGCGAGGTTCTGCTGGGCGTTGCGCAGGTTACGCTCCGCCTGCGAAAGGTCGCCATCCTCGATGCCGAGGGCGATGTCCCAGAGATAGTCGGCGGTGTCCTTCAGCTGTTCGTCGGTCCTGGCGAGCTTCATACGCGCCAATGCGGATTCGATCAGCAGGTAATTGGTGAGCTTCGGGATCGTCTCTTCGGGGCGGATCGTCAGCGCCTCGTTCAGCGCGATCGCCTCGGGCATCTTGCGGGTATCGAGCGCGAAGACCTGGCGCTCCTCGGCAACAGCTGCGGCCAGCGGCTCGTTGAACGGACGGGCAGGCAACGTCATTTCGTGCGGCGGGCTGCGGCCGATCTGGCCGGCGCCATCCTTGGCAACGAGCGTAACGCGGACTCGCTTGCCGGCGAGCGGATGCTCGGTCAGGTTCTTGCTGCTGACGCCCTTTGCGTCGCGCGCATTACGGCGCGGAATCTCAAGGCGGAAATCGGGAAGCGGGTAGAGCGGCTTGGCTGACGGATCGGTCTCGACCGGCAGGATTTCGGCATGGGCTTCCTGGATGCCGTAATCGTCCTTGGCGGTGAACTTGATCTCCAGCGCGCCGTTGACGGTTGCCTTCGGGATGCCGTCGAAGGCGATCTCGGGTGCCTTGTCGGGGATGACGTTGAAGGTCCAGTTTCGGCCATTCACCTGCAGCGCGCCGTTTTCCTCAAGCTTCATCAGGTGCGTCTGCGCTGCGGGAACGGGTGTTTCGCCGGCTGCCATCTGCTGTGGCTGCGGCTGTTGGGGTTGCTGCGGCGCGCCAAGCGGCTGCTGGCTTGCCTGCTTTTCAGCGGCAATCTCTTTCGCCTCGCCGTTCTCCTTTTTGAAGACGACCTTCTCGTCGGCCTGGCCGCCGCTGACGCGCACCGTCAGGTTGGAGAATTGCGGGACGTTGATGGGCGCCTGTTCGGTGCCTGTTGCCGTGAGGTAGACGGGCGCACGGCCGGTATAGGAGGGTGGCGTGACCCAAGCGTCGATGCGCACGGCCGGATTGCTTTCCCCCTGCTCGACCGGTGGCTGGAAGGCGTCGGCGATCGAGCCGCCATTGGTCGACAGCGAATAGCCGAAGCCCATGACGACGAGCAGCGCCGGAATGGCGCGAAGGGCAAAGCGGTCGTGTTTGGCGATATCGGGGCGGGGGAAACCGGCATCGAGTGCCGCGATCTTCTCGGCCATGCGCGTCTGGTGTTCGCGCCAAAGGGCACGGGCGAAGGGTGTGTCGAAGGCCGGTTCGTCTTCCTGCACGGTGACCGGCTGGTGCGGCAGGCCGTTGCGCTCTTCGAGAAGGCGGTCGGCTTCCGCCGTACCCGGCCAGCGCAGGCGGCGGAACGGGATTAGTGCGGCAATCAGCGCTCCGGCGAAGGCGATCAGCAGCAGAATGCGCGCGATATCGGGGACGCTGCGGAAAAGGCCGAACCAGGAGGCGGCCAGATAAAGCGCGATGACCGAAAGAACCGGCACCAGCGGCGGCAAGATTTGCTCGGAAAGGAGGACGACACGCGCGAAGAGCCGCTTTACCGCAACCAGCCTCGCAAGAGATGGCCTGATGGCAAATGCACCATGTCCCTGCCTGCCTGGGCTCTTCTTCAATCCGGTCTCCGCCATGGCGTGTTAGAGTAACAGTGGGCGCTTCCGGCGATTGCTCAGCAATTCGCTCGCATGCTGAAAGGATAACACTCTTTGTGGCGAAGGCGAGGGCGACCGGCTGCTAATGCCGGTTTTTCACGCCCAGTCGCCAAAAAGTGATGCTTCCGTCAGTCGAGCCAAGCCGGGACGGAATCGAGGCCGATCAGCTCCTCGTAGGTCCGTCGCGGCCGGATGACATGGAACTCGGAGCCCTTGACGAGGACTTCGGGCACCAGCAGGCGACTGTTATAGGTGCCCGCCTGGACCGCGCCATAGGCGCCGCCGGACATCACGGCGAAGAGGTCGCCGGGCTTCGGCATCGCCATTTCGCGGTCGAGCGCCAGGTAGTCGCCGGTCTCGCAGACCGGGCCGACGATATCGGCCTTGATGCGCGGAGCGTTGGCGGCCGAAATCACCACAGGCTTGATCTCGTGATAGGCTTCGTAAAGCGTCGGGCGGATCAGATCGTTCATCGCGCCATCGACGATGACGAAGGTCTTCTCGCCGCCATCCTTCACATAGAGGACTTCGGTCACCAGGATACCGGCATTGCCGACGATGAGGCGGCCGGGCTCGGTCACGATCTTGCAGTTGAGGCTGCGCAGCTGGTTCTTGACGATCGCCGCATAGGCGTCGGGCAGCGGCGGCGGGTTGTTGTCGTCCTTGTAGGGGATGCCGAGGCCGCCGCCGATATCGACGTGATGGATGTCGTGGCCATCGCCGCGCAGCGTATCGACGAGATCGCGCAACAGCTTGAAGGCGTCGTCGAAGGGCTGCAGCTCGGTGATCTGGCTGCCGATATGCATATCGATGCCGGTAACCTCGATGCCCGGCAGGGTGGCGGCGCGCGCATAGACGGCGCGGGCGCGTTCCCAGGAAATGCCGAACTTGTTTTCCTTCTTGCCGGTCGAGATCTTCGAATGCGTCTTGGCATCGACATCAGGATTGATGCGGAAAGAAACGGGAGCCTTCTTGCCTGCCTTGACGGCGCGCTGGTTGAGGATCTCGAGTTCCGGTTCGGACTCGACGTTGAAGCAGTAGATGCCGGCTTCGAGCGCGAAATCCATCTCGTGCGGCGTCTTGCCGACGCCGGAGAACATGATGCGGTTTGCCGGGATGCCGGTGGCGAGCGCGCGGCGCAGCTCGCCTTCGGAAACGACGTCGATACCGGCGCCGAGCTTGCCGAGGGTCTTCAGCACCGCCTGGTTCGAGTTCGCCTTCATGGCGTAGCAGACCATGGAGTCGACATCGTTGAAGGCTTCGGCGAAGACGCGGTAGTGGCGCTCCAGCGTCGCGGTGGAATAGCAGTAGAAGGGGGTGCCAACGGCCTTGGCGATGTCGGGAACGGGAACGTTCTCGGCGTAGAGGATGCCGTCGCGGTACTCGAAATGGTTCACGGCTTTAGCCTATCAGAGCAGGGGATCGAGAAGGAAAGGCTTGTCTGCGACACCCGGCTGTTTCGTCGGCTTGGAGGAATCGCCACCCTTCGTTGCCATCGCGCTCGGCGGATCGAGATCACCTTTGCGACCGCATCCGGCAACGGCAAGGCCGATGACGGCGAAAACGACCGTCAGGCGGATGAGGTGCGGCAAGCTGGTCTGCATGGGATTCCTCTTGGAGCGGCGCTGTTGGACACCTTCATAGCGAAGTTTATCCAGCTTGTGCACCCTGATTGTTGCGCTGATAGCGGCGGCCGGAACTCAGTTGCGGCCGCGCCAGTAGGCGATCTGCTTGCGCACTTCCGAGGGCGCCGTGCCGCCGAAGCTCTTGCGGCTGGCCACCGATGCTTCCACCGTCAGGACGCTGTAGACGGCGTCGGTGATGGCGGAGTTGATCGCCTGCAGGTCGGCGAGCGGAAGCTCCGCCAGATCGCAGCCCTTGCTTTCGGCAAGCGCGACAGCGCGGCCGGTAACGTGGTGGGCGTCGCGGAAGGGAAGGCCGGCTTCGCGCACCAGCCAGTCGGCCAGATCGGTGGCGGTCGAGTAACCGGAACCGGCCGCCGCCTTCATGCGCGCGGTGTTGATGGTCATGTCGCGGACCATGCCGGTCATCGCGGCAATTGCCAGTTCCAGGCTTTCGGCGGCGTCGAAGACCTGTTCCTTGTCTTCCTGCATGTCCTTCGAATAAGCGAGCGGCAGGCCCTTCATGATCGTCAGCAGCGCGACCAGCGAGCCGTTGATGCGGCCGGTCTTGGCGCGCACGAGCTCGGCAGCGTCAGGGTTCTTCTTCTGCGGCATGATCGAGGAGCCGGTCGAGAAGGCGTCGGACAGGCGCACGAAGCCGAACTGCGGCGTCGACCAGATGACGATTTCTTCGGCAAGGCGCGACAGGTGCATGCCGCAGATCGCGGCGATCGACAGGAATTCGATGGCGAAGTCACGGTCGGAGACGGTGTCGATCGAGTTGCGGGTCGGCTCGCGGAAGCCGAGGGCCTTCGCGGTCATGTGGCGGTCGATCGGGTAGCCCGTGCCAGCAAGGGCAGCAGCACCGATCGGGCTTTCGTCGAGATGCTCGATGGCGTGGCGCACGCGCGAACGGTCGCGGCCGAACATTTCGACATAGGCCATGCAATGATGGCCGAAGGTGACGGGCTGAGCGGTCTGCAGATGGGTAAAGCCCGGCATGACGCTTTCGGCGTGCTCTTCGGCGCGGTCGAGGAAGGCGGCGATCAGGCTCGTCAGCATCGCCTCGGTCTTCTGCAGCTCTTCCTTCACCCAGAGGCGGAAGTCGAGCGCCACCTGGTCGTTGCGCGAGCGAGCGGTGTGCAGGCGGCCGGCAGCGGGGCCGATCAGCGTTGCGAGGCGCGCCTCGACATTCATGTGAATGTCTTCGAGCTGACGCGAAAATTCGAAATTGCCGCTTTCGATTTCTGACAGGATCGTGTTTAGCCCGTGAACGATCTTGTCCTTATCGTCGCCGGAAATGATGCCCTGATGGGCAAGCATCGTCGCGTGGGCGATCGACCCGCGGATATCCTGAGCGAATAGCTTCTTGTCGAAACCGATCGAGGCATTTATCTCCTCCATGATCGCATCGGGGCCAGAAGCGAAACGCCCGCCCCACATCTGGTTGGAGGATTTGGTGTCCGTGTTGCCGTCGGCCATCGAAGCTGCCTGCCTTGAGGATGCATGTCCTGGAGAATGAAATGACGACAAGAAAGCCGCTTGGGCTGCCATCCCTGAAACTGATCTCGATAGCCGCCGTTGCAGGCATAATTGCCGGTGCGGCAGCGGTTTACATTAAGGAGACGGGGTCTGGCAATGGCGGCGGCGAAACGGCGTCCGGCCAATGCGCTGCTGCGAAGGATCTGGCGCAGAAGATTACGCCCCTCGCCAAGGGGCAGGTTGCCGCCATGGTTGCCGCCAACGAGCCGCGCAAGCTGACAACGGTTGCCTTCAACGATGCCGACAACAAGCCGGTGACGCTCGACAGTTTTGCCGGCAAGACCGTGCTTCTCAATCTCTGGGCCACATGGTGCGTGCCCTGCCGCGAAGAGATGCCGGCGCTGAATGCGCTGGAGAAGGATATGGGTAGCGACAAGTTCCAGGTCGTCGCCGTCAATATCGATACGGGCGATGACGAGAAGCCGAAGGCGTTTCTCAGCGAAACCGGCGTCGATTCCCTGAAGCTCTATCGCGACAACACGATCGGCGTGTTCAACAATCTGAAGAAGGAAGGCCTGGCCTTCGGGCTGCCGGTCACGCTGCTGCTCGACGACAAGGGATGCCTGATCTCGGCGATGAACGGTCCGGCTGCCTGGGACAGCGAGGATGCGAAAGCGCTGATCAAGGGCGCGATCGGCCTGTAAGGCCGGTCAGCGGGTCGGAACCGGAACCTCGCCGCGGTAATCGTAGAAGCCGCGGCCGGACTTGCGGCCGAGCCAGCCGGCTTCGACATATTTCACCAGCAGCGGGCAGGGGCGGTATTTCGAATCCGCCAGGCCGTCATGCAGGACCTGCATGATCGACAGGCAGGTGTCGAGGCCGATGAAATCGGCAAGCTGCAGCGGGCCCATCGGATGATTGGCGCCGAGCTTCATGGCGGTGTCGATCGCGTCGACGGTGCCGACGCCTTCGTAAAGCGTATAGATCGCTTCGTTGATCATCGGCAGCAGGATGCGGTTGACGATGAAGGCCGGGAAGTCTTCGGCGACGGTGACTGTCTTTTCGAGCGAGGCCACGAAGGCCTTGGCGGTCGCAAAAGTCGTCTCGTCGGTGGCGATGCCACGCACCAGCTCCACGAGCTTCATGACCGGAACAGGGTTCATGAAATGGATGCCCATGAAATGCTCGGGGCGGTCGGTCGCCGATGCAAGGCGGGTGATCGACAGCGACGAGGTGTTGGTAGCAAGAAGCGCTTCCGGCTTCAGGACAGGACAGACCTGCGCGTAAATCTTGCGCTTGACTGCCTCTTCCTCGGTTGCAGCCTCGATGACGAGATCGGAAGGGGCGAGGTCGTTGAGATTGGCGGAGCCGGAAATCAGTGCAAGGACCGCCTTGCGCTCCTCGTCGGTCATCTTGCCGCTGGTTACCTGACGAGCCAGGTTTCCGTTGATGGTTGCCAGGCCCGATTCGATGCGCTCCTGGCTGAGGTCGTAGATATGGACCTTGTAGCCTGCGGCAGCCGAAACATGCGCGATGCCGCAACCCATCTGGCCCGCACCGACAATACCGATCGTCTTCAACACCGCGCTCATCTCCAAACCCCCGCAGCAGTCACCCCCGAAAGCGCTGCCGTATTTTCTAATGAAATTGCCGGGCAAATGGATCGCCCGGCAGCAGTAGTAGCGCCATAAAAGATAATTTTCCAGTCATTCGCAAGTGCGAAAAACCGGCAACCTGCCCGCTCAGAGAGCTTTCTGCAGCTCTGGCAGGATGTCGAAGAGATCGCCGACGAGGCCGTAGTCGGCGACCTGGAAGATCGGGGCTTCCTCGTCCTTGTTGATGGCGACGATGACCTTCGAATCCTTCATGCCGGCGAGATGCTGGATCGCACCCGAGATGCCGCAGGCGATGTAGAGCTGCGGAGCGACGACCTTGCCGGTCTGTCCGACCTGCCAGTCGTTCGGGGCGTAGCCTGCGTCGACGGCAGCGCGCGAGGCGCCGACGGCGGCACCGAGCTTGTCGGCAACCGGCAGGATGACTTCCTGGAACTTCTCGGCAGAACCGAGCGCGCGGCCGCCTGAGATGATGA
Source organism: Rhizobium sp. BG4 (assembly GCF_016864575.1). Lineage (NCBI taxonomy): Bacteria > Pseudomonadati > Pseudomonadota > Alphaproteobacteria > Hyphomicrobiales > Rhizobiaceae > Rhizobium > Rhizobium sp. BG4. The sequence continues at coordinate 2,187,248 of NZ_CP044125.1, forward strand.
TCTTGGCGGAGGTCAGTTCCGGACGGTCGGAGGCCGAGAGTGCGTCCTTGACGAAGGTCGACAGACCCGGATCGGAAACGGCCGGGATGGCATCGACCGAAGCCGAGCCGCCTTCTGCCGCAGCAGCGAAGGAAGCGGTGCGCACCGTGATGACCTTCTTGGCGTCGGTTGCCTGAACCGTCTGGATCGCGTTGCCGGCATAGATCGGGCGCTTGAAGGTGTCGGCGGAGACGACTTCGATGATCTCGGAGATCTGCGCGACATCGAGCAGGGCGGCAACGCGCGGCAGCACGTTCTTGCCGGTCGAGGTCGCAGCCGCGATGATCGTGTCGTAGCTGCCGGCCAGCGAGACGATCAGGTCGGAGAGCGGCTCGGCCAGATTGTTGGCGAGCTCGTCGCTTTCGGCGAGCAGAACCTTGGAGACGCCTGCGAGCTTGGCAGCCGCATCGGCAGCAGCCTTGGCGCCCTTGCCGGCGACCAGCACATGGACGTCGCCGCCTATCTTGGAAGCGGCCGTCAGTGCCTTGCCGGTCTGGTCGGAAAGGGTTGCGTTGTCGTGGTCAGCCAGAAGAAGAATGGCCATGGTGGTAAATCCTTTCTCGAACCTTAGAGGACGCCAGCTTCGACTTTAAGCTTTTCGACGAGCTCGGCGACCGACTTGACCTTGACGCCTGCCTTGCGGCCGGACGGTTCTTCGGTCTTCAGCACCTTGAGGCGCGGCTCGGTGGAGACGCCGAAATCAGCCGGGCTCTTCTTGTCGAGCGGCTTCTTCTTCGCCTTCATGATGTTCGGCAGCGAGGCATAGCGCGGCTCGTTGAGGCGAAGGTCGGTGGTGACGACAGCCGGGAGCTTGACGTCGATCGTCTGCAGGCCGCCATCGACTTCGCGGGTCACGGTTGCTTTGCCGTCACCGATCTCGATCTTCGAGGCGAAGGTTGCCTGGGCTGTGCCGAGGAGGGCGGCGAGCATCTGGCCGGTCTGGTTCGAGTCGTCATCGATCGCCTGCTTGCCGACGATGATGAGGCCGGGCTGTTCAGCGTCGGCGACGCCCTTCAGGATCTTGGCAACAGCGAGCGGCTCGACAGCATCGTCGGTCTCGACGAGAACGGCGCGGTCGGCGCCCATGGCGAGCGCGGTGCGCAGCGTTTCCTCGGCCTTGGCCGGACCGATCGAGACGACGACCACTTCCTCGGCCTTGCCGGCTTCCTTCAGGCGCAGAGCCTCTTCCACCGAGATCTCATCGAACGGGTTCATCGACATCTTGACGTTGGCGAGCTCAACACCCGTACCGTCAGGCTTGACGCGGATCTTAACGTTGTAATCAACCACCCGCTTCACTGGGACGAGAATTTTCATGGGGTCCTTCCTTCAACTCTTTCGCCAAGAAAATGCGCGCTTCGGCGCTGCTCCGATTGTCGAATGGCGACATGGATACGCGTTTTTCCTCCAAACACAACGCTTGCCAGTCGCAGACAGACAAATTGGAGAAGGGAAATATATTACGTTTACGTGAACGTCAATATTGTGGCTGTGGGCTCAGGAGGTGCCATCTTCGGTCGCCACCGTGCGCCGGATTGCCGGCGTGCTGCGAACGGCGCGGGGCGTGACGATCTCCCGGTCGAAAAGCGGAACGCCGCGCCGCCGGAAGAAGACGATGAGGATGGCGCCGGCGATGATGCCGCCGACATGCGCGCCCCAGGAGACATCGCCGTCGCGATTGATGACCAGCATGAAGAACTGCTGGCCGATCCAGAGCAATAGCGGAATGAAGGCCGGGAGAGGCAGGGGCACGCGGAAGAAGACGAGAACCCAGACCTTCACCCGCGGGTGCAGAACGACATAGGCTGCGACAACGCCGGATATGGCGCCGGACGCGCCGATCAGCGGCGCCTGGGACTCCGTTGCCAGCAGGCCGTGGCAAAGCGCGCCGAATGCGGCGCAGGCAAGATAGAAGACCAGGAAGCGGATGTGTCCCATCGCATCCTCGACATTATCGCCGAAGACCCAGAGGAAGATCATGTTTCCTGCGATATGCCAGAAGCTGCCATGCAGAAAGGCGTAGCTGATATAGGTCAGCGGCTCGGGGACGAGCTCCAGTTCCGGCGGCAGGATCGCATGGTCGAAGGCGACGGCGGGGATATAGCCGAGCCCGACGGTCGCCGCCTTGGCGAGATCGGGTGCTGCAAATCCGGTAAACAGCCATATCGCGACATTGGCGGCAATCAGTCCAAGCGTCACCCACTGAACCTTGATGTGCTTCAGCGTGTTGGCATCATGCAACGGAATGAACATGGAAGGCCGCCCCCGGCTATGTCGATGCCGGACCCTATCTGTTTTTTCCGGGAACCCAAAGCACATCCGCGCGGCCCCGGTCATTGGCATGACGGGCGGCGACGAAGAGGAAATCCGAGAGGCGGTTCACATATTTCAGCGCCTCGGCGCCGACGATCTCGCCTTCGGTGCGCGACAGCGCCACCATCAGACGCTCGGCCCGCCGGGAGATAGTGCGTGCGAGGTGGAGATGCGCTGATGCCGGGGAGCCGGCCGGGAGCACGAAGGATTTCAGCGGCTCGAGATCGGCATTCAGCGTGTCGATATCGCCTTCCAGGCGCGTCACCTGCGCGGCGACGATGCGCAGCGGCTCGTAGTCGAGTGGCTTGCCGGTATCGGGCGTTGCGAGATCGGCGCCGAGATCGAAGAGGTCGTTCTGGATGATCATCAGCATCCGGTCGAGATCAGGCAGGTCCGCCGTATGCAGTCTGACGATGCCGATCGCCGAATTGGTCTCGTCGATCGTGCCATAGGCCTCGACGCGCAGATCGTGCTTCTGTCGCCGCGGGCCGGAAACCAGTGCCGTCGTGCCGTCGTCGCCTGTCTTGGTGTAGATCTTGTTGAGCTTGACCAATCGATCCCCCGGTTGTCAGTGCGTCAGGTCGGGCGGCCGCCGCCGGTCAGCCACAGTGTCAGCATGATCAGGATGACGGCGATCGCCTGCAAGAGCACGCGCAGCTGCATGAGCTTGTTCGACAGATTGGAATCGCCACCCTTCATCATGTTGAAGAGGCCGCGGATCAGCACCAGGGCGACGAGGCCCATGACGATGATGGCGAGAATGTAAGTGGCCGTGGACATGGCATTCGGCTTTCTTGGTCAGTCGGTCCAGCGCATCAGGCGGTAGAAGAGATCTGCAGGCAGCAGCCTCTTCAGCATCATGCCCTGCTTTGCCGGAACCGTTACAGGATAATGTGGCTTCGGATTTTTCGAGTTCAATGCGTGTTTCAGCACCGCATAAACCGCATCCGGTTGTAGTTTATGTCGGCTGACCGGACCGCTGCCGTCAAGGCGGGCGAGCTGGCGGCGATAATCTGCCGCATGCACGGAGCCGCGCACATCGATGTGTTCGTTGATCTTGGCGAGCGCGTTGGCCGTGAAGCGAGAGGCGATCGGCCCCGGTTCGATGAGGCTCACATGGATGCCGCTGCCCCGCAGTTCCATCCTGAGGGTGACGCTCAGACCTTCGAGCGCGAACTTCGATGCGGTATAGGCTCCCCGGTAACGATAGGGCACGACGCCGAGGATGGAAGAGCACTGGACGATCCGGCCGCTTCCGTGCCTGCGCATCAGCGGCAGCACCCGGCGCGTCAGGTCGTGCCAGCCGAAGAAATTCGTCTCGAACTGTTCGCGCAGCACGTCGGTCGTCAGGTCTTCGACGGCGCCCGGCTGGCCGTAGGCGCCGTTGTTGAAGAGCGCGTCGATCCGCCCGCCCGAGAGCGCTTCCACCTCACGCATGAAATCGGCGATGGAATCGCCATTGGCATAATCCATGCGGAAGGCTTCGATGCCATCGGCCTCAAGCGATCCGAGATCTTCCTGTTTCCGTACAGTGGCGAAGACCCTCCAGCCATCGGCCTTGAGGGCGCGTGCGCAATGGGCACCGATACCGGACGAGCATCCGGTAACGATGATTGTGCGCGGTTCAGCCATTCAATGATTCCTGTACAAACTGGGACTCGTTTCCCATATTCGCACCGAGGTTACAATCGTCAGAGCCGGAGATGGAATGCCGAAGATCATGCGCACGCTCTATGAGGTGGTCTATGACGCGATCTGCCATCTCATCGAGGACGACGGCTTCGCCATGGCGAGCCACGTGGCGCTGTCGACGCTGCTTGCGGTCTTCCCTTCCTGATCTTCGGAACGGCGCTTGCGAACTTCCTCGGCGCCGATCAGTTTTCGATGACGGCGATCCACATCATCTTCGATACCTGGCCGGAAGCGATCGCCAAACCGCTGGCTGATCAGGTCGTGCAGGTTCTGACCATCCCGCGCGGTGGACTGCTGACGATCTCGGTGCTGGCGGCGGCCTATTTCGCCTCCAACGGCGTCGAGGCTTTGCGCATTTCGCTCAACCGCGCCTACCGGGTTCAGGAGACGCGGCCCTGGTATTTCACCCGCCTCGCCAGCCTTGGATATGTGCTGGTTGCGGTGATCATCTTCGCCGCGATCAGCATTCTGCTGGTCGCCGTTCCGGTCGGGCTGAACTATGCCCGCGAATGGTTGCTGCACAACGATACGTTCGAGTGGGTGCCGGATACGATCCGCCAGTGGCTGCCTGTCATCGTCGATACGCTGGAGATCGTCTTCAGCTGGCGTATCTACGGAACGCTGGTCATGCTGACGCTGGGGTTGCTTGTCGTCCATCTCTGGCTTCCGGCAGGGCGCCGGAAGGTTTTCGATGTCATCCCCGGGGTGCTGCTGACGCTCTTGCTCTGGCTCGCGGGGGCGCTGATCTTTGCCTATTACCTCGCCACCTTCGCCAACTACACCGCGACCTATGCGGGTCTGGCCTCCGTCATGGTGGTACTGATCTTCCTCTATATGGTCGGCGTGATCTTCATCATCGGGGCGGAGCTCAATGCGGCGCTTTTGAAATTCCGGGTACGGGCGATCTTCAAGCGCAACTTCCTGAGCGGCAACGGCCACAAGCGCTCAGAGACCGACAAGCTGCCTGACGCCGGCCACTGAGAGCCCCTTGGGCAGTTCCGCCAGCCCGGTATCGCCCTCGCTCTTGGACAGCTTGCGGCCTGAAGCATCGGTGATCAGCCGGTGGTGATGGTAGATCGGTGCGGGAAGCCCGAGCAGGGACTGCAATAGCCGGTGGACCGAGGTCGCGTGGAAAAGGTCCATGCCGCGCACGACATGCGTGACGCCTTGCAGGGCGTCGTCGAGGACGACCGACAGGTGGTAGCTCGAAGGCGCATCTGAGCGCGACAGGATCACGTCTCCCCATGCCGCCGGATCGGCCTTGATCGTGCCGGTCTCGCCATCGCCGGTTTCTGTCCAATCGAGCTTGGCGCCAACCTCATCGAGCGCACGCCTTGTATCGAGGCGCCAGGCATGTTTGGCGCCTGATCTCAGCCGTTCCTCGCGCTCGTCCTGCGTCAGTCCCCGGTCCCGTGGGGGATAATGCGGCGAGCCGTCGGGATCGCGTGGCCAGCTGCCGCCATTGGCCTCGAATGCCGTAACCTCGGCCTTCACCTCGCCGCGGGTCATGAAGGACGGATAGACGAGGCCGTGGTCGATCAGCTTTTGAAGCGCTGCCTGGTACTCGCCGAAATGTTCCGACTGGCGGCGGGCCGGTTTTTCCCAGTCGATTTCAAGCCAGTCCATATCCCGATAGATGCCGGTCTCGAAATCGGGTGTGCAACGCGTCAGGTCGATGTCTTCTATGCGCAGCAGCAAACGGCCGCCCGAAGCCTTCGCCATGTCCTGATTGATGAAGGCGGACAGCGCGTGGCCGAGATGCAGCGGCCCGTTCGGGCTTGGGGCAAAACGGAAGACGGGCTTTTGACGCTGAGTCGTTGTCATGCTTTCTTCTGCCACGGATTCGAAACCACCGCGAGGCGACGTGCAGATCATTCGAAACGAAGGCGATGTCGAGCAGGGACTGTCGGAATTGCTGCGCCTCGACCCGCGCCTTTCCGTCGTCGCCGCCGATGCCGGACCGCTGCCTCTGCGGCTGCGCGAGCCGGGATTTGCCGGACTGGCGCATATCATCGTCTCGCAGATGGTGTCGCGGGCGAGCGCCGAGGCGATCTGGCGGCGGATGCTGCCTGCCGATGGCGAGCTGACCGCCGAGAGCTATGTGATGTTGCATGACGAGGCGTGGCGGGAGTTCGGGCTCTCCCGGGCCAAGGCCACGACCCTTTCGGGGATCGCCACCGCCGTCGCCGCCGGGCACCTCGATCTCACAGCACTTTCGGTACTGCCGCCGGGCGAGGCGTTGCATGCACTGACAACGCTGAAGGGTGTCGGCCCCTGGACGGCGGAGGTCTATCTGATGTTCTGCTGCGGCCATGCGGATATTTTTCCGTCCGGCGATGTGGCGCTGCAGAATGCCGTGGCCGCGGCATTCGGTCTCGCTCAACGGCCACAGGCGAAAGCGCTGGCTGCGATGGCGGAAGCGTGGTCGCCCTGGAGGTCCGTCGCCGCAAGGCTTTTCTGGGCTTACTATGCCCAGAAACTCGGCCGCGGCCTCGTGCCGGTCGCCTGATCTGCAACACTCATCGAATTGCCGTTATTGACTGAATTTATTGGACTTCACAAGGCTGTCACAACCGGCCTAATATAAGGATGCAGATGCCGAATCGATCAGGAGAGTCCCTTGACGATTGCAGTCTCCCCCCAGGCCCTGCCGGCGCTCGTCCTGAACGCTGACTACAGGCCTTTGAGTTATTATCCCTTGTCGCTCTGGTCCTGGCAGGACGCGATCAAGGCGGTCTTCCTTGACCGTGTGAATATCATCGCAGAGTACGAACACTCGGTGTCTTCTCCGAGCTTTTCGATGCGGCTTCCCAGTGTCGTTTGCCTCAAGACCTACGTTCAGCCGTCCCGTAATCCCGCCTTCACGCGCTTCAACGTGTTCCTTCGCGACAAGTTCGAGTGCCAGTATTGCGGCGATCACAACGACCTGACCTTCGACCACGTCATCCCGCGCGCTCATGGCGGCGAGACGACCTGGGAGAATGTCGTGGCGGCCTGCTCCCCCTGCAATCTCAGGAAGGGCAGCAAGCTACCGAAGCAGGCAGGCATGTTCCCGCATCAAAAGCCGTATCAGCCGACAGTGCAGGACCTGCACAATAACGGCCGGCTCTTTCCGCCGAACTATCTGCACGACAGCTGGCTCGACTATCTCTACTGGGATAGCGAACTGCAGCCCTGACGGCTGTAGCCATATTCAGGCCGACTTGCGGACGCCGATAAAGGCGAAGGCCGCGAGCACGAGGCTTGCAATCACGTTCCAGCCCGCAAAGGACAGGCCGAGCACGCGCAGCGCTGCGTCGGTGCAGGACGGACCCTTGATGGTGTTGAGCTCCGTCAGGAGGTCGCCGGCATTCTCGGTCATGCTGCCGGCCGTGGTCGAGCAGGCGGTCGGGCCAGCCCAGAAGTGCCATTCGACGCCGGAGTGATAGACGCCCATGCCGGCGCCGACGACCATCAGCATGCCGGCGGCGAGAAGTAGCGCGCGGCACATCCAGTTGGGCAAACGGAAAAGCGAACCGACAGCACCGAGCAGGGCGATCGGAATGGCATAATAGTAGGGCTGGCGCTGCATCAGGCAGAGCTCGCAGGGAATGTAGCCGCCGATATACTGGAAACCGAGCGCGGTGCCGACGACGGCAGCCATGGCGACAGCCAGGACCAGCGAATAAACGAGGACTGGACGGGTGAGGGGCGAGGCAATGGCAGTCATGGCGGAACTCCGCGAGTTGGGCTCAGTGGGCAATTAACTTGTAGGCGACGCCGAGCGCGATCAGCACGACTGCGGCAATCGCCGCCAGCTGGCCGAGGCGTTTCTCGATGAAATCGCGGATCGGCTCGCCATAGCGGCGCAGCAGCCAGGCGAGGAAGAAGAAGCGCGCGCCGCGGGCAATGATCGCCGAGATGACGAAGAAGCCGAGGTTCATGTGGATGACGCCGGCGAGAATGGTGACCACCTTGATCGGCGGCAGATGCGCGAGACCCGAGGTTACCAGAAGCAGCAGCAGGATTTCCCACTCGTCGTGGATATAGACCCTCAGCTGCTCGAAGGCATCGAGCTTGCCGTAGAATTCCAGAACGGGGCGGGCGATCGCATCATAGGCGTAGTAGCCGAGTGCCCAGCCGGCGATGCCGCCGAGAACGGAGGCGACAGTCGCGACCAGCGCGTAGCGATAGGCGCGCTCGGGCTTGGCAAGGGCCATCGGCAGATAGAGCACATCGGCCGGAACGAGAAAGACGGAGCTTTCGACGAAGGCGATAACGGCGAGCCAGACTTCGGCCGACTTGCGGGCGGCGAGAGACATGGTCCAGTCGTAAAGTCTGCGGAGCATTCCATTCCTTTCGTGCTGCGGTGCAAAAGCATTAGGGGGCCGGTCCGGCGCTGTAAATGCCGACTATGGCAATGATAGCGGCGCCGGCGTGGAAATTTTTCGTGATCTCGCGCCGTCAGCTTTCCGTCGAGGGCTCGTGTTGTTCGGCCTGTTTGGCGCGCTTGGCGCGCATCACGTTCATCTCCGTGCGCTCGCGCGCCATTTCGCTGACGGCAGCCCTCAGCGCCGGGTGGCGGGCCGAGAACATGTTGAAGTCGCGCCGCTCAAGAACCAGGAACTGGCAGAAATCGATAGCGATGACATCGGCCGTGCGGCGCCCGCCGGAGAGAAGCGCCATTTCGCCGAAGAAGGATCCCGCCTCAAGCGCCACCGGTCCGCCATTGACGCGAACCTCGACGGCGCCCGAGGAGATGAAATACATGCCGTCGCCGCGGTCGCCCTTGCGTACCACGCGTTCGCCCGGCAGAGCCGATTTCGGGCGGAAGAGCAGCAACAGCTCCTCCTGCGAATGTTCATCGACCTCGGCAAAGAGCGGGAAAGTTTCGACCAGTTTCTGCATTTCGAGCTGATGTTCGCGCTCGCGCTCTTCGCTGAGAAGCCGGTTCTTTTCGAGTTCGCGGCCCAGCATGTCGAGACGCTTGCGGCCGTAGCCGTCGTAAAGGTGCGGCCATTTCTTGTGCACCTTCTTATGCGCGACCTCCGCGGCAAAGCAGACCAGCGGATTGAGGGTGATCGACAGGATGGCGGCGGCAAGGATCAGATCCTGGCCCTCCTGCGGCATCAGGCCGAGCGAAACACCGAGACCGGCGAGGATGAAGGAGAATTCGCCGATCTGCGCCAAGCCGCCAGCGACCGTCAGGCCCATGCCGACGGGATAGCGCAAGAGAAGCACGACGCCGAAGGAAATGATCGCCTTGCCGACGATGATCAGCAGCAGTGCACAGAACACTGCCATCGGCTCCTTCACCAGAACCGCTGGATTGAAGAGCATGCCGACGGAGACGAAGAACAGCACCGAGAAGGCGTTCTGCAGCGGCAGGGAATCGGCGGCGGCGCGATGGCTGAGGTTGGACTCGCTCATGACGACGCCGGCGAAGAAGGCGCCGAGCGCGAAGGACACGCCGAAGATGGCGGCCGAACCGAAGGCGATGCCCAGCGCGATCGCCAGAACCGCAAGCGTGAAGAGTTCGCGCGAACCGGTACGCGCCACCAGCGTCAAAAGCCAGGGAACCACCTTGGGGCCGAGCACGACGGCCATGACCGCGAAGGCGCCGACCTTGAGCAGCGTCAGGCCGATGGTCAAGGGCAGCGGCAGGCCGCCGCCATGGGCGAGCGCATCGCTCGCATGGCCGCCGAGCAGTTCGGCCAGCGCCGGCAGCAACACGAGCGCCAGAACCATGGCCAGATCTTCGACGATCAGCCAGCCGATCGCCACGCGGCCGCTGGCGGAATTGACGAGATTTCGCTCCTCCAGCGCCTTCAACAGGACGACGGTACTGGCAACCGAGAGGCTGAGCCCGAAGACGATACCGGCGCCGAGCCCCCAGCCCCAGAAGGAGCAGAGCGCAACGCCAAGCAGTGTGGCGATGACGATCTGCAGTACGGCGCCCGGAATGGCGATGCCCTTGACGGCCAGGAGGTCGCCGGCCGAGAAATGCAGGCCCACGCCGAACATCAACAGGATGACGCCCATTTCCGCGAGCTGGCTTGCAAGCCCGGTATCGGCGATGAAGCCCGGCGTGAAGGGGCCCATCAGGATGCCGGCCATCAGATAGCCGACCAGCGGCGGCAGCCGCAGCCTGTCCGCCACATAGCCGAGCACCGCTGCAAAGACGAAGCTTACGGCCACCGTCGCGATAAGGGTTGCTTCCTGATGCACGTCTTTCCCTCGGTGTTGAATGCGGCGCCACTTTAGAACGAAGGATGAGCAGAATTAAACACTTGATTTGAGGCGCCGCAGCGCTTCCCGCAGATAATCCGCAAAAGTTGCAACAGCCTGAAGCCAGTTTCGGGACGCAATATGAGTGCGCACTAAAACAGTCGATGCCATCTCATTGGAGATTTCCATGCGAGAATTAGGAACTGTTGCTGCGTCAGCCACCTACTATTCCGAGGATACCGTCGAGTTCGGCTATGTCCGCGAGGTCTTGCTCGAAGACGAGGCGTGCTGGGGCGTGTTCGACGAGGACGGCGACGTGATCTTCGTGGGCGACGACCTGGCGGAATGCCGGTCGTTTGCGGCGAAGGAAGAGATCAGGCTGCAGCTGATCCACTAGCAGGGCGGCCTCCCAGCGGGCGCCGCTGTGATGGATCTGCCGCGCATTCATGCAGAAAATGCAAATCCGGCCGCTTTTTTGAGGTGTTGCCGCAAATGTGTGCTAAGGCCCCCTCGGAAACTTAGAACAGGCCTTTTACAATTATGACCGAACTTACACCCGCCCTCATCTCTGCGCTGAAGCTTGCAAAGGACGGCGACCTCCATCCTCAGCCCACCAACAAGTGGACGCATGAGAATGCCACCGTGACCTACGCGAAGAACGACCGGTGGAAAGAGCGCCCGCAGAAGATCAAGTCCGTGACGCCAAAGTCCATCGTGGAACTGAGCAACTCCGGCCTCATCGAACGCCGCAACCTCGACACCGACGCCGCCAAGGATGTCTACGGCATCACCATGGCCGGCAAGATGTGGCTGCTGAAGAACAAGTAGGGTCAGGAGAGCGCTGAGAGCTGCTTTGCTGAGGAGTGGTGCCCCATGCCGTTGTAAAACATCGCAATGTTTTCAACGGCCTACGCGCCCGCACCGCGTTTACATGCCCCTTTGAATTCATTGTCGAATTTGCACAACCGCCCGCACCTTTTGGGGGTCGCAAATTTAACGCCCCCTTATGGCCAAGGCTTTGAATTCGCTCCTTCGGGTTACCGGAGGCCAAGAAGAACACGATATCTTGGAGGATGCATGACGCATCAGGTTTTCATCTCATCAGCGGTGCCCGTCACCAGCGAGAAGACATTCGCCGAAGCCGCAGCCAGCTATCTCAAGCACGGCGGCGACGGAAAGCACATTCAGCCGATCATCGAGCATTTCGGAAATCGGCCACTCGCCTCGATCTTCCCGTTCGATGTGAAGGAGATGGCGTCCGCGCTGTACCCGACGCAGAGCAACGCTACGCGAAATCGCCAGGCACTGACCCCGGCGCGAGCCGTGATCAATCACGGCTACGAGCGCGGCTGGTGCAGCCTTATTCGCATCAGGAAGCTGAAGGAGGAACCGCCGAGGCGAAAAACGCCGGCATCACCAGTCTGGATGCACTCCTTCATCCGGCAATGCGCCAAGGACGGTCTGCCGCATGTCGCCGCGATCGTGCTGTTCATGTCGCAGACCGCGGCGCGAATTAGCGAGGCAATCAATGTACGATGGAAGGATGTCGATCTCGCCGGGCGCAAGGCGCTTCTCGTCAAGACGAAGACCGGGGCGAACTCGCTGCGCCACCTGACCGACGAGGTCGTGCGCCGCCTCCATGACATGCGAGAGGGCGCGGCCGACAGCGACCGAGTGTTTCGTTACACCAACCGGCATTCGGTTAATGAACGCATTCTGGCGGTCTGTAGGCGGGCGGAGATCAGCTACAAGTCCAGCCACCTCTGCGGCAGGCATACCTTTGCGACCAACGCGATAGATATGGGCCTGGACATAAAGACAGCGATGGATGCCGGTGATTGGAAAAGTCCCGAAGTCTTCCTCGGAACATACGTACACTCGCGGAGAGATGCGAGCCGAGCAGCCGCAGACCGCTTTAATTCGTTCCAATTCGATGAGGCTTTCTGATTAGAACAGCGATCCGATCTTGGGTGGCGGTGGCGGTGGGGGTGGAGGGTTGCTGTCGTTGGCCCACCTGACGTTGAACCAGTCCCATGTCCACTGAGGCGCCCAGCCTTCCAAGGTGGACTTCGTTGCCTCGCAAATGATGAGGTTATCGTTGACGTGTAGACGAGACATAAGAGCCGTCCTTAGCGTCGTCGGCGCAAATGATGTCGACACGAACCACGTCCAGCCGTTCCATCGCAACCAATCTCCGTGCGTGCCGAGAATGCTATCAATCATCTCGGCGTTTTGGGGAGTCTGGATCCACCGGATAGATACTAGGTAAATCTTAATCATCGCAGCTCACCCGTCTTGGATCGTATTTTTTGTTGGTGGGGGCGAATTTTGTGCACCTTCTGGAGAGATATCGATGATCCTTGGATCGCTCGCAGCGATCTCATTTTGTTGATACTTTACAAGATGCAGCCCTTCCAGAACAGCGGCGCCAGGATTTCGCTCCGCGTAGCGGAAAGCGACAAAAACGTAGGCTGCAACTAAGGCCGCCGCCAGAACGGCGAGACCAGTGACAAAAAACACGCCACTTTCCGGTATGCGCCAGATTGCAATTGCCATCATGATCAGGAACGCGACCATCACAGGGGCCGTTTTCCCGAGGACGCCACTACCCAGCTTCACGGAATTGAAGGGGCTAAAGTTGGGAATGTCTGGTCGTTTCGGAGTCAAGGCGCTCCCCTCTCTGCCCCTGCATCCGTAGCCTACAATCACGGCGTATGCAATTTGCGGGTGCTTGAGCCCCATGCCGGAGCACCAGAAGCTCACATTGCCAAGTGTTTGGCGAAATGTGAGGCGAAGCGAGGTTACACCGAATTGCTTTGCATTTTGAATGACGCGCCCCACATATCGGCATCTCATGCCCTACCGACCCCTTTACCATTGGCGCCGGACGAAGATCGACAAGAATGACATACCCACCGATAACGACTGGTCGGGGTATGACGGAGATGTTTGCATTGGGAGGATTCAGCGGCAGACCAATGGGCCGATGAAAGATCAATGGCTTTGGACCGGGGGAACGATCCGCCGCGCTCCGAAGAGGCTATTGCCCCATAGCGGATATGTAGGAGAAGGTCGGGAGGCTATGCGGGCGGTCGAGGAGTGGTACCACCGGCAGCTTGAGCTGAATGGGATCGAGCGTCCGACCGATTGACCCGGCCGGTCACTGCGCCGATATTCCCGCAATGATCGACACCCTGCCCTTCAACGAAATCCACCTTCTGAACCACACAGTCGTGCACTGGCGCTTGGGAGATCCGGGATGGGAGATCGCCGCCTTACCGATCATATGGCGGCGGAGGCATACTGAATTCTGTCACGGGGGAGCCGATCAAGCGAATCTCGATCGGAGGGCCGGGCACGGAAGAGTTCAGCGCGGCGCTTGGCCTTTCTTCGTCTTCCCTGTTCTCGAAGATCTGCCTGGAACGGCTCCTCAGCGGTCTGCAGCTTCGCGTGTTATCGAAACCTTCCTAGTCGATCGCCTCATTCTGGAGCTTGTATAACTCTTCAACGTACCCCTGCTCCATCCAATAAGGGTGCCTACTTAACCGGCAAAAGCCCTCGGTCTTATCGGCTAGATTCGAAACTATATGTTGTCCTCGCTTACCAGCCTCCTGGTTTACAGAAAGAAATAGCATCGCATTACGCTTAAGTTGGCTTAAGTAGGACAAAACGTACTTTTCGGCCATCTCCGGCAATGAGTCCATATTGATGGCGAGGGCGAAACGCCGATCCGGAAAACTAATATTTGCGGGATGAAGCGAAATTGATGCTGCCCGCCTCTCTTCCCCAAACAAAGATACGGCGGCTTCCCCAAGTGCTGAAGCAAGAAACGCGGCCTGGGTCGCCAACACAAACGGGAGATCGACTATTGTATAGTCTGTGTAACCTCTGACGATAACGTACCGGGCGACATGACCAAGACCACCGCCAATTTCGATAATGGGATCATCTTTTCCTATTCCAATTTGTTCGATTCTATAGGGAACGTACGCTTGACGGACGAAATCAGGATTGATCCAGCGATTGTCGATTCTAGCGATAGGGGCAGAGCCGAAGTCAACTGGCGCGAGAGAGTGACCAAGGCGATGCTCAATGGCTTCAATAGTCGGCTCCAAGAGACCGTTCTGCCGCCCTATGAGTTTATCCCATGAGGTTTGCTCTGTCGAAGCCACACCGATGACTCCTACAGCCTCCGCCAGCGCCAGGATTGCATCTCGACAGCGCGTTGAGAAGTACTCCCTACCCCACTGCCAATCAGATTGAGCGCTATGGACCGTATGAGCGTATCCGGTCGCCGTGGTGCCAGTCAGAAGAGTTGAAAATAGACGGCGCATCTCAGCTATGTCGGCACTCTCGAGCGCTAACCTCATTTCGTTGCTTTTGCTTCTCAGATCGTTCCAGATGTCTGGTTGCGCCGTGTCTTTGGGGGCAAGCCGATATGCATTCGAGACACGAAGAAGGAATTCGTCGGAAAGATTGCAGTGGGGCTGCTGGGCGGAAATTTCCGCCTGGGGAGGATCGATCCATAGGCGAGTGACTTTTGGAAGACGCGTAAATTTCGCGTTCCGGAAGATCCTAAGCCGTGTCTTCAGTTTCATCTTTTGTCCAACCTCGAACGCAAAGGAAATGCATCAACACCTTTCCTTACGCTTTCTGATAGCACGATTTACAGTTGTATCAACAGCATCTCCGCCAATTACATTTTCTTCCAATTTGAGCCCCGTTTTTTTGAGCCTAATCAAGAAGACCTTCGCGCTACTTCGCTCTGTATGCGGAGTTCTTCGCGAATGCGGTCAAGTTCCGTCGCTACCATCCGATCGACGCGGATACGCTCACGGGCGAGTTCATTCATCTCTTCGAACGTCTCGTTGAGACGGGCTGCCTGATTGGTCAGCTTGTTGAGCGCCGTGGAATCTACAATCACGGCGGCCACTTGCGCCGCAGCAGGGCTATTGATAGGAACAGAGCGCTCGCCGTTCATCAGGCCAAGGTATCGAGCCGCGAAAATGACCGCCAGCGTAGCGCCAAGAGTGACCAAAGCTAGCGGCGGCAGGTCAAAGAGCTTTTCCATTCCTTGTTTCCCCTTGGTCATGAGCGGCGCGGTGGATATTGACAAGCTCGCCAACCGCGAAAAGCGGATAGATGGCGAGCCAGGTGCTCATGACATTCGAGGATGCATAGCAATACGTGATGCCGACCCAGATGAGGCAGCCTATGCCTGCTGATACCTGCCGGATGACCGGAGTGACGTGCTTCCGCGCTCCGTTCACGATCAGGCCACCGATGCGCATGATGCCGAGCATCATCATTACCCAGCCTAGAATGTCCTCGTTTCTGAATACTGCCCGAAACCCGCCCCACGCCGGCTGATTGAAGAGATCGGTGCTGGCAAGCAGGACCGCGCCCCAAAGAACGGTATGTCCGGCCAGAAACCATTCCGTCATGCGTGGGCCGAACCGGTGCTGAATGCGGATCCAGATGCCAGGACCAACGTAAGGTGTGTCTGACATCACCGCGCACCCCCGTATTTCTGTTTCGCCTGCTTTCCCCAGGCGTCGCAGTCGGCCGCGAGCTGGTCTCGGTTATCCGCCGTGATCTCCCACCGGCTCTGCGTCCAGCGGACCTTCTCGCCGACCTTCGGGATTACCCGCTCGACCTTCGCCGTGCAGGCGTCCGGGAGATCGGGAAAGTCGAAGTGCGCCTGCGTTTGGCCGGTGGTGGTTGCCGCCTCGTTGATCTGCTTGGTGACCGACTGACAGCCGGCGACGAGGAGCGCGATCGAGACGAGCGTCAGTGTTTTGACCGCCATTGGATGTCCTCCTCTGTCCACACAGCGCCGTCAGGGCTCGTGTCCGCCTTGATGCGCGCTTCGAGGTCAGCCTTTGCTCTATCTCGCGCCGTTGCGGCTGCCTGCGCCCGGCTGTCGGCATCGGCCCGGAGTTGATCGGCCGTCTCCCGATCTCTGCGCTCTTTGTCGAGCTGTGCCAAGGCAGCGGTCAGGCGGAAGCTGGCGACCATATCTTTCGTCGCGGCATCCACTTCGTCCTGCACTCGGCCGTTGATGACCTGTCCTATCAGCGGGAGGCGCAAACCTTCGTAGGTGAAGAACATGACCACAGTCGCCAGGATCATGCCGATGATGATGGCGGCCGGGATCTTGACGATGTCCGAGAGGTTGCCGAGCATCACTTCAGCCCCGAGACGCAAAGCTCGGCCTCCCCGATGCGCTGGGCGTCGCCCATTTCACGTCGATTGACGAGGCCCTTCCAGATCTTGCCCCCCGCCCGATTGTAGGCCGTCTGGGCCTCGCAGGCTTGCCGGTACTGATGCTTCGTGACGAACTGAGCGGCCGACGACTTCAGCTTGACCCCGAAATTATACGCGCCCGAGGTGAGCGACGCCTGGACGCTGTCCGGCGCCTTGACGAAGTCCTTCACGCCATCGACGAGCGGCAGGTAGTAATCTCGCGTCACGCGGACCTGCAGGCGCTTGTCTGCATCCTCGAGAGAGATGTAATCGCCCTTTCGGACAGGCCGACCGTTGAGCGTCGTCTCGCCCCAGCCGATGGTCCAGACGCCAATGCTATCCTGGTAGGCGATGTTCGAGAAACCTTCCCATGGCTTAATCAGGTTGGTGATCGCGAGATCGACTGCGGGAGGGGTGATGCCCTTGGTAACGGCAGCATGGACGATCGCCGGCGTCATCTCAGGCTTAGCCGCAGGCATCTGGCTAGCCGTGAAGTAGGCCCAACCGCTGACGATTGCCGCCGCGGCGCCTGTAGCCACTGCCGCGGTCCCGCGCTTAGAACTGGTTATCTTGCCGACCGGCATCCTGCCGCTCCTTTTCAGCTATCTTGTCGTGAAGTTTCTGCTGGAAGACGACGCGGGCCCATGTCGCTGCGAAGCCAGTGAGGCCGATTGCCAGAGCGACGGCCATGTTGACCCAGATCGAATCGAAGGTGATCGATTGAAGGGCTGAACTGATCAGTGGCTCCATGATCATGAGCAGAGACGCCGCGATCATGATCCGCACGCTCCATGCGGTCTTCAGAATCGTCCAGGCATGCGGAACCGGCCTCAGCCAGTGTGGGAGGTTCATTGCAATCTCCGAGATGAAGAAGGGTTACGGCCAGTCGATCGACGGCAGCTCGGCCAGGAATTCGGCGATCGTCGGAACAGGCCTCTCTCCGGTCTCGACCTTGGCGAGTTCAGCATCTGCGTATGTCCAGACCGCCGATCGCCATGCGAACAAAGCCGCCGCTTCGGCGGCGAATTTTGGGTTTTCGTCATCCCGGTAGCTGATGCCCGATTGGATGCTGTCGTAGCGGCGCTCACCAGCCGTCGTGTCGAGAAGCTGCTGGATTGCGGACGAATAAAGCTTAATGGTCGGCGCTTCGCCCTCGATCACCACATTCCCGAAAACTCTAGGTGCCATGGGTTAGCTCCACTGCAGGACGACGCCGGAGACAGCGACGTTCTTGTTGTTGAGGGTTTTGACGCGCCAACGCATCGACGTACCGGATGGCTGGCCGCTGATCGTTGCGGTGCCTTCATAGACCTTCACGCCGTTGAGGTTCGTCGAGAGCGCGAGGGTGACTGCCGTCCATGTAGTGCCGCCGTCACGAGAGACTTCGCCGGTCAAATCAGTGTTGACGGTGACCGCATCGGTTTCTGCAGTCTGCACGGCAAGACGTGCGGTTGAAGGAACGCTAGCCGCCGTGTAAGCCGCAGAAACCAGCGTCATATTCTGCAGCGTATCGATATTAAGCTGGATATTACGCATGGACGCGTACGCGTTGTCGGAGGTCGAAAATACAATCCGATAGTAGAGATAGGAACCAGGCGTGGCGATCTGGTAAAGAGAGCCTCCGGACACCTTGGACGGTGTCTGGGCGGTTCTGGTATCGATTACCGTCCAGGCCGAGTTGTCGTTCGATCCAGAAACCGTCCACGCGGTTGGAAGGGCCGAAGTCTCGTCTCGCCAGCGCAAACGATAAGACGTAATCCGTTTTGCTGCAGAGAAGGTGGCAAACCATGTGGCGGGCAAGCCGCTGGCGGAATGCCAGAATGTATTGGTACTATCGGCATCGGCTGCGTACCAAGCATCAGTGCTTCCAGCGCTTAGTACGCTTGAGGCTGAAACCGTCACGCCAGCACCGCTATTGGACGTTAGCGCCGGTATCTGGCTGCTTTCAACGCTCGAGCCTTTATACCAATCGTTGCCAGCATCGTAGGCCTGATTGGTCGATCCGCCCGTGTTCACACCTGTCTCGTCATCGAAGGCATCGGCGATCCCGCCAGCCATACCCATACGCGAGCCCTTCAGGTCGGCGATTTCAAGCGCGAGCAGCGCGTCGTTCTTGCCGCCCTGTCCGAACCTCGCATCATCACCAGCGGCGACTGTTCCCGCAGCCGTGCCGACACTCAAATCCACCTGGCGCCATGCCGACCAGCCGGACAGACCGCCCGTCGTTGTGGTGAAGCGGCGATAGACGGCATCCCCGGTATAAAAATACTGGATATAGAGGTTGGTATATCGCCGCGTGCGAACTTCCAGCACGCCGGTGTATGTGGCGGCGCCCGCCCCGCTCGTGCCGTTCGTCCAAGAACCAGCAATGGTGTAGCAGCCGGCATAGTTGATTGCGTTGAAATCACCATCGGATAGGCCAACGCCTGCCTCACTGGGAAGCGGAGGCGGGCCACCGAACACCGGGCCAAGCCGAAAGGCGTCGAGCGCTTCCTTTATGGTAGCGGCACGAAGAAGCTTGCCGGTCACGCCGTTGTAAAAAGAAAGAGCCCAGTCGGTCGCGCCGTCGGGGCCAACCACGTCGCCCGTTCCGGTACCATCGGCACCTCTCTCAGCAGTCAAATCCCACCAGGCATTTGTCGTGGCGGGGAATACCGGAAGAGCATGGCCGACATTCCCGTCCTGCAGAGATACGAACGATCGCCGATCGCCTCTGACGCCATCATTCTTCGCATAGGTCGTTGCGCCGCTGTAGGCGCCACGCCAGTTGAATATAGCAGCGGGGCCCGGAGGGCCTTCATCGCCTTGCTCACCCTGTCCATAGCTAAACGGGCCCGCCCAATCTCCGGAGGCGTCTGACGCCTTGATGAAGAGCTGCGCCGGGTTCACATCGATGGCGAGGAAGGCGAAGTCATCAGGGCGCTCATCGTATGTCGCCTTGTCAGCGAGGTCGCCGGAGACGTCATAGCGATAGATCGTCCCGGCCTCCATGCCGACGAGAAGTCGGGACATGATATTGCTGTTGGCCTCCAGCTGCTCGCTGAAGGCCGTGGCACGGAGGAGAGCGTAATCGTATGTGCCGGTCGCACCGGTCCACTTGATCGCTGCTGTCGCGTGGGTGTCATCCTCGATCGAGGCAAGCGGGAGAGGATTGCCAGCCGCCTCAGCAAAGATTGTGCCGCCGGCGACATTGGCAATCACCCATGCCGTGCCGACGCCGACAATCGACGCGCTGCCGTTCGTCAGGGTGATTTGCCCAGTCGTGTAGTAATCAGACATGTGATGGATGCCCCTTAAGCCGGGATGCCGAAGATGTAGTAGCGGATCTTGGTGGCTGGATTTCTGACGGCGCGCGTCACGATATCACCGCCGCCGTTATCGAAGATGCGATAGGGCCCACCGCGGTAGGTAACGAAGCGCGCCCTGTTCGTGGTGAGCTGGCAGATCGCCGTTTCGCCGCTGATGTAAGCATTCTTCGGACCGCCATTGTTTCGGTAGAAGCCCGCGGCCGCCTGTGGCAGCCGGATGATCTTACTCACCTGCGCCGGGCTGTTGACCGTGCCAAGGCTGTTCGAAAAAGGCAGCAAGCCAGCCGGATGCACCGTATGAAACTTGATGAACGGGAAAAGCCCGGTGCTGTCGAAGGTGATATCCGTATTGGCCGCAGCGCCGCCGCTCGCCGGGATATCGAACCAGCCTTCCTTGATGATCTGCAGGCAAGGCCACCGGCTGTCGATAATGACGTCAGCTAGCGTTGGCGGGTCAGCAGCGCCCGGTCGGATGAACTGGAAGACATCGACCCCGCCGATATTGACTTGGCGGAAGACTTTGTTGCTCCCGACCGATGGCGCCGAGTTGTCCTGCGCGATCACGATGAACCGTGCCCGGACGGCGCTTCCGCCATTGCTGAACTCCAGCGTGGTGCCATTCACTCGATACGCGGCCCCGAAATCGTCCTCGTCGTTCGGGATCGAGCATGGGAACGTGATCGTCGATCCCTTGTACTGCAGGACATCGACTACCAGCGATGCGGTATCGACATTGATGCCAGCCAGCTTGTCGGTGAAGTCAAAAACCGTGAGGCCGGAAGGGATCGCGATGTCGCCGGACGCCACCACCTTGCAAGGCCGGGTCGCGCTGTCGAAGGCGAGTTTCGCGGCGATGTCGGTGACGGCATAGCCAGGCTTGGCAACGCGACAGAAATCCTTGGTGATCTGAACCACCTTCTGTCCCGGAACCGGAGTGGTTGCCGGATAAAGGATCGCCGTGTCATCACCCGGCAAATTGTAGACGATAGCCTGAACGCTCGTGCCCGGACCCCATGTCGAGGTCTCGCAGTACGCTGCCAGAGCCGTAAACACCGTCCCGTCGAGCGGGAAGGAGCTGCCGTTGCCGAGATAGTAGTCCTTCGCCCACCCGGCATAGAGCATCGAGTAGTTATACCACTTGGTGTCCGTCGAGCCGGTCGAGCGCTGGATGCTGCAATAGATCGTCCAGCCGTTGCTGGCGATCGGCTTCAGGTCGAACAGCGGCAGCTCGTAGTCAAGCTGACCGAGATCCTGCCAGAACTCATTCTTCCAGAAGACGTTGTTATAGCCGAGATTGTCGCCGAACTTCAGCCGCTTGAAATTGGACGGTCCCGTTCCGGCTGGATACCAGCTTCGGAATGTGCCGCCCTGCACCGACTGCAAATCCTGACCGACAAAGCGGACATTCATGTCCCATTTGCTGTTGAAGTAGAACTTTCCGTAATCCGTGTCCGGGGTCGAATACGGATTATCGGCGTTGTCCTTCATGATCTTGATACAGCCGATGTTGAGGCTATCGACACCGATCAGCAGTCTTGGCATCAGGCAAACACCTCAATCGTGCCGGCAATGCCGTCGATCTGCAGCTTGTTATTGTCGGAGATCCAGGCGCCGCCGCGGATCGTCTTGATGCGAGCAGTATTCAGAGTCAGCTCGCCGTTCTCGATGAGGAAGGGGTAGGAATTCTCGTCGTCTGAGGTGAGAACCGAGAAGCGATTAACATCGAAGGCCACTTCAGATTTTAGGACGCCTGCATCCGTGTAAATTTGAATGTAGAAGCCGCTCTCGAGGAAGGCATCGTCAAGTTCGGCCTTGAGCAGGATAGCATACCTCACCGTCACGCCTTCCGGCGCCGCCACAGCCTGAAACGCGACCAAGCCATTAGCAAGGTTCTCGCCAAATTGCGCAATCAGCTCTGTCGTCTGCTCGACGACATTGGCGACGTCCGACGTGAGCACGAAGATCTGCTCATCGAACTTGGCGCCGGTCACCTCAAGCTTTCGGTTGAGGGATTGCGATACGCCGCCGGTGATCTGCAGGTTCTGCTGGATTTGCGCCAGTCGCGACTCGTTGCGGTTCAGCCCGGCGTAAAGTTCCGAGAAGATGTCCTTCACTTCCTGCTTCAGGTTGCCGAGACCAACCTCAAGATCGGAGTTACCGCCGTCGAGCGACGTAGCATCCACCGCAGCTGCCCAGTTCGTCGGGCGATCGGCGATCACCTTCGATCGGAACTGATAGGTGGTCAGGCTGAGGATGCCCTCTTGAAGGAAGGCCACCGTCTGATCTGGCGTGATCGTGCGCGAGAACTTGTTCGTCGGATCGGTCTTGATCCACCATTCCAGCTGAATGCTCGTCACGGTCGGATCGTCAATCGGCGACCAGGACACGCGGAAGGCCGGATAAGAGCGGCCATCAGCGCCGACACCGATCACCGGAGCAACAGAGAAGTCCTGCAACTCGTTGAGATAGACCGGGCTATCGTTGGGGATCGGGATCACGGGCGGAATGACCGTCACCGCATCATAGATCGCGCCGTCACGCTCTTGCAGCGACAGAGCGACATTGCGGGGGCCGTCGCTGGTCAGAGCCTTGATGGATCGAGCCTGCACCATGTAGACGCGGTCGCCGTAGCGCGCCGAATTCCAGCGCACCCAGTCACCGGCCTTGATCGTCTGGAAGCGCGGACGAAGGACGATGTCAGCCGTCGCCTCGTAGCGGTTCTCATTGAAGTAGATCGATGCCAGCTGGTTTGCCTGGCGCTTCGAGCAGACTGTCGGCAGTTCGAGGTTCACGTCACGCGAGCGTCTATCAAGGGCGACGTAGCCCGCGTCCGTCTGTGTGTCATAGCCGGCCGGGCTCCACATGTTGGAGGGTTCGGGATAGGTGCCCGAGACTGCGTTGACCAAATCGGCCATTGACCGGCGCTTCTGAAAGCGCACGGCCTCGCTCTTGATGAGGTCATCGTCGGTGAAAGTTTCGACGATCGGCTGATCAGTGCCAATGAGCGGCCAGGAGCCTTCGACGCTATCAATAACGATACCACCGCAGGAGACCATTACCGACTGAATGTTGTCGCCGTGCTCGACGTCGCAATCGAAGATGATCGAGCAGCGGTAGCGCGCTTCTGTGCCGTCAACGATCTCGTCGCAGATGTTCATGGCCGTGAAATAGCGATCGAGCGGAAGATCAACCGCGTCCATGCCCATGCCGCAGAACATGTCATCGTTGATCGAAAAGCCGCGGCGGTAGTTGTATTCCTGAACGATCGGGTTCTGCGAGAACTCGTAGGTGGCGTAGTTGTCCCAACGATGAGCGCCGACGCCGCCAACGGTCGAATCCTTGCGCGGATCGTAAAGGCGAGCGCCGCGCAGTTCGAAGAAGAAGTCAGGGAAGCTGCCGAGCTTCTCTTGATCATAGGTCAGGCGGGCGATGATGAAGCAGATGCCCGTGCCGATATGGTCGGCTGTCCAGCGCCCGATCGGGTTCGAGTGATCAATCAGGCCGGCATCTGCCGTCGTCTGCGTGCCGTTGTAGAAGGTGAAGGTCATCAGGCCGGCATAGTCGCCGGAAGAAACCGCATACACTGTCTTCACCGCATCAGACGACGTCACTGAGAGCGTCAGTTGTTTCCCGCCGGCGTAGATCTTCGAGAGGCCATCGCAGGGGAAGTCGGAGAACGCGTAGATCTGCTCAAGCTGCTTGTTCGAGCTGCCCCAGGTGTTGACGTAGCAGTCGTGGCCGGCGAGGCCGACGAGGCCGCACGCGACCTTGCGGCTGACGTTCTCGCCATAGTCCCGTTCGAACTGCGAGCCGCTCGGCGTGGCCTTCTTCTGCTCCTTCTTCGTCAGAACACCGACGAGAAGGTTGAGGCCGATCCCGATGATCGCCTTGCCGATGATGCCGAGCGACCCGAAGAACGTGCCGATCGCGCCAATGACAGGTGCTAGAAAGCCCATCAGATAACCTTGAATGCTGCCGTGACGCGGTCGATCGGAACAAACTCGACGGGTCCGGCGTGGGAGCGGGTCATGAAGCCGATAGCGGTGAAGACCCCACCGGAGAACGCGCCATCGCGTTCGATCACGCCGATGTCGCCGCGCTGGGCCATGGCAACGGGGATTTCATCGAGCTTAGCGGCAAAAGCCTGCCGGACATTATCGAAGCCGCGCTTGCGCAGCTGCTTGGCAGCCCCTGCCTCAGTCTTGTAGCCACTGGCGTCGGGATACATCTTCTCGCCCGTCACCGCCTCAACGGCGTCATCTGGGATGATGAAGCAGTCGGAGACGCCC
Organism: Rhizobium sp. BG4; assembly: GCF_016864575.1. NCBI lineage: Bacteria > Pseudomonadati > Pseudomonadota > Alphaproteobacteria > Hyphomicrobiales > Rhizobiaceae > Rhizobium > Rhizobium sp. BG4. The sequence goes on from NZ_CP044125.1 coordinate 2,211,342, forward strand.
CACTCGCCTGGCAAAGCCTGATGTGCCGCCACAACCGCGTTGAGGCGCTTTTCCCAACCGGGAAGTCTTGCCATGTTGGATTATCCTAGAAGGAGGACTCGACTCGTAGTTGTCTGTCTGCTTTCCTCCGGATGCCAAGCTTAGGAGGAAAACGCACAATGGCTACCAAGGAAGAAGCGATCGGCTCAGGAGTAGCAGGGGTAGCTCTCGCCGCCGCGGCAGTAGAGATGCTAGTTCGGCTGGGGCACGGCGACGTTCTGGAGCAGTTAAAATCAACCGCTCTGGACACTCTCAGCCGATCAGTCGACGAATACCCGGGGTTGATCACGATAAGGCCAAGGAAGAAGGCCGGTTGAAGGTGATGGCGCTGGTTGAGGGCGCCAAAGTCAGTGCCGCAATCAACTCACGACAAACTGGTCAGGGTTGATCAAAAACCTCCCTTCGGAAGTGACCTTGTAGACCCAGTCATCGCGCCGCTTCTCAAAGTCTGCCACGCTCTCTTTGCGCGGGTCGTAAAGCCGATCCGCGCTGAGTTTACCAATGTTGGCAACGGACAAAGAAAGCTGGCCCTCTTCGAATATAAACGGAGAAAGTGCCGGGGCTTTGGCAACCGCCCTGCTCGCAATCACCGGCGCGAAAGGAGCGGCTAGCAGAGCCGCCAAGAAAGATCGTCTGTTCATCTCCATCTCCTAATGAAAGAGGCGGTGTGAAAGCCGCCTTTTGGATTGCAGTTTTAAACTTAAGGCATGCGCTGCACCGAAAGCGCGCAGCGGAAGGGCACCCGCAAAATGAATTCAGTTCTGTCAAAACATCAGAAACACATCGAACAGGTCATAGGCAGCCATCGTGAGCGGCTTATTGATCTGCAGATCGATATGTCAGCGGTGTCGGATATCGACCCGAAGTTGCTCCGGTTCCTAGCCCGGCTTGAATCGGAATATCGCGAGGTCCTCGCGCGCTTCGAGAACCTCGCAGAAGCGATGGAGGTGGTGCAGCCTAAAGCCCCTTAAAGCCTATTGCGCGCGCCGCGCCTGCTGCCGCGCTCTTGGCGGTATTGATTGCCGAGCCGACAGCCCTGCCCCAGTTCACGTCAACGCGCCCTGCCGTTGCAGCGTGCTCGAAGAACCGATCGCCGGGATCGCGCCGCTGCTGATCAGCCACGGTGCGCTTGCGGCCATTGCGGCGTGAATAGTCCAACTGCCGGCCTTCGCAGCGGGCAGTGAGGTAATAGCCACGCTCATCGTCTTCGTTATGCTCGATGACATCGAGGTAGCCGCGAGCAACCGGCTCGACCTGGATCAAAGCCCGCGTGTCCGGGTGGAAGTGGGCGTCGTAGACGACAACCGGTCGGTCCCGGTAGTCCTCGTCTTCGATCTGCGTCAGAATTTCAGGCGTCAGGCCTAAATCCTTACTCTCGGCAAGCGTGAGCGTGAAACCGCCATCCGCCGCCGTCCCGGTACCGCCGCCGATATCGGAGACCTCAAGCAGACCGAATGGCTGATACGTGACGCCGGCATAGACCAGCGGCTCTCGGCGCGCGATGAAACCATAAATGCCGGAACCGATCGAGACGCGGATCATCTGGCGCGTGGAGATGCGCCCCTGGTCGTAGAGAGCCGTGACCTCTTCAGAGAGCGCCATCACGGGCTCTCCCGAAGTTGAAACGACACGCTGTAGCGACCGTTTGACCGCGGAGCCTGCCAGCTGCCGGGAACCGGTCGCATCACTAGGCCAGGCCGTGTGAAACGAACCACGGCATTAGCCTGAGCAACGCCATCGAATGGCGGCGGCTCGACGGTTACGGTTCTGATCGTTCCCCCGCCAGATGCCTCCGTGACGCGGCCGAGGTAGAATTTGCCCGCGTTCTCAAGCCCGATGCGGTCACCCGCCGTCAAGGAGAGACCAGCATCGACGCTGTTGATCGAGAGGACGTTTCCGTCAGCCACCGACACGAGGTTTCCGGCGTCGTCGGCTGGCGCCTGATTGTCGCCGTGAGCTGCCGGATAACAAACGAATGGATGACGGAACATCACCGTTCGCAGCCCCTCGCGAAGAGACAACCACCACGCCTCAACAGCGGCATACTGCGAGTAAACGAGCGGTCTTGTGACAAGCGAAGCGACCCATGCAGGATCTTCCGTCTGCGTGTAGTTGATCAGGCGCGCGCCCGAAGGGGAAGCCTTGACAGGATCGTCGAGCAGAAAATCCGCCGTCACGTAGCCGACATCAGGAAGCTCCCGAGGAAATGTGATTGCCAATGAGGTAACCTTCGGCGATTGCTTGGGGAACGACAGCCATAGGAGCTGTCGCAACCATGGAGACTTGAAGTGAGTTTTGAGAAGCAGTTTGCTGATGTGGCCTTCGACGACGAGCAGGGCGTATATCGCGGAAGCGTTGAATACTATTCCGACGAACACGCATCCCCCGTCGTCGTGCCCGTTGAATTTACCGGCGAGAAAAACGTGACTTTCGCCGACCTTGAACGTCACGCATTCAAAGCGTCAGAGGAGATCCTCCGCGCGATCATTGGATCTTAGAGCCCCTTGAAGTTTCGCCGCCTAGCATCAACGACAGTCTTAACGACCCGCGCCGAGAAATCGGCGCGATCCTTTGCCAGAACCTGTTCAATACGCGCGACGGCCGCGTTGTCGGCGCCACGAGCGTCGATGACAGGCGCATAAGTGAAATTGGACGAACCCGTCTGCTGAGCGGATTTTCCACGAGGGATGATCCGCTCACCTCTCTGTAGGATGGCCGGAACTTCATCCGGCTTCAGGCCAGCAATTCCACCCGTATGATAGCGCTTGGCGCCAGAAAAGACCGATGGCGAAACTGCGCGGCCATGGCCGTAGCCGTCACGACCAACAACACCACCGTCATGCAAAATGCCGGGGATGATCGATCCTCCGAACAATCCGCCTTTGCCGCCCACGCCGCCGCCTCCGCTGAAGAGACCATCGAGCGCTGAGCTCAGCAGACGATCACCGACACGCTTGAGCGCATTCGCAAGGATGTCCGCCGCACTCTTCCCGTCTTCCAGATCCGAGACGATGCCTTCGAGAACATCCCGACTGATGTCCTGCAATTCGCGCATCGCATCCTGGCTGGCGCGGAGCGCATCGCGTTCAGCATATGTAGTTTCGACGAGCTGCGCGATCTTTGCGCGTTGCTCGTCCGTCGCCGCCGCTCCGGCCTGTCGCAGCGCATTTGCCTCTGCGCGTTCAGCGGCGGTTTTTCCGATAAGGTTTTGCTCAAACTCTAGCTGCTCAATCAGATCGACAACGGCCTGCTTTTCCCGCTTGATCTTCTCAGCTTCCGCATCGCGCGAACGGCCCGAGCGACCTGATCCCGGCAATCCCTCAAGCTCGACTAGCGGACGTCCCTCCGGGGTGGGACCGTCTACCGGCAAATCCGGATCGGATGAACCGCGAAGAGGCCCCTCTGCGTTGCCTATGAGCCCATTCCCCCGCCAAGTCTTTGGGTCGTTCATAAGCGCTTGGGTCTGCGCTATTGCAGCGTTGGTCTGCTGAACACTGCTTGCCGTCCCAAGAGCAGCCTCAGACAATTGCTGAAAATAGCTCTTAAAACTATCTAAAGCAGGTATTCCGGTACTGTTTATTGCGGATGAAAGGGCATCCTGAACCCGCTGAACATCCTCAAGCTTCAGCGAACCATCATTGGCCGATGAGGCGAATTGGTCGAAGGCATCCTGCAACTGGAGGATAACCGTGTCTTCCTCGCCGGCAGAGCGCAGTTTGTTGACGAGGTCGTCAACTTCCACTCGGGCATCTTTTATCTGCCCCTTGGTGTCTTCGAGAGTGCGCGCATTGATAATCGATCCGGCCTCGTTGATCTCAGCCGCATCCTTCGCTCGCTTCAGTTCGTCGGCATAATCGCGTAACGCCGGCAGTGCATCGCCCCAACGATCCGCTACCTGTTGAATCAACTGAGCCTGCTGCTTCAACGTCTCCTCAGATGCCTTCCCGCCTGAAACCATTTCGGCGAAATATTGGACTGCGGATCCGCCCAAGGCGATGATCGCAATAGTGGCGAGCGAGACCGGGTTGAGGAGAGACGTAAACGCACCGGCCAGAGCGCCAACTGCCGCTCTTGCACCTGTCCCGCTGCCGAGGGCCTGAGTGATCTGGGTGCCCTGCTGCAGAGCAATCAGAAATGGGGATTGCCCACCTGCCAATTGAACTCCAATATCGTTCAGCTGAGCCGCCAGATTTCCGGTCTGCACCGAAGAATCTTTCACTGCGCGCTGAAACTGCTGCGCATTTTTGGCGCTCGAGGAAAACGCTTTATTGCTGTTCGCGGCGACCCCGTTGAATGCACCCGAGGCGGCTTTGTCTATGCCCGAGAACGCCTGCTCAATCGCCTTCGTATTAGCTTGGGTTTGCCCCACCAAGGATTTTAACTGACGCTGAATTTGACGCGTGTCCGCGCTTATGCTCAAAACCAGTTGTTCGTTATCGGTTGCCAAGGAGGTTCCTCATGGACAGGTGGCTGCAGGGGTTGGTTGCAGTAGCATGCGTGGTGGTGATCGCAGCCGGAGCTTACTTTGGCTTGAAAGAGATCCGTGTCTCGCAAGCCGCCGAAAGCAGGAGGCTCGCCGAGCAAGCACGCCAGATGGAGCGGCTTCGCGTATCGCGTCTTACTCCTCAGGAGTGCACGCGGATGGCTAAAGAAACCATTCCCGACCAGGTTGGGCAACCGGCGCGGACAAAGGAGTATCTCAAGGACCTTTTTGAATGTGATGATCTTGGCCGGATCGACGCCTCTTGGAGGGCTGAGTTAGACAAGTTTGGGATATTCTAATCACGAAGATAACCACTCCCAAAGCTCGTCCTTCTCGCTTTGGCTGAGCCGCCTGTCGCCCTCCGGATCATTCGCATCGACAAATCCGTCGAGAGCGGCGAGATACTCAAAAACCGACAGACCCAACACCTCCGATGGCGAGAGACCCATTGCTATGCCGTTTCCAATGATGGCGGCAAACCGGAACTTTCCGTTCGGGAGCGGCTCTTCCGCTTCCTTGGATTTGCCGCCTCGGATTTTTTTCCGACATCCTCCTCAGGAGCGCCGACAACGCCGGCACCAAGAACCGTCTGAGCGATGACGAGATTTTCGAGGGGCCGACGCCCTTCCACTTCCGTCTCGACGAGAGTGAGTGCCGCCGATTGGCTCATTCCGCCACCGATGAGCCCCCACTTGATCACCTCGGAGATATCCTGTAGCCGCCAGCGGCCGGTCACGAGCCGGTCGAGAACAACGTACGGGCCGGCATCGCAGGCCTCCTGAATTTTCATCAGCTCCCTCCAGGTCAGCTTGAACATGGTTCGCTGACCGTTGAAGGGAATTTCGCACGAACCGTCGCGGCTCATCAGCCAGCATCCGTGACGACGCGAACCATTTCGCCGTCGCTTTGCATGGAGACGTTGAGCGTCGCGCGGCCGGCATTTGCAGCCCCGGCTTCCAGGCTCTCGATATGCATGGCGCCGGTCCAGGTGATCGTCTTGGACGGAAACTCCCATTCGACCTTGACCGGCACGGATTCGATGCTGTCGAACGCGTCCAGCCACGTCTCGACGCTCTCTTCGGCAAGAACCCCTTCGCCGCTGACCGACATGGACAGCGACGTGGCATCGCGGCCGAGCCAGTCGATCTTGTCAGGATCATCGCAGTCCGGGACATTAACCTCGTCGAGGCCCTTGTTCAGCGTAATCGAGCGCTGGGTAAAGCCGCAGGGGGCGGCATACACGATGGGGGTTGCGTCATTCCCGACGAGAACGCGGAACTTCCCGCCCTTGATGGTCTTTGCCTTCGCCATTTCACTCTCCTGTTGAGATTAAGGTTGTTCAATCGTGCCTTCGAAGGTCAGGACACTATGGGACGTGAGGCCGTCCTCATCCCTGAAAGTGCGCGTCTGCCTGTGGCGAAAGTCCACGAGTGCGTTATCGACGAGCTCGATGTCGGCCGACCTGATGGCGCGCCGAACCTGGTCTCCGATCTTTTTAGCCTGCTCGAAGCCTGGCTCTCGTGTCCAAACATCGATATCGAGTGAGATTTCGAAAGCCACGATGCAGTCGGCATCATCGCTGGTCTCGTCCGCCTCCCCGATTGTCACGTAGGGGAAATCTGCGCCGGGCGGCACGACGTCATAGACGCGGTTGCCGATGAACGCCGTCAAATCTCCATAGGATTTCAGGCGGGCAACCAAAGCCACCTGCAGCTCGTACGATGGAGAAGCCATGTCAGCCCTTGACCTTCTTGACCGCTTTGCGGACTGCCGCCGCCATCTGGCGGCGAATCTTCGGCCGCTCTTGCCGGTATGTCGGAAAAATGTGCGGCCGCTTCGCCATCTTCACAGTTCCAAACTCCAGAAACCGCCAGATAAAGTCGGCGAAGACACCGGTTGCGTTCGGATCTTTGGTCTCGTTCTTGATGCCGCCCGCCGGCGCCTGCCGTGGGCGATTGACCAGACGATCGGCTTCGATGCTGGCCCTGTAAGCGCCAGTCTTCGGTCCAGGCGTTCGCGGCTTGATCTTCGATGCTAGCATCTGGGCCGCGGCGAGCTGCTCCTTTGCAAGCTCTTTTTCGGCGTCCGGCACGATCTGATTGAGGAGCCGCATCGTGGTCTCACGACCAAGAAACTTCGCCTTGACCTTCATCCGCTCGCGCCGCCGCTCTGGCCGAGGCAGTCGATCCACGCCCGGTCATCTGAAACCGTCACTTCCGCGATGTTATAGGAAAGGCCGGTCCATTTTTTGCCGTCAACCATTTCGCCATTAGTCGCATCGACGAGATTGCCGGTTCTGGCATCGCGCATGCGCCAGTCGGTCGAAATTTCCTTTGTCTGCGATGAAGCCCGCACAAAGATCACTTTCGCGCTCTTGCCCTGCAGGCGACCGGCGATCACCGCCTCGCCGCCACGCAAGTTGATGACCCCCGCACGAACACTGAACTGCTCCTGCCACTTTCCAACGGTCACACCGTCACCGCGATCGAGCTCGACGCGCTTGTCGAATGCGAACCGATGATAGAGATCGCCGGCCGACCTTGCCTCAGGCATCAGAAGCCTCGCCACGCGGCTTCGGATCGACCTCGACCGCCTTTTTGGATGCAATCGCCTGCTCACCGCACGCGCGCTTTACAGTCTGCTCCATCCCGGCCTTGTAGCCGATGGTCACACCGCGAGTGGGCTTGTAGTCGAAATCACCTGTGAAACGGACGCGCATGAACCTTCTCCTATACTCGCAGCCAGCGGTAGGGATCGATCAGCAACTGACTCGACCTTGGAAGTCCTTCCAGACCAGCACGATTTTCGTAAAGCGCCGCCACGTACATCATTGCAGCGACCTTGAAGATCGCCTCCTTGCCGATAGGCACAAGAGAGAGGTTGCAGTACTGGAGCACCGAAGATTCAGCGGCATCCATATATGTTTGGATGGTCACGTCGTCATCGCCAGTGTCAACGCGCAGATGCTCCTTGACTTCGGCCAGCGTATAAAGCGGGCCAAGTTCAGTGATGACGACGTTTCCCATGATATACCCCTAGTTTGTGCCCGTCTTGTTTGCGACGGGTGGCGCTTTCTTGTTTGCGACGCCGGGAGCCTGCTTTTCACTGCCGGAACCCGCCTTGCGAACCGCTCCGAACGCCTCCATGCGCTCGAAATCGTCGGGACTGAACTCCCGCTCCGTTCCTTCGGGATCACCATCGAGTGGCTTAATAAGAATTGCCTTGATCATGCTGCTCTCCTTCGGTTCATGAAACCGGCGCCGAGAACAGCGCCGGTCGATATGAGCCGAGGAATTACGCTACGCGGCCGAGATCGCCGTAGACGATCGCCTGAGGGCGGTAGATAGCCATCGCAAGGCGTTCTTCTGCGCGGATGGTAACCTTGTTTTTGATGAAGTTGTCCTGATCTTCGGTCGAAACGTCGATGGTGGCGTCCTGACGGTCGAAGATCTGGGCAGCAAGGTTGAAGGCGCCGACAAGGGCCTTGTCAACGCCCATGGCCTGCGTTTCGACGACCGGCAGGCCCCAGAGCGTCTTCTGGATAGTGCCCTGCGGGTTGCCGATGATGTACCGGCCTGTGTCGTCCTTCTGCATCTCGATCGCCGCCATATCGATCGGGTTCATGACCATGCCATTCGGCGGGTACTCTGCAAGAGCAGCCTGCAGGATCATCAAACGAACCGTATCGAGCTGAGTGGTAGCAACCAGGCTGCCTGGCGCCGAGTAGGCGGTTGCAGCGGTCACGAGGCCGAGCAGGTTCTGGCCGGTCCCGGAGCCGTTAAGAAGCTGGTTCTCTTCGACGTAGGCCAGGCCGAAGCGAAGACGCTGGTCGATGATGGAGCGCAGGCCGGGAGCGTCCGCCAGGATCTGCACCGACGTGCGCATCCAGTGAGCGATGGTGCGGACGTTCGCGACCTTGTCTTCGAACTGAAGTTCCGACTGCGGCTTTGCCGTACCTTCGGCGACGGGAGCTGCGCTGTTGGTGAACAGTTTCTCCTGTTCGTACTCGATCTGATTGCTGCTGGTCTGACCCGGCATCAGCAGTGCGCGCACGGTCATGCGACGCTGCGGCAACTCGACTTGCATGCCACGACGATCCGCAGGAACCAGGGCGCCAGCCGATCCGGCGGCATCCGTCGTGAGAGAGGTGATATCCTTCACATCGACCAGGACGCGACCACGGGGGCGGGTCTGGCCGGCGAAAGCCTTGAAGTCTGAATGCTCGACGAAACGCTCGCCGGCGGTGCGCTGATCGTTGTCATCGCCGCCGCGGTTCGCGAGCTTCTGGTCGAGTTCATCAAGCCGAGCTTTGGCGTCGTTCATGCCCTTGATGGCTTGGTCGGCGAGCTCCTTGGCGGTAGTGGCCAGCGGGGTGCCCTTTTCGGCCTCAGCGAGAGCCTTTTCCGCGATTTCCTTGACCTTGTCGTGCTTGGTGTCGAAATCACGCTTGAATTCCGCCGCCAGCTCGGCCGCAGTTTTCGTATTGTTGCCGTTCGGACGGTCCGGAGCGTCGAAAACGATGCGGGGACCGAACGGCAGAGCCGCCATAGAAGCAATAGCGAATGCGATCGAACCGCCACAAACGACGGCCAGCTTATGTCCCGACATGGGAACCTCCAGTTTTCGGTTGAAATTGAGCGTTCAGCTCATCAAGGCGCGCAGGAATGCAACGCCGTCATCAGCCGCGTCGGCAAGTTCCCCTTGCCCCTTCAGGTGGAGACGCGCGGCGCGCTCCGCCTGCGAATTCGAGAAGCCCAGCCCCTTGAGCCAGGTCTCAAACTCTCTTTCTGAAAGCCGGTCCCCGGCTTTGAGCTTTTCGGTGAGATCGTGAGCTGCTTTGGCTGCCTTCACGCTCTGCACAACTGCATTCTCATTGGCACCCACAGATACGATGCTAACCTCGACGAGATCGAGTTTCTGCAGTGTCCAGACGTAGGTCTCGGTATCGACGCTGTACTCTTTGATGCGATAGCCAATCGACAGGCCATCAATATCCTTGGCTTTCAGGAGAGCATGGGCCTCTCTGCCGCGCTGAACGTCCATGTTCAGTTTGCCGCGCATCAGCAGGCCGTGAGAATCTTCCGTCGCATCAAGCCATTTTCCGATCGGTTCATCCGAATTGTGCTGCCAGAAGAGCTTTGGCATTGTGCCCTTGGCCTTGTGAAGCGCCAGGCTTTCCGAATATGCCCCATCCGCTATAATGTCGCCGTAGGCGTCGGGCTCGCCGCCGAACGTCGAGCCATAGCCTTCGAATTCGCCGGTGTCCTTGAGCGACTTGATCTCAAGAACTGGGGCTGTTTTCTTGTCCATTTCGATCTCCGTTGATGGCATTCGCCAAGGGAATGTCCTGCATCTGGACCGTGACCACGTCGCCGCCGTCGATCGGCGGAAGATTTTCGAGCGCTCTGCACTCATTTCGGGTAGCGATGCCCATCCGGATCGCCTTTTCGTAAGCTTCGTATCGACTGGCGGTATCGCCTCTCAGCAAGCCCTCGAAATTGAACTCGATCACGATCCCCTGCGACCGTTGCTCCGACAGGGAAACGAGCTGCTTCAGGACCGATTGTTCAATCCGCTTCAGGCGCTTGCGAAGCGTGAATTTCTGGAAACCAAGGACGTCAGCCTCTTTTCCAGTACCCCAATTTGAGGCCTTGTCGCCAAAACCCACCATCGCTGGGGGGACGCCGAAGATCCGGCAAATCTGCTCGCCGCTGAATTTGCGACTTTCGAGCATTTGCGCGTCCTGGGGGTCGATCGAGATCTGTTCCCATGTCAAGCCGTTGTCGAGCAGCATCGGCCTACCGTTGCGGATCGACCCCATGTACCGCTCCTGCAGAAGCCGCTCCAGATCTCCGCGCTGCTCTTTGGACAGTTGCGTCTCCGGCTTCGTGGAAAGAACGCCGCTCGGATTGACCCCATTTGCAAAAACCGAACCTGCAGCCTCCTCCGAGGCCATTGCGTCACCAAAGACGTTCCTGCAGACAGAAAGTGTCGATAAGCCGGAAATGCCATCCCCTAAAGGCCCGCGAATATGCAGAACATCAGCGGCTCGTCTGACATATGAGCGGCCATTGTCCGTCCACGAATATTCGAGATCGCCGTTTGCCTTGCGGCGAACCGTCATTCGGTCCGGTCTGACCGGGTAGAGCGATGTAATGATTCCGCCGGACCGCCGCTCGATAGACGCATAGGCATTCCCATGCAGCTCGACACTCGCCGCCATAACCTCCCAGAAATCGACGGCGGTCTGATCGAAATTCGGGCTGTCATGCAGAACGAAATATAGAGGATGATCCTTCGCCACGGTGCGAATGCCGTTTTCGGTCCGATAGACCATCAAAGGCAAGGATGCGATTGTACCTGCGATCAGCTGCACGCACGCCCACGTGGCAGACAGACCGACAGCTGCCTCCGCCTGATGAAGGCGATAATCCCGATAGTCCGCTAGAGTGACCTGGTTCGCAGTGAAATTATCACCGTTCTCGGTCGAGGCGGCGCCGCTTCGCCATGGCTCGATATCTTTCACGCCGTCGCGGCCAATTAGGCGGGTAAACCAGTTCATGCGTAGCTCGCTATCCACGCCTCGGCATCGAAAGCCGCAGCAGCTTCGGGGTTCTGGAACATCAGCATCGCGGCATTGAAGAGCGCCATAAGCATATCGATCTTCGCAGCTCCCGAGACTTCCTTGGTAACAACGTAATTGCTACCCTTCAGGGTCTGTTTTGCATTACCGACGCACCAGTTCATGATAGGCTGATCGCCATGCAGAAAGCGACGATCTTCAAGCTTGAGCGGAACCGACGAGATTGCCGTCTGTAGTTTCCAGCCCTGCAAGACAGCGCCAACCACTGGATCCGTCAGACCCTCCTCTTCAAGAGCATCAACGAGAAGAGCAACGCCTGCGCTGTCGAGACCGATGCCATTCTGCTCGGGGAGGAGACCGCTATCAGCGACGCGGCGGCATATCTCGGCTGCAGATGCGGCCTGGTCTTCACCAGACTTGCAGATGATGAGGTCACCGTCTTCCTCGAAGGTTCTCAACTGCGAGGCGATGCTTTTGCGCTGCTCAAATACGGTTTTTCGCGCCCAAGCTTTTCCCCACCCAAGCCAGCGCTTGGAGGATTTTTCGCGGCCCAGGACATAGAGTGCCGCAAGGTCGTCAGCGCCGCCCCAGTCTATGCCGATGGTGCAGACCTCAGATCGCCGTAGCAACTCATCGAGATCCGTGATCTTGTCATCGATGCAGTTCGACCAGTGCAGTGCACCTGACCATCCATCGCCGCCGAGGCCCACGCCGATCTCAATGTTGAGATGCTGGCTCGCCCAAATCTGCTCAGCCTCTTTCGAAACCTTTCCGTTGTTCTCGTAATCGTCGATCAACGCCTGCGGATCGATGGACCGCCCCATGTTCGGCAGGATCAAACCCCAGTTTTTCGGGTTGCGCCAAAACTCTTGGTCGAGCTGCTTCTCCACCGGAAACTCGTAGAGAACCGGAAGCATGATCGGCGAGCGACCGCCTTTGCCATCGCGGATCTTCCGAGCCTTGTCTAACTCGGTGCGCCAGATGCCGGCAGGAGGCTCGTCGGATTGCGTGGTGATCATCAGCAATCGGCCGCGTTGCTTCGTGATGCCGCCGCCGCGGATCTGCTGCATCACCGCCGCCGCCTTCGCTTTCTTGCCGAGCTCGTGCACCTCGTCGATGATCGTCATGATCGGGATTTCGCCGGTGACGATCGACGTGTCGAAGGTTTTGACATCGAGCGACGTGCCCGTCTTGTAGCGGGTGATCGTCTTCGTGTGGTCCTGAACCTTGAAGATGGTCTCAAGCTTCGGGTCGAGGCGGATCATGCCTTGAGCCTGGTCAAAGCAGCGCTCGGAAATGTTCTGGCTTGGCCCGACCAATAGCATTTGCCGGTTCGGGGCGTCGATCATGTATAGAGCCGTCAGGGCCAGACCGGCCACATAGGTCGTCTTAGAGTTCTTCTTCGGCACCATGCAGAGGAGCTCCCACACCGTGGGAAGCATGGTTTCCGGATCTTCGCTTGCGAGGAATACCGCCAGCATGTCGCGAAACCAGTCACCGCATGCCTCGACAAGAGGAGGGTTCCCAGGGACGTCTGGCAAACGCAGCCGATTGAAGAACGCTATCGCCTTTCCGGCCTTGACCTTATCGTACGGCACATCCGCCATAGGCGTCTGTCCCGCAAGAAGCCTGTCCCACCAGTCCGGGCAAGCGAAGCGAGGAAGATCCTCAGTGGCGAGCATTCTGCGAAGCCTCTTGCTCCAGTTCGGCCATCAGATCAGCGTCGGCATCACGCGCCCGAATTTCGTCCAGCTGCTTCTTGCCTATGCGCTCAGACGCGGCAGGCTTTGTTTCCTGCTTGGTCTTTGCAGGGGTGCCAAGTTCGCGCTCGACTTCCATTCGATCGTTGCGCTCCAGGAGTCTCCCGAATTCTCGCATCGCGCCGACATTGCCGCTCTCTGCCAGCTCCCAAGCTTTCTCCAGCCGCCGAGCCTCAAGCCGATCCCGCATCGATGTGCGCTCTTTGAGCTCGGCTCTAAAATACCGCTTTATCGTCGCCTCGGATCGACCGATAGCGTTGGCTATTCGCCGGTTAGACCAGCCAAGTGCAAGCAACAGCTTGATTTTGTTGCGGTCTTTTTCGGTTGGCTCGTAAGGAGGCCGACCGCGCTGACCTTTCCACTCGGGAATGGGGTGCCCCAGAGGTCAAAATTCTCGGTCATGCCAAAAAAAATCTCCAAATGAGAGGGGCGCGGGTCTAGGGGTCGGAGGCCTTCCAGACTTTCGACCCGCCCCCCTAGGACTCGATCGGGGCTTCGGTCGGCACCTCGCCGACCTCGACCATGACGGGCGGGTGCATGGTGCCGAGGATGCGAAGGTGCACGGACGCGCCAGCATTAAGGCGTTCCAACTCATCAGGTGTCGGCGTCCATGCCGTCACCATTGCGGGCGTGCCTTCACCACCAACTGTGCAGTTGATCAGCTCGTCACGCAGAGGAAGACCAAGGTAGCCTTGGCTCTTGCCAAGGATGCGGGTTGCACGTTCGATCATCGCTATCTGCATTGTCACCACCTAGCCTGCGCTCGTTCCTGCTTCTGCTTCTCGCTGTCGTGGTAGGCCTTGCTCACGGTCTGCAGGTTCTCGATGTCCCAGAACAATCGTTCGTCACCGTGATGCGGCTTGACGTGGTCAACGACCGGGCTGTTATCAGCCGGATGCTTGCCCATGCAGATCACGCCCGTTTGCTTGCAGGTGTAAGCATCGCGAACCAGCACCTGCTCTCGCAGCTTCTGCCAACGGCTGGTCTTGTACCACTTGCGATGTTCGAGGTTCTGATCACGCTTGCGATGTCGGATCGCTTCAGCTTCCTGCCTGTTGGCCGGCGCTATCGGAGAGAGGCGAGACCCGAGCGTCTTCAGTCGAGGCTGCAGAGATTTCAGCTTGCCCATATCCCTAGATGCAACAAAGGCGACCGTCAGGTCGCCTCGTCAATCATCTGGTCATAGCAGTGGCACTTGCTCTGAATCGGTGCCTCTCGTCGTCGAGGCTGTCAGAGCGGGGTCCGGGCGCGAGAGCGAAGGTCACTAAGAACCGGATCAACCGTGGGCAATTTGTAGTCACAAGCGATGGATCATTGCAAGAGGGGTCAGGATCGGGGTCTTGCGCCCGAAGATGTCCAATTCCACCACAGGGCATCCCTTACCCGATCCGCCAAACGCGATGACTTCGCCCTCGAAGGAAGCGAACGGCCCCTCCTTGATGCGCACTCTGCAGCCAACCGGAAAGACGTCACCTTTGACTTCCCAATCGTAGGCACCGCTCTCGGCCATGTACTTGAAGTGTTGGACGTTTTGGTCTGACAGTCGAAGCCGTATAGGCCATCCGCCGACGACGCCACGAACGTGATCAAAGCCCGTCAATCCTTGGATCGCATGCTCCGACTGGTGGCAGCGAACGAACAGGTAACCCATGAACACAGGCTTCTCAGATGGCGGCAATTCTTTGTGGTGGCGCCGGCGTTTCGGCCCTTTGCAGATGGGCACGAACGCCTGAATTTTATTTTCAGACAGGGCCATTTCCACAGCCTGCTCGCGTCCAGGCCAGACATGAAGAACGATCCACGGTTTATCTGAGGGGTTCTTGGCGGCGATTCGCATCCCTGCTTCCTCAACACAGCGAGCCCGATTCGCCGCTTCTCGCGCGATCTGATCGAGACGCTCAATGCCTTTCGCCGAAACCATGCCCTCGAACGGATCACCCTTAAGCTGCATCGTCATTGCCTCGTTCCCTCATAATCGCATCGCTGAATTCCGCCACCGCCTGCTCTGGCTCTCCCGGCGGGAAGTAGAGCCAGTCAACGCCGCTCGCTGGAACCGGTAGCCACGGCCAACCCTGCACTTGGTGATAGGCCTTCCAGCGCAGCGCCTCCGCACTGTCCTTGTGATAGCTGACGAAGTTCTCGGATAGCTTCACGAGCCACGGCGCCACTGTGACGCCTTCGGCCATCTGCGCCCGCTGGTGCATCGTCATCACCTTCGGCCATCCATAACGAAGCCTACGTTCGCGGATAATGCCTTCCGCCACAGGGCCGCCTTTCAGCAACTCCGCCCGCTGATAGGTGGTGGGCGCTATCGGTGGATTAGCAGCCTGTTTCATCAGCTCGGCAAGGCGCTTGGCGCTCCAAGCCCTGCTGAATGCGTTGTGAACGATGGTGCGCTCGCCTTCAGGCGTCGGGTCGGGAAAGCTGGTCCAGAACCGCTCGCGGAAATACGTGGACGGCATGGGAATATGCTTGCGGTTGCCAAAGGTCGCCCGCCAGGCAGGAAACCGGATAACTGCATGTCGGCGATCCTCAACCGAAAGTGCGAACCACTGCTTGAGCGGCCCCTTTTTGTCGGCGTCGGCGAAATTCGGCCAATCCTTAACGAGATCCCAAAAAGCAGCTTCGACCTGCTTTCGATCTTCGAACCCGGAATCTTTCTCTCTCCCTCGATCGGAGACGCGCTCTTGCGCGCTCGCAGAGAGAGATGATGGTTCTAATGGTGGTTCTATTACGGTTCGGGTGTCACCGTGACACCCGTCTCTGCCGTCGGTGTCACCCGTCTCCGTCTCATTTGTCACCCGTCCCTCATCCTCAACGGGTGACACGCTGTCACCCCTATCAGGCTTGAAAGAGAAGAGGCGATTGAGATCGAAATCATAAGCGGTCGCGATTCCCGGGCGGCCTGTCGCGTTTCTAACAACGACGAGAATGCCCTCGCTGACGAAGTCGGAGAGCATGCGTTGGATGGTGCGCTCCGAGAGTTCCGTCTCGGCTGCCAAGCGCGCCACGCTCGGATAGATGCCACGCCCTTCGTCGTCGGCGAAGTCGGCCAGCCTCACCGCCAAGAGCTTTCTATTGCTGCCGCCGAGGTTCATCCTGAACAGCCGGCTCATGATCATTATGCTCATGCCGCCAACCTCTCGACCGTGAGGTGGCCGCAGTTGGCAAAAACAAGCGCTGTGGCGACTGGCGGCGACACGCTGTTGCCGACGCAGCTCACCTGCACCGATTTCGAGAACGGCTTCCAGACCGGCTCTCCGCCACCCTCAGGCGCCATATAGGCGCCGTCGATCTGATAGCCGGGCGGAAAGCCCTGCGCGTTGTACAGCTCGCGCGGCGTCAGCATCCGCATGCCTATATCGACGATGACGAATGTTTCGCCGCCGATGCTGATCGTCACGAACTCCCGGTCATCCCAGAAGCCGTGCGCCCGCATGAAGGCGGCCACCTGTCGCGCCCGCTCCGCCTGGTCTTCGGTGAACGGCGGAACGTCAACGCGAGCCTCGACGTGGCCGTGCCGGTCCTTGGTGGTAATCGTGCGGCACGGCTGGTCCTCCTCGCCGCCGTCGCCGGTCCCGTAGTAGGCCTGCAGGTAGGGTGCAACGAGCATCGATTTGCCGCCGCCGTGCGCCGTCGTCGTCGCGAGCGGCTTTTCCACCTCGTGCCCGGTCGATGTGCCGAACTGGCGCGAGATGAATGCGGTCACAGGCTGCTGATGCGAGCCTGAGGCGGTGATTGTCGCCAACGGCTCCTCTGCGTCGCGGCCCGGATTGACGCCGCCGATCCTGCGGCTGTCGTTGTTGTGCTGCGCCACGAATGCGACAGCAGCTGCATGCTTCACCCCGCCAGCGACTACTGTACCCAGCGGCTTGCTGATATCGAGCGCGCGAGGCTCCTGGCCTTCGCGCTCGCCGTACCCGGTCTGGATCAGCGTCGGCACGATGACTGAGTTCTGGTCCTTCTTCGAGGCGCAGATGGTGTGGTGCGGCTCGTCTACCGGTCGGTTCGCGCCACCCTGCTGCGCATAGGTCAGCACTGGTGCGATAACACCCAGAGGCGCAGCGCCGCCCGGCCGCTTGATGAAGCTGTTCGCCGTTATGGTCGAGAGCGGATCGCGCACATCCTGTCCCGTGGCGCCGGTATTCATGCGGATGACAGATGGCGCCACCGCCGCCTTTTCGCCTCGATGAGCGCCGGTGATCGTATTGAACGGTTCCGCCACGTCCTCGCAGCGCCCGCCATGCGTCAGGTTGACGATGAAGGGTCGCTCGGCGTCGAGCACATAGCGCTTCATGCCGCGCGCCACGCGGGCCATCGTATTGTCCGCGAGCGGCCGAACCGCCTTCAGGCCGAACCGCCGCATGATCTCGTCGGACGTATCGAAGATCGACGGGCAAGGCTGCGACCAGTCGATGATCTCAGCCGCCGTTCGCCACGGCAGCTTTCGCCCGGCGATCACGTCGCGGTCATCAGGCTTACCATGCGTCGGCTTCGGCCAGACGATTGGCTGACCGTCGAAGCGGATAATGACGAACAACCGCTTGCGGATCGTTGGCGCGCCGTAATCGCATGCCCGCAGCTCGCGATACTGAATCTTGCCGCCAAGCCGCCGGATCGCCTTGCACCATTTCCTGAAGGTCTCGCCGCGGCGTTCAGGATCTGGCATCAGGCCGCGCTCGGTGGCGATCAGCGGCCCGTAATCCTTGAACTCCTCGACATTCTCCATGATGATGACATCGACCTGTCCGCCGCTCTTCTGGATGCGCTCCACCCAGCCCGGAATGATCCAGGCGAGATCGCGGATATTGCGCTCCACCGGCTTGCCGCCCTTGGCTTTCGAGAAGTGCTTGCAGTCGGGAGAGAACCACGCCAGCCCGATATGCCGCCCTTTCAGGTAATCGAGCGGGTCGATACGGTAGACGTTTTCCGAAAGGTGCAGCGTCTCAGGATGATTGGCTGCGTGCAGCGCCAGGGCATCGGCATTGTGGTTGATGGCGATATCCGGCGAGCGACCCAGCGCCATCTCGATCCCGGTCGATGCCCCGCCGCCGCCGGCGAAACTGTCTATGATCATCGGCGGAAGCTTGCCCCCGCGTTGCTGAAACAGGTCAGCAGTGCTCGTGCCCCCGAAGAGCGATCCCGCATACATGGTCAATCCCCTCTGGTCGCCGCCGCGACCCGCATGTCGAGCGCGGCCATCGCCAGCGCCTTCTCGATTTCGATTGAGTAGTGGCCGTCCTCTGTTCGGACGGAGAGCGCGGCGGACAAACGAACCGCCGCGTAACTGAGGGCCGTCTCGAAGCCGATACCGGCAAGGACGAGCTTGATGTCGGAATGGCAACGCAAATACGCGTCGTCAGAGGCGCGGAGCAGCCAGATGGCAATATCTGGCCAGGACCGCAGCGCGGCGAGATGTTCGACGGTTGGGAGAAAGCCGGTCACGCCACCTCGCCTTCCGCGCTGGCGGCTTCAAAACCCCACGCTTCCCAGCCGGGGCGCGGCGCCCTGCAGAACAGTTCGAGCTTCGGGATGCCGGGATAAAGTTTGTCGATCGTTTCGGCGTAGAAATCGGGCTTGGCGCTGTGCCTGCCCTTGGCTTCCCGATGCACCGTCTGCGGCTGCGTGCCGGGAAGCGGCGCCACCGGTTTGCCCTTCTTGCCGATCAGCAGCAGTTCGTGGCGGTCGCGACCCCAGTATCCGGTTCCGGCGAATTCCTTGTCCCATATCCAGTGGTGGACATAGGTGAAGCCCCAAGCCTCCATGACGCGCAGCGCGTCGGGCAGCATGGGGTTCGTCGCCCAGAGAAAGAGCACCGCATCAGCTTTGGCAGGCGATCCGATCTCGGCGAAAAGGTCGCAGATGGCCCCGGTTGGCATGGTCGGATAGTGGTTCTCTGCGCTCTTCTCGCGCCCCGTCACTTCCGAACGAACGCCAAACTGCCATGGCGGATCCGCATAAATGATCGGAAATCGCTTGGTGATCTGGCCCACCGTCGCCGCGCCATTGGTCTGCACATGCGCCATGTGCGTCAGCCGCACGCTATGGCGGACCTCCGCCAGCTTGCGCCGGTTTTCCTTCGTGGCGGCCGCCATGCGCTTTTCTTCGTTGAGAGCGGCCTCGACATAGAGAACCTGCTTGTCCGGCGCGACCTGTTTGAGACGATCGAGGAACGCGCCGCTGTCGAGACGGGTGCCGCGCAGCCGATGCAAGGCCATATCGACGATCTTTTCGCCCCTGGCAGCATCACGCTGGATTGAACGTTCGCTCTGGCCTGTCGCCTCGGCGGTTGCTGTTGAGAACCGCCTCACAGAGGAGTCGCCAACTTGGCGACTCCTCGTGTGCTGGTTTGCGCCATGCTCCGTTTCAGGATGCTTTTCGAGATAGATTTCTTTACGGCGAGCGATGAACAAGGCTCTGTCTGCCGCCGTCAGCTCCTCGCGGCAAAGGTTTTCGTCGATCTCCCAAAGCTCGCGGTCGAGATCGTCCACCGCTTCGTGAAAGCAAAGAACCTTCGCCCATCCGAGCTGCCGCGCCGTTTCGATACGATGCAGGCCGGCAGAGAGATTGACGCGATCGTCCGTCTCTGAACCCTGAACGGAAATCGGCGTCTTCTGTCCTATCTCGCGAAACGAAGGCTTGAGCGCCTCGACCTTCGCCATATTGGCCTGACGTAACCGAGTACCGATATTGATCGTGTCGATGTCACGCCAGATCGCGCGGCGGGAGTCTTCTGGCTCTTCGATCAGGGCCGCGACCGGAGCGGGCACCGCCTTCTGCATATGCCCGACCAGCTTCGGCGTCGGAAACCAAAGGTCTGCATCCTTTGCATCCCGCTTCAGCAGTCCCTTGATGTTGAGCTTGATGCAGGACTTTCGTTCGGCGGCATTATTGCTGCGGACCTGACCTTCACGCTCCGCGATCTGAAGCAAGGCAGCCTGACGATCCCGCGAGATGCTGATAGTGTTCGTCATTGCGCCGCCCTCCGCTCGAACCGCACGAGACCGCGCAAAATGGTTTCCGGTTGGCGGCCCTTGGCGATGCGAGCGGCAAATTCTGCGGGCTCATAGATGAAATCGCTGTGCGCGATGGCGCGGCGAAGCGGCTGCGGCAGGCTGTCAAAGGCCTGCATACGCTCGACGGATTGAATGGCGGCGTTCACTTTGCGCCTCCGTCTTCGATCTTCGCCAGAACCTGCTCGATCGCACGCAGGGCCTGGCGGCCTTCGGCGGCGATCTTCTTGCGTTCCAGCGCGTCGATACGGTTGTCGAGAAGGGCATCCAGAATGGCCCGAGAGACATCCATGCTCTCGGAGAGCACTCGGTGCGCGTCCATTTCCGTAAGCGGCCCACTCGCTACGCCCTCACCGTCGGGAACCAGCCGATAACCAAGTAGGCGGGCCATCGCAGAGACAATTGCCGGGCTCTTCGCCCGCCGGTCGGCTTCGACCGCAATGTCGCACGGGATGACGTTTTCCTTCAGGTCGTCATTGAAGGAGGCGTATTTCGACAACGTGGAGACGTTTACGCGCGTCAGATCAGGAAACGCGGTGACGCCGCCGCCCAACGTGTAGGACGCCTCGGTTGCGGATTTGATCGAGCGTATCTCGACCTCAGAAATTGTGCGCACGACTACTCCCCCTCGGAAAGCAAGGAAACAAAATCAGGAATGGATTCGGTGATGGGCGCAGGCTGGCGCCTTAGTGGTCGTTCGTCAGCAAATCACGGAGGTCCGCATGCCTGTGAATATCCACGAGTGCGTCGAGGAGAAGAGAGCCCAGCGCATCTATGTCTCAAGGCAGAGGAAGGCGAGGTCATTCGGCCGCCTCCGAGATGAGGATAAAATCGTTAGGACAAACCTCTCCTTTCGTCACCTCGGCGATCTTTCGCATCTGCTCTGGCCGCGGAACGCGCTCGCCGTTCATCCATTTTCTCGCCCCAGATACGGACACGGTTCCAACGATGGCCGCGAGTTCTTCGGGCGTGAGGTGATTTTCGGCCATGTAATGAGCGAGCTTCATTACAAAAACTTACCCATTATGGGGAAGATTAGCAACCCCAAAATGGGGCGCGACAGGACATGAAAGCTGTGGACATGTTTCCCGCTATGGGAAACCAGTTGAGAAATCTGCGTAACAAGCGTGGTTGGACGCACGAACAGGCGGCCGATGCGATGGGTGTTTCAAGGGGCCAGTTCATCAAGCTTGAACGGGGCGAGCGTCGACTCACGGAGCAGTATATCGAGCAAGCGGCTCGGGCGTTCGAGGTACGGAAGGCCGAAATCTTGGCTGACGGCGGTGACGACGTGGTGCCTTTGATGGGATATATCGGCGCGGGCGCCCAGATCGAGCCAGAGTTTGAACAAACCCCGCCCGAGGGTCTCGACCAGATTTCAGTTCCCTTTCCGCTGCCTGACGACATGATCGCTTTTGAAGTTCGTGGCGACTCGATGCTGCCCGTTTTCAAGGACAGGTCGATTCTAATTGTTTATCGCGATCAGAAGCGGCCATTGTCATCGTTCTATGGTGAGGAAGCGGCAGTTCGAACATCAGACGGCCGGCGCTTCATAAAAACGATTATGCGCGGGGCGACGGGGGTCACGCTCAATTCATGGAATGCGGCACCCATCGAGGACGTAGAGTTAGAGTGGATTGGTGAAATTTTCGCAGTCCTGCCGCGGGCCTCCCTGAATAAGGTTGCGCGCCTGGGCGGCATCCAAGGTAGCCTCCGGATCAACGGATAAAAGCCTCAAAGAACTGACGGCGATCAAGCCCTGCGAAAGATTTTTCGCGGGGTTTTTTTGTTTTTTGCCAATAGCTTGCGGCCCGCGTTGCCACGATGAGACCAAATCTTCCCCATTATGGGGTTGCTAATCTTCCCCAATTTGGGTAATTTTTTCTTGTCCGGCCAACTCCTCCCCATCCGGACTGCCACGTTGGCAACGCCGCCGCCTCCCTCCTCCCTGCAAGGCGGCGGCGTCAACGAGGGGAG
The DNA here is from genome assembly GCF_016864575.1 of Rhizobium sp. BG4. Taxonomy (NCBI): domain Bacteria; kingdom Pseudomonadati; phylum Pseudomonadota; class Alphaproteobacteria; order Hyphomicrobiales; family Rhizobiaceae; genus Rhizobium; species Rhizobium sp. BG4. The sequence goes on from NZ_CP044125.1 coordinate 2,233,197, forward strand.
ATACAGGCCAAACACATGAAAACCGAATCCACCACGATCACCGCCGCCGACCGCGCCGACCGCGCGCTGATGGTCAGGCTCTTTCAGGAACGCGGCCCGCAGACCGACAAGCAGCTGCTTGCAGCCGGCATCTCCTATGAAAGCCAGGCGAAGAACGTACCGGCCGTCGCCGAAATCGTCCGCGGCGCCGAACTGCACTGATCCGATCCGTTTTGATTTCCGCCCCTGGCCTCAGCGGGCGGAAGGCCGAACGGATGCGAAAGGGCACACCGATGCGGAACATCAAGATCAAACCGATGACTCTCTCGTCGAGCTACATGGAGCGCCGCAAGCGCGTCAATCACGTCGCCTTGTTTCTCGCGGTCTTCATCCTCTGCTGGGACATCCTGGCGGTAAAGGCGGCGCTGGTCGCCATGCAGCGTCAGGCTGAAGTCGCGGCGAGGGTCTGATGAGCGACGACGCCCTGATTTTCATCCTCACGCTGACCGCCGTCTGGTGCGTCATCGTCCTGGTGCTTGTTGGCCTCTGCCTTCGCCGCGCGGCTTTGCGCATGCGGCGCGAGCGCTTGGCGTACCAGCGCATCTACCAACCCTTTGTTATGCGTAAAGGAGAGTGACCGTGCGCAAGAAGCTACCGGGAAAAGATCAGCTGGCTGCGTATCTGGCCGCCGGAAACACGGTCGAGCAGATCGCGGCCAAGTACGACTGCAAGCCGAAGTCGGCGAGGCGAAAGCTGCGTGAGCTTGGCCTCACTGCCGGGATGACCGGCCATTCGCATTCGCACCATGTCGAGCGACGGATGAAATCCATGATCGACTGCGCGCCGGAGCCCGGCGTGATCCTCAAGGAGGATCGCATCACCTTCAATCGTGAAATGCCGTGGCAGGGCACTGGATCGCGCATCCGGCCGCTCTCCTTGCCGCGACCGTCCATGTATCTCGCGGCGATCGCCAACAAGTATCCGAACCTCAATGGAGATGCCCGTGTCTGACGCGATCCTCAACGGCACTGGCCCATCAATCAATTCCGAGCATTACGAGGTCGAGCGCATCTATCGCGCTGTCGCAGATGGCGAACCGACGTTCGAGATCCTGCAGCTGCTCTACGATCGCTTCGGCGTTGAGTGCAACCTGCGCCCCCCCGTCGCGGAACTTCGCCTTGCAGGCCGCTGCAGCCGTTCGTCGAGGGCCTGAGATGTTCGTCACCGAAAAGGCAGCTATCGCCGCGGCACTCTCAATCGCCAATGACGCGGTCAACAACGGGGCAAAAATCCCCGTGCTTACGCATGTCCTCTTCGACCGGGACGGCGACCGAATGACTGTCACTGGCACCAACCTCGATCAGGAGATCAGCGCCAGCTTCGCAGCTGAGATCGCACGGGATTTCGAGCCGTTCGCGTGCCCTGCAAAGCTCTTGGTCAGCATCGTCAAGAATATCGCTGACGGCTTTAATGTGACGATCGACGCCGTCTATTCCGGCGGGAAGCTCAGCGATATCAGGATCACCTCGGGCAAATTCCGAACAAAGCTGCCGGTCCTGCCCGCTCGCGATTTCCCGGCGATGCCTTCGGGCGATCTTCCTCACCAGTTGAGCCTGAGCGCCGACCACTTCCTGAAGGCTCTCAAGACGGTCTCGTTTGCCGCTGAAACCAACGAGCAGCGATATGCTCTGTGCGGTGTTCGCCTCGACCCGGAGAAGGACGGCCTCGTCGTTGTCGCCTCTGACGGCAATCGTCTGGCGCGCCGCACCCTGTCGGCGCTGGAGTTCGATCAGGATCTATACGGCGTTCCGGGGGTCACGATACCCAACGCAGCCGTCTCGGCGATCGCGCGCATCCTCGACAAGAAAGAAGACGTGACCATCGATCTTTCGGAGGATCGCATCCGCGTTGCCACCGATGGAGCCGTCGTCACCTCGAAACTCGTCGATGGTCACTTCCTCCCATACAAGCCGCTGATGCCGCATCCGGACAGTCTGCGAGTGATCATCAGCGCGCAGGCGCTGTCATCTGCCCTCGCTCGAGTCCTGACGGTCAGTCCCGACAAGATGAGCGGCGTCGTCTTCGATTTCAGCGAAGGCAAGCTCGTCCTGCATTCGAGCGACGATTCCCACGGTGAGGCGGACGACGAGATCGCAGCCGTCTGCCCCGGCGAAATCTGCCAGGGCTACAACGGCCGGCATATCATTGCCGCGCTTGAACACCTGGACCGCGACGAAGTCGAGATTGTCGTCGGCGCCGGCAAGGTTCCGGCATATATCCGCCCAGTTGGTGACGATCGCACAATCATGATGGCGGGTGTCGTGCGTATGCGCGGAACCTCGGCGGCGCTACTCGAAGGAGAAGCGGCATGACCCAGCTGTCGCTGTACGGCTCCGAGCCGGAAATGAAAAAGACCGCGCTCATCTCTGATTGCGGCCTCTATCGCTACGAGCTGACGCGCGTCTGGCAGAAGGGTGCGCCGCTTCTCGTCACCTGCATGCTGAACCCATCGACGGCAGATGCCGATATCGACGATCCGACAATCCGCACGCTGATCCATTTCGGCAAGGTCTGGGGATACGGCGGCCTGATGGTCGTCAACCTGTTCGCGTTTCGCTCGTCGAGCCCGGTCGTCATGATGGCGCAGACCTATCCGCGCGGACCGAAGAACGAGGACGCCATCGCAACCGCCCTCGGGATAGCCCGAGCGCAAAACACGCCGATGCTCGCCGCATGGGGCGCCAACGGCGCGCACCACGCGGGGCCGCGCGACCTGCTTGGCGGTCAGGACTGGCTTTGCATTCTGGCGAAGAAGCACACGGTTGATCTCGTCTGCCTGGGCCTAACGAAGGACGGCTTCCCGAAGCACCCGATGGCGCGCGGCGTCCATCGTATTCCGCGCGACCAACAACCGATCCCGTTTCAACGCGCGGCGGAGGTGTCACTATGATTGAATTTCATTGCGACAGGACGATCAAGTCTACCCGCAAGCCGCATCGTTGCGAGCAGTGCAACACCATGATCGATGCTGGAAGCCCGGCACACTACGGCGCCGGAAAGTTCGACGGTTACTTTTACTCGCATCACTGCCACGTCGAATGCCATGCAGCAGCGTATGCGCTTGCTGAAGAAACGGACTGCTGGGCTGAAGATTTCCCATGGTTTCAGCATATGTCAGAGACCGATCATCATGAATGGCTCCTGACGTTTTACCCGATCGTCGCAGATCGCCTTAGCATCGTCCCCCTGGAGTTCGATCGCTGATGGCTACAGTCGAAGAGAAAGAGCGGCTGGGCGCCATACGCTTACGACATGAGCAGGCGAGCAAGGACTGGCAGGTTGGCGGCTCTGGTCTGGAGTTGCATGCAGTCCTCGTTCCTCGAACGCCGCCAGTTGCGATCGTCGGGCTCTTGGAAGATTGCGGCTATACCGATCGCGACTTCCTCGTGCACGCGCATGACGATGTCGCCTTTCTCTTGGCGATGCTGAAGCGGGCAGCTGACAAGCTGCATAGCCTAGTGCCGCCGGAAGATCCTCGCGAGATCGAGCGCCGGGAACGCGAGGCCGCCGAGAAGAACTTTGCCGCCAACTGCGCGATGATGTGCGCCAACGACCGCGCATTCCGCCAGTTCCTGATCGAGCGGCACCAGCTGCAGGACGCTGGCGATACCGAGCGCGTGAAAACGCGTGTCCGATCCATCCTCGCCATCACATCGATGGCTGAGTTGAACGACGACGAGAACGCCGCAAAGCGCTGGAAAGCGCTGCGGTCTGATTTCAAAACATGGCTGAGGGTGAGCGCGTGACCAAAGATATTGAAAAATTTGCGGCGATGGCGACGGAAGAATACGTTCGCTGGCTGGCCGCTGGCAACTCCAGCGGAACCCTTTCGGAGCACGCGGTCGCAGGGCTACGCAAACACTTCGCAGATGTCCTGAACGACTATGCGAGCGGCTCCTACCCATCCCCCATTTCACATTTGCTGGGGAGCGCCGATGACGACGAAACCTACGAAATCGGCAAGCGTGATGGCTATTCCGAAGCTGTCCAGCAGATCGATCAGCTGACCGGCGGCGATGGCGAGTACCGCTATTGCACCGATCATGATCCGGACCGGCACACTCCCGGCCCTGCCGAGATGATCCAGCGCATCGTTGACCGCTTCGAAACGCTCAATCTGCTGCACGATGCGGAGAAGACAGGCCGAGATCAGGAGTGGGGCATATCAGCCGCACCTCGTTTGGTGGGGATCGATGATCTCCGGAAACGCATTGCTGGCGCCATTTTCGACCCCGGCGCGACTGAGGGCGTCAAGGGCGACCGCCACCTGACGACATGGCAGACGGACGCCGTTATGCGCGCGATTGCCTCTGTGCCTCATGTGGTGGGGAGCGAGCACCAATTTCGGGACTTCTGCGATCAGCTGATCGCGATGTTCGATTTCAATAAACTTGAGCATTCAGTATGCGACGAGGATATGGACCTCGTCGAGCACATCCGCGCTGCCTTGGCCTCAACTTCGGAGGCGCAGGGATGAGAAACGTCAACGACAGCATCACCTTTCTCACAGGATGGGCAGCCGAAATCAGGGCTAGCAGCGGAAACTCAGTTGATGCTGACTGCTTGGAATACGCTGCCACCAATCTGGCCGAGCAGGCTTCTGAGATTGACCGGCTACGCGCCGCGCTGACGAAAATCTCAAGCCCAACGCAGACCACTGGCTTGCTGTGGTGGCAGGTGGAAGCCCGCGCCGCTCTCTCTGCGGAGGTAGAGGGATGAGCAAGCCACACCCTGATGACATCGCCGTTGACCGCTTCGCCGCAGCGATGAAGGAAAAACTTGCCGAAAAGCGCAACGAAGGCTTCAGCGGCTGGTGCGACCCAACCCAATGCCCGATCGACTACCTCACCGCAAAGCTTGCTGAGCAAATTCACTCCAGACCTGTCCTCGATCCGGTCGATATCGGCAATTTCGCAATGATGATTTTCAACCGCCCTGGGGAGGTACCAGATCGTGGCCGCTAAACGTTTCCGCAAGAAGCCAGTCGAGATCGACGCCGTACAGTGGACAGGCAAAAACGTGCTGGAGGTCTACACCTTTATGCACGGCGCGCCTGATCTCAAGCGCGATATAGCGCAGGACAAATGGCAAGACTTCACCAGCATGCACGAGGGCAAAGACTGGCATATCAAGACGCTGGAGGACGGCCCGAACGGCGAGGCAAAGCATGTAGCCAGCGTAGGCGACTGGATCATCAAAGGCGTGAAGGGCGAGCTATACCCCTGCAAACCCGACATCTTTGAAGCCACCTACGAACAGGTCGAGCCCCCACCGCCCGTAGAGACATGTGGTGGGGAGCGAAGCCGATAAAATTGCCCTGCTCGAGGAAAAACGCATGAGTTTTACCCTCAACCGCGCACTCGACAAGAACGTCAGCAAGTCAGAAGGATCAGGCGAAACGATGCATGTTGTATCGTATTTCGAGGACTGCGGTCACTCTCCTGCGTGGCCCCTTATCCCGACCGCAGTCATAAATTTGGATCAAGCCGGTTTCAGCTTTCATCCTTACCAGTCTCCGCTCTGGAATGACCCATGCCTAATTTGCCACGATGAGGAGGGGGCAACCAAGGGCTTCCTTGTCTATCGGTATGACCAGCAGCGGTGCGCGTGGTTCATACTACTCGCCTACACCTTACCGAACTATCGTCGCCTCGGGGTTCATACCATCCTCTTCGAAACCCTCGTCGAGAGGGGGAAGATGCGTGGCGATATTTTATCGATCGACAGCGGTACCCATGTGCTGAACAAGGCGGCTCAAGCAGCCTTTGAAGCTCAAGGACGGAAACAGGTCGCCGTCCATTACGAATATCGCCTTCGCGATTGGCTTCCGGGCAAGCGACCGGTTGATCTCCCACCTCCTGAAGAGAGGAAAAACGCAGAATGAGCGACCGCACCAGATCCGGTCGCCGCAAGTCTGCGATCGTCCGCCTCGTGGCAGGCGCACCTTCGTCAGAAATGGAGCGCCACGGCGCCGCTGTCCTCGCCATTGCGCTCGGGACGACGACAGATCAGCAGCTCGTCGATATGGCCCGCGAGGTCTGGACGGCGATGGCAGCGCAGCGCGCGAAAGAGATGGAGGCGCCGCAATGACCGCTACGGCTGTCGTCAAGCAATCCGACCTGAAGCGCATGGCTGCGGTCGCCAACGAACAGAACGTATGCGTCGAGATCGAAATCGACGGTCGTATTGTCAGGGTTCTGCCGGCCGCGGCGGCAAAGCAGCAGGAGAGGAATCCGTTTGCACCCAAAGGGGGAATTGATCTTTAATGCACGACATGCCGCGCAAACTCCCTCTGAACGTCATCAAAGAGAAAAACCGCCACGGAAATTGGGTCTACTATTACCGAGAAGGTAAAGGCCCAGGACCCGCATGCGTGCCGAGCCGGGAACGTCAGATTTCGAGGCGGAGTACAAGAGGATATGCGCAGGCACGCCAGTCCGAACGCGAAAGGAAGTGAAGGATAAGCGGTCTCTGCAGTGGCTGGTTGATCGCTACATGGAAAGCCGCGTTTGGTCAGACCTATCAGTTTCCACCCGGAAGCAGCGCAGCAACATCTTCACCAACTTTCTTGAAAAAGCAGGCAAGTCGGCCTTCGCCGACGTATCCAAGCAGGACATCGAGCGTGCGATCGAGCGCCGCTCTCACACGCCAGCGCAAGCCAATTGCTTCTTGAAAGCGGTGAGGGGCGTCTATGAGTGGGCCGTTAAGAGTGAGCTTGCCGTATTCGATCCAACGCATGGCGTTGATCGTCTCAGCGACAAGACTGACGGCTTCGAACCGTGGACATCAGAGGACGTGCATCTTTTCTGCGTCAAGTGGCCGATCGGGTCGATGCAGCGGCTGGCGCTCGAACTACTCATGTTCTCCGGGCTCCGCAGATCCGACATTGTTCGCGCCGGCAGGCAGCACATGACAGGCAACGTCTTCTCGATCAGGACTAAGAAGACGAACACCGAGGTCACGGTCGAGTTTCCTCAGCGCCTCCTGGACGTGATCAGCCAGACGAAGACCGGCGACCTGAACTTCATCATCAGCGAACACGGAACGCCGTTCACAGTCGAGTCATTTGGGAACTGGTTCCGGAAGCACTGCCGAAAGGCCGGGGTCTTCAAGAGCGCCCACGGAGTGAGAAAATTGTCGGCGACCATGGCGGCAAACGCCGGCGCCTCGTCGCACGAGCTCATGGCGCAGTACGGTTGGGCGACCTCGCGGCAGGCCGAAACCTACACGAAAAAGGCCGATCGCAAGCGACTCGGCGTCAAAGCTTCTCAATTGGTTGCAGAACAGATCGAGAAGGAACTTTCCCCGCACCTCAATCCCAGTGCGGGGAATATCGCGAATTCCACAATGAAATCAAAGGCCGCTAAGTAAAGTGGTGCCCCATGCCGGGGTCGAACCAGCACTTCTTTCGAAACTCGATTTTGAGTCGAGCGCGTCTACCAATTCCGCCAATGGGGCACGGATAGTAACGGGCGGGTGTCTAACATGCAGGCGCCCGCGCATGCAAGACGGTGGGCGGTGTTATCCGGCTGATTTGATATGGCTTCCGGCGCAGGCGCGCCGGAAGCCATTTTCGTTAGTGGGCGATGGCCTCTCCGGCGCTGCCCTGGCCGGACTTCTTGAGCGTGATCGCCAGGATCGAGGCGAGCAGGCAGAAGGCGCCGGCGATGAAGAACGCGGGGAGGAAGCTCTGCAGCTCGGTGCGCGACAGGCCGGCGCCGTAGGCAGCGGTCGCGGCACCCAGCTGGTGACCGGCGAAGACCCAGCCGAAGACGAGGCCGACCTTTTCCTTGCCGAAGCGGTCGGCGGCGATCTTCACGGTCGGCGGGACCGTGGCGATCCAGTCGAGGCCGTAGAAGACGGCGAAGATCGACAGGCCGTAGAAGGTGAAATCGCTGAAGGGCAGGAAGAGCAGTGAGAGGCCGCGCAGGCCGTAATACCAGAAAAGCAGCCAGCGGTTATCGAAGCGGTCGGAAAGCCAGCCGGAGCCGATCGTGCCGAAGAAATCGAAGATGCCCATCACGGCGAGAACGCTGGCGGCGGCCACAGGCAGGATGCCGAAATCGCCGCAGAGGGTGACGAAATGCGTCTGGATCAGGCCGTTGGTGCTGAGGCCGCAGATGAAGAAGGTGGCAAACAGGATCCAGAAGGTCGAGGTCGTCGAGACTTCCCGGAGAATGACGAGAGGCATCTTCAAGGCGTCGATCAGCGTGCCGCGGGCCGGAGCGGCCGTCACATGCGCCTCGCCGACGGACGGTAGGTTCAGGTCCGACGGGCGGTCGCGCATGAAGAGCAGGACGACGAGGGCTGCGACCATTATCATGGCGCAGACGAAGAACACCGTCGAGCGCCAGCCGTAGCGCTCCGTCAGCTCGGCCATCAGCGGCAGGAAGACCAGCTGGCCGGTTGCCGAGCTAGCCGAGAGCATGCCGACGACGAGGCCGCGATGCTTGGTGAACCAGCGGGCGGAGACTGTTGCTGCCAGCACCATCGCCGTCAGGCCGGTGCCGAAGCCGACGACGATGCCCCAGAGCACCAGAAGCTGCCAGAGCGAGGTCATGAACAGCGAGCCGATGAAGCCAACGCCGATCAGGCCGAGGGCGAAGACGATGACCTTGCGGACGCCGAAATAATTCATGAAGGCGGCGGCGAACGGACCCATCAGACCGAAGAGGATCAGGCGGATCGCCAAGGCCGAGGAGATCTGCGAGGTTTCCCAGCCGAATTCATCCTGCAGCGGCTTGATGAGGACGCCGGGTGCGCCCATGGCGCCGGCCGTTACCAGCATGGTCAGGAAGGTGGCGGCGACGATGATCCATCCGTAATGAATGTTTCGCCGGGCGAGGGTGGAGGCAAGCGCTGTCGATACCATGAGGCGTCATCCATTCAGAGGGCTGATCAATACATCACCGATTTAGATGATGGTCATCATATTTGTTGCGTATTGATGATTGGCATCATATAAATTGTCAAGCGACCAATTTCAGGAATTGCTGCAATGCGCGTGAGCCGCGAAAAATTTGCCGAAAACCGCCAGAAGATCATCGAGGCCGCCGGGGTGATGTTTCGCGAAAACGGCTTCGATGGCGTCGGTGTCGCCGACATCATGAAGTCCTGCGGGCTGACGCATGGAGGGTTCTACGGTCACTTCCAGTCGAAGGACGAGTTGCAGATCGAGGTCAGCCGCGCACTGGTGGCCCGCGTCGAGGTGCGCTGGAAGGAATTGATCGCAGGCTCGCCGCACCGTCCCCTCGAGGCGCTGCTGGAGCACTATGTCTCATGGTGCGCAGTCGACGATCCCGGCAACAGTTGTGTTTTCGTATCGCTGATGGACGAAGTTGCCCGCAGCAAGGGTGCCGTGCGGGAAATCTTCAATGACGGGCTCTCGATGCTCGTCTCGATCCTCGCCGAAGTCGTGCCCGGCGATACGCCGGAAGAGCGGCGCAAGAACGGCTTTACAACCCTGTCATCGATGATGGGGGCTGTCAGCCTGGCAAGGGCTGTCGAGAGCCGCGAGCTTGCCGCGCAGTTTCTCTCGACCACGCGCCAGAAGCTGTCGCCGGCGACGGCGCCTCTCGAAATCTGAGGCGCCGCGCGAGTGTCTTACTTGAAGCCTTCGACGCGGTGCGGAACGTAGGGTTCCTCCAGCATCGCCACTTCCTCCGGCGTCAGCTTGACGGCAAGCGCGGCAACCGCGTCGCTGAGGTGGCCGGGGCGTGAGGCGCCGATGATCGGGGCGGTGATGGCGCTCTTCTGCAGGATCCAGGCGGTGGCGATCTGCGCGCGGGGAACGCCGTGTTCCTTGGCGAGACGGCCGACGGCATCGATGATCTTGCGGTCGGAATCTTCGGCCTGCCGGTAGAGCGTCTTGCCGAATTCGTCGCTTTCGGTGCGGGCTGTCTGCTCGTCCCAGTCCCGCGTCAGGCGTCCGCGGGCAAGCGGGCTCCAGGGGATGACGGCGATCTTCTGGTCCTGGCAGAAGGGCAGCATCTCGCGCTCTTCCTCGCGGTAGAGCAGGTTGACGTGGTCCTGCATGCTGACGAACTCCGTCCAGCCATTGAGGCGCGCGGTGTAGACCATTTTGGCGAATTGCCAGGCATGCATCGAGGAGGCGCCGATATAGCGGGCCTTGCCGGCCTTCACGACGTCATGCAGCGCCTCCAGCGTTTCCTCGATCGGGGTCGAATAGTCGAAGCGATGGATCTGGTAGAGGTCGACATAATCGGTGCCGAGGCGGCGCAGGCTGTTGTCGATCTCGTCGAAGATCGCCTTGCGCGACAGGCCAGCGCCGTTCGGGCCGGGGCGCATGCGGTTGAAGACCTTGGTGGCAAGCACGATGTCTTCGCGCTTGGAAAAGCTCTTGATGGCCCGGCCGACGATTTCTTCGGAGGAGCCGTCGGAATAGGTATTGGCCGTATCGAGGAAGTTGATGCCGAGATCGATTGCCTGCTTGAGGATCGTGCGGCTTTCCTCTTCGCCGAGCGTCCAGGCATGATTGCCGCGGCGGGGATCGCCGAAGGTCATGCAGCCCAGGCAGATCTTTGAAACTTCGAGGCCCGTCTTGCCTAGTTTTACATAATCCATTGAAATGACTCCGTGATTGAATTCCGCCCGCCGCCTGAAGATCAATTTAGGGCGGAGCGGCGACAAAAGTCAGCAAGCATCGCGCATAAATTTCGATGACCGGCCGAAGGGTGCCTTCAATGCTCGCGCTTGCACTCGCGCGCCTGCGGGTGTTAGCTGGTGCAGCATTGACCGGAACTAGCCTATGAAATTGCCCCGCTTCGATCGCTATGACGATCTCTACCGCGATTTTGCGTGGGACATCCCCGATGATTTCAATATGGGCCGTGCCGTCAGCGACGACTGGGCGAAGATCGAGCCCGACCGGATCTGTCTTGAACATTTCGATCCCGGCGGCCAGCACCCCTCGATGACCTATGGCGAACTGTCGGCACGGTCGGCATCGCTTGCCAATGGGCTTGTATCGCTCGGCATCCGGCGGGGGGACCGCGTGGCGTTGCTGCTGCCGCAATCCTTTGCGACTGTCATCTCGCATGTGGCGATCTACAAGATGGGCGCGATTGCGCTGCCGCTGGCGTTGCTCTTCGGTGTCGAGGCGCTGGAATACAGGCTGAAAACCGCGGGTGCGTCCGCCGTCATCACCAATGCTTTCGGCATGGCGCGAATATCAGAGATCCGCGATCGCCTGCCTGATCTGAATACGGTGATTTCGATCGATGGCGGAGAGGCACTGGCATTTGACGAGCTCGTCGCTTCGCATCCGCCGGTCTTCGAGGTGGTCGATACGGGGCCAGACGATCCGGCGCTGATGATCTTTACCTCGGGCACGACGGGAGCGCCGAAGGGTGCGCTGCATGGGCATCGCGTGCTCGCCGGGCATATTCCCGGCATGCAGTTTGCCCATGAAGGATTTCCGCAGGCGGGGGACAAGGTCTGGACGCCGTCGGACTGGGCCTGGGCGGGCGGCTTGCTCAATGCGCTGCTGCCGAGCCTGTTGCTTGGCGTCCCCGTCGTCTCGTCTCCGGCGCAGAAGTTCGATGCCGGTACGGCCTACCGCATTATGGCCGAGATGCAGGTGCGCAATGCGTTCATTCCGCCGACGGCGCTGCGGCTGCTGAAGGCGGCCGGTGATCCGTATCTGGCGCACAAGCTCAATCTGCGGACGATCGGTTCTGCCGGCGAATCCCTCGGGCGCGAAACCTATGTCTGGGCACGCGATACGCTCGGCATCACGGTCAACGAATTCTACGGCCAGACGGAGTGCAACTTCGTCATCTCCTCAAGCCGGGCCGCCGGTGTTTCCAAAGCCGGCGCGATCGGACGTCCATCGCCGGGGCACCGGGTTGCCGTCGTCGATGATCGCGGCAACGAATTGCCAGTGGGCGAGACAGGCCAGATCGGCGTCAAGGCGCCGGATCCGGTGATGTTTCTGGGATACTGGAACGATCCGGAGGCGACGGAGCGCAAGTTTGCGAATGGCTGGCTGCTGACGGGCGATCTCGCACATCAGGATGCGGAAGGGTTCATCACCTTCGAGGGGCGGGATGATGATGTCATTACCTCCTCGGGATACCGGATCGGGCCTGCCGAGATCGAGGACTGCCTGTCCGGGCATCCGGCCGTTCAGCTGGCGGCTGCCGTCGGCAAGCCGGATCCGGTTCGCACCGAGATCGTCAAGGCCTATGTGGTCCTGGTACCCGGCGTTAGCGCCGGCGCCGAGCTTGCCGCCGAAATCCGCGACTGGGTGAAGATGCGGCTTTCGATGCATGAATATCCACGCGAGGTGGAGTTCGTCGATTCACTGCCGCTGACGACGACGGGCAAAGTGATCCGCCGCCTGCTGCGCGAGCGGGCAGCGGCCGAAGCTGCGTAGGCTCAGCAGTTTAGCCGCGGCCTGCCAGCGACATGATCTTGGCGCGCAGCATCTTCGCCATATTGCGGGTGTTGCGGTACATGTGAAGCTGGGTGACCGCCTGGCGGACATCGCGGTCGCCGTTCTGGTTAAGGCCGATGACCAGCGTTCCCATGTCCTCGCGTTCCTTCCAGAAGCGGCTCATGATCGGATGATCGGGGATGGCGCAGGAATCCGAGCGGACGATGTTGGCGTCGTCGAGATGCCATTCCGTCAGTTCACCCATCAGCAGCTTGCCGGGCGAAAAGCGGGCGAACTCCTCGTCATAGGCCGTCTTCCAGGTATAGGCTTCGCCGCCCATCATCAGCACGACGATCGCGGCGATCGCCTTGCCGTTGAAGTCGATCGTATGGATACGCACGGCGTCGATGGCGGCGAGATTGGAAACGGCTTCGCGGGCGAAGGCGGTGTGATAGCGGTCGGTGACGAGCGCGCTGCGCTTCTTGCCCTTCCAGCCGCCGGCTTCCATCGCCAGGAATTCTTCGAAACGCATATGCACGTCGCGCGGCTGGCGGGCGACGCTGTAGGTCACGGTGCCCTTGTCCTCGAGCAGGCGCCATTGGCGGCGCATCTCGCGCATGTGCGAGGAGGAGACGGAGCTTGCGAGATAGGCGACGGCATCTTCCTCGCTCTCCAGCATTGGGCGCTCGAAGGGATTGGTGATTGTCAGCGGCAGGTTGCGGCCGAGAGCGACGGCCTTCACCAGCCGGGCGAAGATGCCGTTGAGCCTCAGATCAGGCAGCACGAGGATCTGCGGCAGTCGCAGGTCGCGGGCCGTCAGGCCTTCGAACAGGTTATCGAGCGTCTCGGCGGCATCCTCGGCATCGACGAGCGGAGTGCCGAGCGGCGCAAAGCTGTTCGACCAACCGCGGATGATCGAGGGGCCGACGGCAAAGCCCGGCTTCTCGACGGAGAAGGGCATCAGGAAGCGCATGCGGCTGCGGTTGCTGGCGGTGTCGCGCATCAGGGCGAAGCTCACCTGCCTGTCGTCGAGGCGCGGCATGGCGGGCGCCAGGAAGCGGCCGGTGAAGAAGACGTTCGGCTCGATCGCGCGGTTCGAAAGGAAGTCGAGCTCGTCCTGCAGCTCATAGCCAAGCTTGCCGGGATAGACGCAGAGCTCGCGGCCGGCGCGGCCGACCTCGACGCGGGCTTCCGCCTGCGGTCCGTCGAAATTCAAGGAGGCGAGCTCATGGACCATGCGGTTCGTCGTGGCGTCCGTGGACTCGGTATTCGGAGGAGTGCGCACCATCAATGGGCCTTCCTGTCTGCCTGCGCCGTTGCCGGGCGGCTGAATGCAAAGAGAACGATGCCGAGCGTGCGCCGCACGGCGATGTGGAGAAGTGTCGCCTCGACAGCCATGGCCGATGCCGTGGCGATCGCGGTGCCGACGGTTCCGAGGTGAGGGATGAGGGTCAGGTTGAGCGTGATGTTTGCCGTCAGCGCGCCGGCATAGAGGGCGGCGCAGAGGTTCTGCTTGCCCGCCATCATCAGCAGCGTTTCGGCCGGGCCGACCAGCGCCTTGGCGAGGATGCCGGCAAGCAGGATCGCCATCAGCACATAACCGGCAGTGAAGGCGCCGCCGAAGAGCGAGAGAAGCAGATGGCCGGCGGCCAGGACGCAGAGGCCGATACCGAGCGCCGGCCAGAAGGTCCAGCGGGCGGCATCGGCAGCAGCAACGGCAAGCTCGGCCCGGGTGCCGCCCGCGATGATGCTGGAGAAGCGGGGGCCGGATGCCGCCTTCACCGAGAACATGATGAACTGCACCAGCGCCATGGTCTTGGCGGCGGCGAAATAGATCGCGACGTCATGCGGCTCGAGGAAGATGCCAACGATGACGACGTCGGAATTGGTGAGCAGGAAGCTCGCACCCTCGATCAGGAAGATCGGGAAGGCGACGCTGAGCCAGGCGATGAAATCCACCTTGCGCTGGCCGGTGTCGTAGTGGCGGCGCAGGCGCAGCAGCGTTGCCACATACTGACCGAGCGCCGTGACATAGGTTGCGAGCAGGGCGGACTGCATCGCAACGACCGCCGTATGCTCGGCGCCCATGGCGTTGGCGATCAGCATGAAGAGGATGATCAGGATCGGTCGGACGATGTAGACCGGGCTCAGCGCCATGACCGGCCAATGGTTGGCGCGCGAGGTGCCTTCCAGGATATCGCCGAGCGCGATCATCGGCAGCGCGAGCAGGCCGAGGAAGCCGGGGATCAGATAGTAGATCTCGATCTTGTCGCCGAAGAAATGCAGGCCAACCATGCCCGCGACCATCAGCAGCGAGCCGGAGAGGATGGCGAAGATGCGGGCGGTCCCCGTCAGGCCGCGGATTTCCTCGAAGGCGCCGGATGCCTTGTATTGCGGCAGGAAGCGGACGATCGCGGTGTGGAAGCCGAGGCAGGAGAGATCGCCGAAGAGAACGATCAGCACCCAGATGAAGACGAAGATGCCATATTCCCACTCGCCCATCAGGCGCGCCAGGATGATCTGGGAAACGAAGGCGAGGGCGGCGCTCAGAATGCGGATTGCGAAAGCGGTCAGCGCCATGCGCTGGGCGGCCGCCTTGCCGTCACGTTCGGTCAGGACGGCAGCGAGCATGCGTAGAAGACGGCTGCCGGCCGGACGCAAGCTGGCGGGCAGCATTCTTTCAGCTGTTTCAATGACTGCCATAATGAACACGCACAACTCAGAACTCAGGCAAATCGTGTTCTCAGTCTTGCCAGATCAGGGTTAAGAAACGGTTGTGCTGGCGGCGCGTGCTCAACAGTGAAGTTGCTTGATCCACAAAAGAAAATGCCGCCCGGAGGCGGCATTTTCATCATCTTTTTCAGTCAATCAAGCTTCGGCAAAAGCGCCGTGGCAATGCTTGAACTTCTTGCCCGAACCGCAGGGGCAGGGCTCATTGCGGCCGACCTTGCCCCAGGTCGAGGGATCGTTCGGATCGCGGTTTTCAGGCGCGACGATCACTTCGGATGCCTGGTAAATCGGCGCGAAATCGTTCTCGCCGGTGTCGGGATCCAGGTGCTGGGCCTGCATGACCGGAAGCTCCGGCTCGGCCGGTGCCTGCTGGACCAGCTCGACGCGCATAAGCTGCGCGGTAACCGCCTGGCGGAGGTTGTTCAGCAGCGACTGGAACAGCTCGAAGGCTTCGGACTTGTATTCCTGCAGCGGGTCGCGTTGCGCGTAGCCGCGGAAGCCGATGACCGAACGCAGGTGGTCGAGGTTGACGATGTGCTCGCGCCACAGGTGGTCGAGCGTCTGCATCAGGATCGAGCGCTCGACATAGCGCATGATGTCGTCGCCGAAACGCTCGGCCTTCTCGGTGAAGGCGGCGTTTGCAGCTTCGGTGATGCGCTCGCGGATATCGTCTTCGCCGATACCCTCTTCCTTGGCCCAGTCTTCGATCGGCAGGTCGAGGTTGAGAAGGTTTGCCACCTGTTCCTTGAGACCGGCAGCATCCCACTGTTCGGCGTAGGCGCGTTCCGGAATGTGCTTGTCGACGAGGTCTTCGATGACTTCGCGGCGCATATCCGAAACGGTCTCGGCAATGTTGGCGGCTTCCATCAGCTCCAGGCGCTGGTCGAAGATGACCTTGCGCTGGTCGTTGAGAACGTCGTCATACTTGAGCAGGTTCTTGCGGATGTCGAAGTTGCGGGCTTCGACCTTCTTCTGCGCGCGTTCGAGAGCCTTGTTGATCCAGGGATGGACGATTGCCTCGCCTTCCTTGAGGCCGAGCTTCGTCAGCATGCCGTCCATACGGTCGGAGCCGAAGATGCGCATCAGGTCGTCCTGGAGCGACAGGTAGAACTTCGAGCGGCCCGGGTCGCCCTGACGGCCGGAACGGCCGCGCAGCTGGTTGTCGATACGGCGGCTTTCGTGGCGTTCCGTTGCGATGACGTAGAGACCGCCGGCGGCAAGCGCCTTTTCCTTCAGCTGCTTGATCTCGGCACGGATCGCCTCGACCTTGGCATCATATTCGGGACCGTGCTCGACGCCTTCTAACTCGCGCTCGACACGCATTTCGAGGTTGCCGCCGAGCTGAATGTCGGTACCGCGGCCGGCCATGTTGGTGGCGATCGTCACAGCGCCGGGAACACCGGCCTGGGCGACGATATAGGCTTCCTGCTCATGGTAGCGGGCGTTCAGAACCTGGAAGTCCTTGAAGCCCTGCTTGCGCATCAGGTCGGCGAGCAGTTCGGACTTTTCGATCGAGGTGGTGCCGACGAGAACCGGCTGGCCGCGCTTCTGCGCGTCAGCGATCTCGGCGATGATCGCCTTGTACTTCTCTTCGAAGGTCCGGTAGACCTCGTCGTCTTCGTCGATACGCTGGATCGGCAGGTTGGTCGGCACTTCGACGACCTCGAGGCCGTAGATGTTGCCGAATTCTTCCGCTTCCGTCTGCGCCGTACCGGTCATGCCGGCGAGCTTGCCGTACATGCGGAAGTAGTTCTGGAAGGTGATCTGCGCCAGCGTCTGGTTTTCCGGCTGGATCTTGACCTTTTCCTTGGCTTCGAGCGCCTGGTGCTGGCCTTCCGAATAACGGCGGCCCGGCATCATGCGGCCGGTGAACTCGTCGATGATGACGATCTCGTCGTTACGGACGATGTAGTCCTTGTCGCGCTGGAACAGCTTGTGGGCCTTCAGCGCGTTGTTGACGTGATGGACGATCGCGACGTTTTCGATGTCGTAGAGCGAAGCGCCCTTGAGCAGGCCGGCCTGCTTCAGGAGACCTTCGAGCTTTTCCGTGCCTTCTTCGGAGAAGTTGGCGGAACGCTGCTTCTCGTCGATTTCATAATCGCCGTCGGAGAGCAGCGGGATGAAAGCGTCGATCGTGTTGTAGAGATCGGAGCGGTCATCGAGCGGGCCGGAAATGATCAGCGGCGTGCGGGCTTCGTCGACCAGGATCGAGTCCACTTCGTCGACGATCGCGAAGTTGTGGCCGCGCTGGACCATCTGCGCCTTCTCATACTTCATGTTATCGCGAAGATAATCGAAGCCGAGCTCGTTGTTGGTGGCGTAGGTGATGTCGCAGTTATAGGCGGCTGCGCGTTCCTCGTCGGAAAGACCGTGGACGATGACGCCCGTGGTGAGGCCGAGGAAGCCGTAGACCTTGCCCATGGTCGCCGCGTCGCGCTGCGCCAGGTAGTCGTTGACGGTGACGACGTGCACGCCCTTGCCGGAAAGCGCGTTCAGATAGACCGGCAGGGTTGCGACCAGCGTCTTACCTTCGCCGGTCTTCATCTCGGCGATGTCGCCGGAGTGAAGGATCATGCCGCCGACGAGCTGTACGTCAAAAGGTCGCATGCCGAGAACGCGGCGCGAGGCCTCGCGAACCACGGCAAAAGCCGGGATCAGGATGTCGTCGAGCGTCTTGCCATCTGCCAGCTGCTTGCGGAACTCGACCGTCTGTGCGGCGAGCTGCTCGTCGCTCAAGGCCTTCGTCTTTTCTTCGATGGCGCTGATTGCTGCGACTTTCGGCTGGAAAGACCGCACGCGGCGGTCATTGGCAGAGCCAAATATCTTGCGGGCGATGCCGCCAAAGCTGACCATATGACTGGCCCTTTCTCATATTCTTCCCCGGCTTTTCTTATGCGCGCACCCAGCCGAAATTCAGGCGCACGCCTCGAAACGCCAGGAAACTGTTCTGGACGCGAGGTTGCGTGACAGATAAGAGGGGGGTCGAATGATGTCAACGGATTTGGCTGATATAGAAAGGCCACATTCCAGTGTTGAACGCTGTTTTAGGCTGGATTCACACGTGATGCTGAAGCCGGTGGTGTAACTCTGAAAGGTTATTTGATGTTGAGCTACAACAAACTTGCCGTGATGGCGGTCGCGACCTTCGTTGCGTTCCATGCGCCGGTCTACGCTGAAGACAAGCCGGACGCCGTCATCGCCAAGGTTGGCAACCTGGAAATTCATCAGTCGGAACTCGATCTGGCGATCGCCAATTTGGACCCGCAGCTCGCTCAGCTGCCGGACGATCAGAAGAAGGTCGCTGCCCTTTCTGCTGCCATCGATGTGAAGCTGCTGGCCGGCGACGCCGCCGCCGAAAAGCTCGACCAGACCGAAGAATTCAAGAAGCGCATGCAGTATCTTTCCGATCGCGAGCTGCACAATGCCTACTTCAAGAAGCACGTTGTCGACACCGTCACCGACGACGAAGTGAAGGCACGCTACGACAAGGAAGTCGCAGCCCTGCCGAAGCAGGAAGAAGTTCACGCCCGCCACATCCTGGTCAAGACCGAGGATGAAGCCAAGGACGTCATCAAGCAGCTCGACGCCGGCAAGGATTTTGCTGAACTCGCGAAGGAAAAGTCCACGGACCCGAACAAGGCTGACGGCGGCGATCTCGGCTATTTCACCAAGGGCCGCATGGTCAAGGAATTCGAAGACGCAGCCTTCGCGCTCGAAAAGGGCACCTACTCCAAGACCCCGGTGAAGACCGATTTCGGTTACCACGTCATCAAGGTCGAAGATAAGCGCGATGCACCGCCGCCGCCGTTCGACCAGGTCAAGGACCAGGTTCGTCAGCTCGTCATGCGCGACAAGTATCTTGCCCTTCTCGCCTCGGCGAAGGAAAAGTCCAAGGTCGACATCATGGACGAAACCCTTCGCAAGGGTTACGAGGATGCCAACAAGCAGCCGGCGCCAGGCGATGAGCCCGCCGTTCAGCCGCAGCAGTAATCATCATTCGGGCCCGGTTCTTCCGGGCCCTTCACTATCAGGCAGGTCCATCACAATGTCCGGTTCCGTTTCTCCGCTCGCCCCGAAGACCTTCGCATCCATGCCCGCGCTTCGCGGTGTGCGCATGGCGACCGCTGCTGCCGGGATCAAGTACAAGAACCGAACCGACGTACTGATGATGGTGTTCGACAAGCCGGCTTCGGTCGCGGGCGTCTTTACCCGCTCGAAGTGCCCGTCGGCGCCCGTCGATTTCTGCCGCAGCAACCTGCCGCACGGGGTTGCGCGCGCCGTCGTCGTCAATTCCGGCAATGCCAATGCCTTCACCGGCCTCAAGGGCCGCGCCGCCACTGAGCTGACGGCGAAGTCCGCCGCGGCTGCCGTCGGCTGCGGCGAGAACGAGGTGTACCTCGCCTCGACCGGTGTTATCGGCGAGCCGCTGGACGCGACCAAGTTTTCTGGTGTTCTCGATGCCATGCATCGCGATGCGACCGGTGATTTCTGGTTCGAGGCAGCCAAGGCGATCATGACCACGGACACCTATCCGAAGGTCGCGACGCGCAGCGCCGAAATCGGCGGCGTCAAGGTGACGATCAACGGGATCGCCAAGGGCGCCGGGATGATCGCGCCCGACATGGCGACGATGCTCTCCTTCGTCGTAACCGATGCCGATATCGCTCCGGCCGCGCTGCAGGCGATGCTGTCGGAAGGCGTCGGCCCGACTTTCAACTCGATGACCGTCGATAGCGACACCTCGACATCCGATACGCTGATGCTGTTTGCAACCGGCGCCGCAGCGGTTGACGGTCAGGCGCGCGTCGAGCGCGCCGACGATGCCCGTCTCGCGACCTTCCGCGTCGCGCTCAACGAAGTGCTCAAGGATCTGGCGCTGCAGGTCTGCCGCGACGGCGAAGGCGCGACCAAGATGCTCGAAATCACCGTGACCGGCGCCGAGAGCGATGCGGCGGCCAAGCGGATCGCGCTTTCGATCGCCAATTCGCCGCTGGTCAAGACGGCGGCTGCCGGCGAGGACGCCAACTGGGGCCGTATCGTCATGGCTGTCGGCAAGGCCGGCGAAATGGCGGATCGCGACCGTCTGGCGATCTGGTTCGGCGATGTGCGCGTTGCCGTCAACGGCGAGCGCGACCCCGGCTACTCGGAAGAGGCTGCGTCGAACGTCATGAAACAGCAGGATATTCCGGTTAAAGTCGACATCGGTCTCGGTAAAGGTCAGGCAACGGTCTGGACCTGCGACCTCACTAAGGAGTATGTGGCGATCAACGGTGACTACCGGAGCTGATCGTTCATTGACTGAGACTTCTTCAAAGACGGCAAACTTGCCGCTCGTTCGCAGGCTGGAAGCAGTTGGTTTCCGGGCGTGGCCCGCTTCGTCCGTGCAGTATGACGGCAGCTGGCAGGTACGGCTGACGGCGGGTCATCCCTCGAACCGTCTGAATTCCATCGTGCCCCTCGATCCGTCCGATCATCGCGATATTGAGATCCGCCTGGAAAAGGCGAGCAGGAAGTTCGAAGCCTATGGTCGTCCGGCCGTGCTGCGGCAGACGCCGCTCTGCACGCCGCTGCTCGTCGACCTGGTCGCCGAGCAGAACTGGACGCATTTCGACGAGACGATCGTCATGACCTGCGATCTGACGCAGGCCGATCTTCCAGATACCCTCGACCATCTGCCGACGCACGATATCGGCCGCTTCGTCGATGCCAATCTCTCGACCGACCAGGTCTCGCCGCGGCTGAAGGCGGCGCTGGCCGAAGTGATCAACGCGATTAAGCCGCCGTCCGGCCTGTTCATGATCGAGGATCCGGCATCGGGGCCGCTGGCGACGGTTCTTTGCGTGCAGGACAACGATCTGGCCGGCATCATGTCGCTGTCGGTCGCCCGGGAGCGCCGGCGCGAAGGTCTCGGTCTCGAAATTCTGACATCGGCTCTTCGCTGGGCGCGTATGCGCAGTGCCCGCACCGGCTGGCTTCAGGTCAAGGCCGATAACGCGCCGGCTCTTGCACTCTACGACCGCCTCGGCTTCCGTGAAGCCTATCGCTACAGCTACTGGCGTAAGGCGCTCTGACGATGAGCGATGCCGGCAAGAAAATTCTCCTGGTTGCTGCCTGCGCGCTGATCGATTCCGACGGGCGCATTCTTCTGGCGCAGCGGCCGGAAGGAAAATCGCTTGCCGGTCTTTGGGAATTTCCGGGTGGCAAGGTCGAGCCGGGCGAGACGCCGGAAGAGTGCCTGGTGCGCGAGCTCGAAGAGGAGCTTGGCATCAAGACCAAGGTCGCCTGCCTGGCGCCGCTGACATTTGCCAGCCACAGCTACGACACATTTCATCTGCTGATGCCGCTTTATGTCTGCCGCCGCTATGAGGGCATGCCGCAAAGCCGGGAAGGGCAGGCGCTGAAATGGGTCAAGCCCATGCAATTGCGTGATTATCCCATGCCGCCGGCCGACGAGCCGCTGATCCCGATGCTGCAGGATCTACTTTAGGGATTTCTCACTATTTGCTTTCACGGACGGTTTTTGTCTGTGGATATTAATCGATCGTTTAACACCTTCTGCCAAAGATCGGCCTCAATCAAGCAACTGGCGTGTGTGTATGAAGGCTTGACGCATGGTCGACGACGATTTCTGGAAAGCGGTTAGAGAAAAACAGCAAGGCTCGAATGCTTCACGCAGGACGGGCGCGCTCAATCTTGCCTTGCTCTTCGGCACCGCCGCCGTGGCGCTCACCCTCATCCTCACCCCGATGCTGGCCGACAAGTCGAAGTCGAGCGTTTTCGCAAGCGTTCCCTCCGACTTCGACAACATCACCACCGGCTCGATCCCCAAGACCGAGAACGGCAAGCGTTACACGATCCGCCGCAGCGTGCTCCAGGAAACTCCGGGCTCCGTCTGCGTCGTTCAGGGATACGGCTCGGGGCCGGCTGCTGATGGAAGATCAAATGGCTGATGCGCCGCTTTCTGCGGGAAGGGTTGGGATGATGCGTTCTCTGAAGGCCTTGATCGCCGACATCCGCGGCGCAACTGCTGTTGAGTATGGTCTTCTGGCCGCGCTGATCTCGGTCGGCATCATCGCCGGTGTCGGCACCTTCGGCAACAATCTTCAGAACACGTTCACGAGCGTCAGCAATACGCTCGCCTCGCACAGCCAGTAAGCTTCGGCTCTACTGCTTCAGCTTGTGCTCTTCGACCCGGAGAGCATCGGCGAGACGCGCCTTGGCCGATCCCGGCTGCAAAGGTTTCTGCTGGCTCTCGTGTGGAGCCCATCCCGAGACATAGATGATCGAGAATGTCGCGCGGATCCGGCCGTCCGGATCGGAATAGCGCTCGGCATAGATTTCGGCGGCACGCAGGAAGAAAGCGCGCGAAAGCGGCTTGCGGCTGCGCGCGGCGAGCGGGTTCGCCATGCCCATGGCGCGCAGATCCTTCATCAGCGGAAAGATCGAGTCGTAGCGCACTGTATAGCTCTCGGCATCGATGACCGGCAGCGAGAAGCCGGCGCGCTGCAACAGGCTGCCGACATCGCGGACATCGGCGAAGGGAATGACGCGAGGGCTGGCGCCGCCGGTCATTTCGGCTTCGGTAGCAAGCAGCACGTCACGGAGTTCCTGTAGCGTGCCCGTGCCGGGGATAGCCGCAAGAAAAAGGCCGTCGGGCTTCAATGCGCGGCGGATCTGGATGAAGACGCCGGGCGTGTCGTTGGTCAGGTGTAGGCTGAGCGGGGCAATGATGAGGTTGGCCGATTGCGGCTCGAGCGGGACGTCTTCGAGGGGGGCGACGAAGGCGACCTCTCCCTCGGCGCCATAGGCTGCCTCTGCTTCGACGCGGTCTAATTGACCGATCTTGCCGAGCGCCAGCGCTGCCTTTGCCGCCGTGCCGGTCGCGCCATGCAGCTCGACGGCGCGATCGAACTGCCGCTCCACGACGGAGAGCCGTTCGGCAAGTTCGGTTGCGGCGATGTCGAGAAGGAAGGCGGCGTTGTGGTCGCTGTTCTTCAGCGCCCGGTGGCGGTGGGCAGCGATCGCGGCTCTATCGAAAATGATATCCATGGCGATGTGCATAGTCCCGTCACCGGCAGGCGGCAAGACGGATTTTCCTTTTGGCCGGAAGCGGCTACTCTCGCTCCATGGGGGCAATCGATTTCGGCAAAGCAGCGCGGTCAGGCTGGGCGCATCTTGCGCGGCCCTTCCATGCGCTTGCCGACCTCGTCTATCCGCCGGCCTGCGCTGCCTGCGGTACGATGACATCAGGGCATCGCGGGCTTTGCGCCGAATGCTGGTCGGGCGTGCTCTTCATCGAGAGGCCCTATTGCGAGGTGCTGGGGTCGCCATTCTCTCACGATCTCGGAGGCGGTATCCTGAGTGCGCAGGCGATTGCCGACCCGCCACCCTTCGATCGTCTGCGCTCTGCCGCCGTTCACGACGAGGCGGTCCGCAATCTGGTGCATGGGCTGAAATATCGCGACCGCGTCGATCTTGCGCCGATGATGGCGGGCTGGATGCTGCGGGCGAGCGATGGTGCCGTCGAAGCCTGCGATGCGATCATTCCTGTCCCGCTGCACCGGTCGCGGATGCTGTCGCGCAAGTTCAACCAGGCGGCGGAGCTTGCGCGGCATCTGGGCCACGTCTCGGGCAAGCCGTTGCTTCCCGCCACCTTGCTGCGCGTCAAGCGAACGGAACAGCAGGTGGGGCTCGGGGCGAGGGCGCGTGAGGAGAATGTGCGCGGGGCCTTCGCGATCGCACGTGGGCGGGAAAACGATCTTTTCGGCAAACGGATCGTGCTTGTCGATGATGTCTACACGACCGGCGCGACAGTGGCCGCGGCAACGCGCGTCTTGCGCAAGGCAGGCGCCTCCGACATCACTGTTTTGACCTTTGCAAGGGCTCTGCAAGAACCTATATGACAAGGAGAAAACAGGCCCGTCTGGAGACCGGAATATGGTACCCGTTACGATCTATACACGGCAGTTCTGCGGCTATTGCGCCCGCGCCAAGTCCCTGCTCGAAGAGAAGGGTGTCGATTACGTCGAGCATGATGCGACGTTTTCGCCCGATCTGCGCCAGGAGATGATCGGCAAGTCGAACGGCCGCACGACCTTCCCGCAGATTTTCATCGGCAGTGAGCATGTCGGCGGTTGCGACGATCTCTTCGCGCTTGATCGCGCCGGCAAGCTCGATCCGATGCTGGCGGCCTGAGGGTAGCACCATGGTCTTCAAGGCAGCAGCCGTTCAGATGTGCTCAGGCGTCGATCCGGCGCGCAATGCCGTGTCGATGGCGCGGCTTGTCCGCGAGGCCGCCGCTCAGGGCGCGACCTATGTCCAGACGCCCGAAATGACCGGGATGCTGCAGCGTGACCGCGCGGCTGCCAAAGCGGTGTTGCGCGGTGAAGCCGACGATATCATCGTGCGGACCGCTTCGGAGCTTGCGGCCGAGCTCGGCATCCATATGCATGTCGGCTCGACGGCGATCGCGCTCGACGATGGCAAGATGGCCAATCGCGGCTTTTTATTCGGCCCCGATGGCAAGGTCCTGAACCGCTACGACAAGATCCACATGTTCGATGTGGATCTAGACAACGGCGAGAGCTGGCGTGAAAGCGCCGCCTACCGGCCTGGCTCGGAAGCCCGTGTCGTGTCGCTGCCATTTGTGGAGATGGGTTTCACCATCTGCTACGACGTCCGTTTCCCGGCGCTTTTCCGGGCACAGGCGGTTGCCGGTGCCGAAGTGATGACGGTTCCTGCCGCCTTCACGAGGCAGACCGGCGAAGCGCATTGGGAAATCCTGCTGAGGGCCCGCGCCATCGAGAACGGCGTCTTCGTTATCGCAGCCGCGCAGGCCGGCGTGCATGAGGACGGGCGCGAGACCTTCGGTCATTCGATGATCATTGATCCCTGGGGCCGGGTTCTGACATCTGCCGGGGGCACCGGCGAGGCCGTTATTCTGGCGGAGATCGATCTGGCTGCCGTGAAAGCTGCGCATGACAAGATCCCGAACCTGAAGAACGGCCGGGAATTCTCGATCGAGAAGATACCGGGGGCGGTGAAGGGAGGCGTTGCCGCTTGATCCGCTATTCCCTCAGTTGCGAGAATGCCCACGAGTTCGAAGGCTGGTTTTCCGAGAGCGCCGATTTCGATAGGCAGGTAGCGTCCGGTTTCCTGACCTGCCCCGTCTGCCATTCGGGCTCGATCTCGAAGGTGCTCATGGCGCCGTCCGTCTCCACCGCACGCAAGAAGGACGAGATCAAGACCGTCGCCATGGACGCGATGCGCCGTGAGGCATTTCAGAAGCTCAAGGATGCCGTTGCTCAGGTGAAGGCGAATTCCGAGGATGTCGGGACGCGATTTCCTGAGGAGGCGCGTAAGATCCACTACGGCGAAGCCGATGCGCGCGGCATTATCGGCCAGGCAACGGCCAACGAGGCCCAGGAGCTGATCGAGGAGGGCATCGAGATCGCTGCCCTGCCCGTCCTACCTGACGATGTGAACTGACATGCAGTCCGCGCGCCTCGCCTTTTACAATTTCGGGCTTCATGTGGCGCCGGCTGATAGTGAGGCGGTTCGCGGCTTCATGCTGCGCGAACCCGCAAATTTCGAAGCAGCGACGCGAGCGCAGGGCTTCCTGGGGCGTTCGGGTTATCCGGGCGTACCCGGTACGCGAAGCTGGGGCGTTCAGGTTTTTCCGAGATATATCGAAGGCAGCGGCTTCACCACCGCGCCGTCCTCATTGTCGCTCTGGGCCGATATCGAGTCCTTGATGGCCTTCAGCTATAACGGCGTGCATGCCGACGCGTTGAAGAATGCCCGGGCCTGGAATGCCCGGCAGAGCTGGCCGCCGCTGGTTTTGTGGTGGGTCTCGGCCACCCATCGGCCAGACTGGCAGGAGGGCGCCTCGCGGCTTGAATATCTCGACGATCACGGACCGAGCGCGCATGCGTTCAACTTCAAGCAGCCTTATGGTCCTGACGGCGAGGAAATCACCATCGACCGCGAACGGGTGAAGGAGGTTGCTGCCCAAAACGCCACGCGCCAGCAGGATCTCTTGGAACTCGTGAGTAAATTGAAGGTCTGATTGCTCAGGCCGGGCGCTTTGCTAGCAGCATGTAATTCACGTCCATGTCCTTCGACAGATTCCATTGGTTGGCCAGAGGATTGAAGAAGACGCCGGTGCGGTCGATGACTTCGAGGCCAGAGGCGGTCATCGGCGCTTCCAGTTCTTCGGGACGAACCAGCTTTTCATATTGATGCGTGCCGCGCGGCAGCCAGCGCAGGATGTTTTCGGCCGCGAAGATCGCGAGCGCGGCGGCCTTCATCGTGCGGTTGATGGTGGCGACGAACATCATGCCGCCGGGGCGGACCATCCTGGAGCAGGTCGACATGAAGAATTCGACGTCGGCGACGTGCTCAACGACTTCCATGTTCAGGACGATATCGAAGGTCTCGCCGGCTTCGGCGAGCTGTTCGGCCGTGACAGGACGGTAATCGACGGAAACGCCCGACGCCTTCGCATGGGTGGAGGCGATGCCGATATTCTTTTCGGAGGGGTCGGCGCCGACGACGGTGGCGCCCATCCGCGCAACCGGCTCGGACAGCAGGCCGCCGCCGCAGCCGATGTCGAGGACGCGCAGGCCTTCCAGCGGCTTCGGGCTTTTCGGGTCGAGCCCGAAATTCTCGGCTGCCTTGTCGCGGATATAGGTCAGCCGCACCGGGTTGAACTTGTGCAGCGGCTTGAACTTGCCGGTCGGGCTCCACCACTCAGCCGCCATCGCCGAGAAGCGGTCCACTTCGCTCTGGTCGATCGTGCTCTTTGCGGCTTCGCTCATTGGTCTGCTCCTTGCGTCAGTCATGAGTGAAGTCGGACGATCGGCGGCATAAGTCAAGGGGCGGGAAGCCGCGGGACAGAGAGCCGCGCCTCCAGGGCCGCAGCCATCGACAGCACGTTTTCATCCGCAAAGCGGCGGCCGACGATCTGCAGGCCGACGGGCAGGCCGTTCGATGCGAGGCCGACGGGAAGCGACAGGGCGGGAAGCTGCGGCAGCATGTTGAAGGGACAGGTCATGTCGAGACCGACGAAGCGACCATCCGGGCCGGTCGCGACATAATCGTCATCGCATTCGGTGACCAGCGGGGCGGTAACGGCGCAGGTCGGGCAGAGCAGTGCGTCGTAATTTTCAAAGAGGGCGGCCATGTCGCGCCACATGCGGGTGCGCAGCAGCTCGACGCGCTTGTAGGCGGTGGCGTTCATCGCCAGCCCGCGATCGATCATCGAAACGACGGCCGGATCCATCTTGTCGCGATAGGTCTCGATCGTCTCACCGAAGAAGCCGGACATGAAGACGCACCAGAGGTCGAACCATTCGTCGTTGACGGCGCGTGTCCATTGCATAGGCACTTCATCGACCGTTGCCCCGGCGCGGCGCAGCTCGTCGGCCGCCTGGCGGACAAGCCGTTCGACTTCGGGTTCGACCTGATAATAGCCGAGATCGACCGACAGGGCGAAGCGCTTGCCTGCGAGGCTGCCGTTGCGGGCAACGTGCGAGACGAAGCCAACAGGCAGCGACGAGATGTCCTCGTCGCTCGGTCCGCAGGTCGCTTCCATGAAGGAGACGGCATCGCCGACGGTGCGGGCGAGCGGGCCGAAATGCGAGATGTTATCGAAGACGCTCGGCAGGATGGTCATCGGGATGCGGCCGATGCTGGCCTTGAGGCCGACCGTGCCGCTCAAGGCCGCGGGTATGCGGACCGAGCCGCCCATATCCGTACCCTCGGCGAAGGGCACGACGCCGGTTGCGACTGCAACGGCAGAGCCGCCGGAGGAGCCGCCGGAGGTGCACTCCGGGTTCCATGGGTTGCGGGTGATGCCCCAGCGCGGGCTATGGGTGAAGCTGGCATAGGCGAATTCCGGGGTCGTCGTCTTGCCCATGAGGATGCCGCCGGCATCCTGGAGACGGCGGACGACGAGGGCGGTCTCGTCGGGGATCCGGTCACCCTGGGTCCAGGAGCCGAGGGTCGTCAGGTCTCCCTTGGTGGGGGTCATGTCCTTGGCAGCGAAGGGGACGCCGTGAAGGGGGGCTGTCGCTTCGCCGCGCGCTGCGCTACGGTCCGCGGCCTGGGCGGCTTCCAGCGCCTGTTCCTCGCGGATCACCGTGAAAGGGTTGAGGGTCGAATTGACGGCCCTGGCGCGTCGGATGGATTCGGCAACGACTGATACCGACGAGAAACGCCCTTCGCGAATGCCGCGGGCGATCTCCGTTGCCGGGAGGTCGAGCGGATGGGAGGCGGATTGTTCGGCCGCGTTCTTGGTCATGTCTGCGTGTTCCATCGGGGTCATTGCATTTCGCTTTGAAAGAGTGCTTGCTGTGCCGGAAGCCGTCTACGGCTTTTCATTGCCAGGACAATTCATGAATTCCGTTTCGAGACCAACTTCCCAGATGCCGTCCTTCGACGTCTGGAATGCTGCTCTCGCGCAGGCTGCGAACGCCATCGGTTCGCGGGCCTTTCCGGATGCGCTTGCCGCAGCGCTCAGGCTGCTGGCGCCGTTCCAGATGATGAACGGCTTCATCTATTCGCCCGATGGCCATGCCTTCGATCTCTATAACGAGAAGATCGTTGCCGAGCGGTCGCTGATCGTCGACCGGTATCTGGCAGGTGCCTTCGTGCTCGATCCCTTCTATGACGCGATCCGTGCCGATGGCGGCGCGCGGATGATCGTGATGCGCGAGATCGCGCCCGACGATTTTGCGCAGACCGAATATTTCCGCCTGCACTACGCGACGACCGAGATCATCGACGAGATCGGTTTCGTTCTGGCGCTCGAGACCGGCTATATCGCCGTGCTGTCCCTGTCGCGCACCGGCAATGCGGCGCTGTTTTCCGAAGAGGACCTGCAGCGGCTGCGTTCGGCCGCATTGCTCGTCTGTGCGCTTGGAAGCCGTCACTGGTTTCATGTCTCGGGCTTGTCGCTGGAGATCAAGAATGCCACTCCAGCCGCACGGATCGAACATCCGCTGCTGACCAAGCGTGAACTCGAGATCGTGACGCTGATCCTCAAAGGACATTCCAACCTCTCGCTTGCCGCCGTTCTCGAGCTTTCGCCCAACACCGTGAAGGTGCATCGCCGGCAGATCTACTCGAAACTCAACATTTCCAGCCAGGCCGAACTCTTCCGCCTGTTCCTGGCTTAGCCCGGCCGTGTCCGGCCGGGCCGCTTTTCGAAGCTTTACTCTGCGAAGTCCATTTCGGGAGGTGCGGACTGGAAGAAGCGGGTCAGGTAGGCGAGATAGCCGACACCGATGACCAGCCAGATCAGGCCGAGAACCTTGGCATGCTCATCGAGATTCCAGAGCAGGAAGAGATCGCAGACCGCGGCGAGCGCCGGGATGACGAGACCGATCAACGCGCCGAGCGGCTTCACCTGCTGGTCGCCTTTCACATAGAGCGCGATGACCGAGATGTTGACCGCGGTGAAGGCGAGGAATGCGCCGAAGTTGATGAAGGAGGTCGAGGTCGTCACGTCCATGGTCAGCGCCAGCAGGCCGACGATGCCGACGAGCACGAGGTTGATCACCGGCGTGTGCCACTTTGGATGCAGGCTGCCGAAGATCGACGACGGCAGAACGCTGTCGCGTCCCATGGCGAAGAGCAGGCGGCCGACGCTGGCCTGGGCGGCAAGACCCGAGGTGAACTGCGCGACGACGAGCGTTGCAAGGAAGATGGTGACGAAAAGGTCGCCGCCGATGGTCTTGGCGATTTCGCTGGCAGCGGCATCGACAGAGACGAAGTCCATGCCCGGATGGGCAAGCTGGGTGACGTAGGCAGCGACGACGAAGATCAGGCCGCCGGCAAGCGCGGTGATCAGGATGGCGCGGGGCATGGTGCGCTTGGCATCCTTGGTTTCCTCGGTCAGCGTCGAGACGGCGTCGAAGCCGAGGAACGAGTAGGCGGCGATTGCCGCACCGGCGATCGATGCCGAGAAGGGCACGTCAGCCTTGAAGAACGGCGTTGCCGAGACGAGGCCGCCCGGGCCGCTGGCAGCCATGACATAGCGGGCTGCGAGGAAGACGAAGGCGATCAGGACGGCGAGCTGCACCAGCATCAGGATGAAATTGACGCGGTTTGCGAATGCGATGCCGACGACATTGACCAGCGTGGTCAGCAAGATGAAGCCGATGATCCAGACATAGGCCGGGATGGCCGGGAAGGCGGAGGTCAGGTAGGCCGCGCCGATCAGCCAGATGACCATCGGCAGGAAGAAATAGTCGAGCAGAACCGCCCAGCCGACGAGGAAGCCGATGCTCGGGCTCAGTGAGCGGCGGGCATAGGTGTAGGCGGAACCGGCGACCGGATAGACGCGCGCCATGACGCCGTAGCTGATGGCGGTGAGCAGGATCGCGGCAGCCGCCACGAGATAGGCCATGGCAGTCGTGCCCTGGCTTGCGGCGGCAAGTGCGCCGAAAGTGCCGAAGACGATCATCGGCGTCATATAGGCCAGACCAAAAAGCACAACGGACCAGAGGCCCAATGTGCGGTCGAGTTTTACTGTGTCATTCATGTTCCGCCTCCGCGAAGAGTTGTTGATTGATCTTCCCGGGAGCTGCGCAGTGCAATTCGTTTAGCTGTTCCGCGCAGGTCACCGCCCGCATTTTTTATTTGTGAAGAAAAGATGAACGAGCGGGCGGAGATCGAACATAACCCCAAGGTGTTATGGGGAGCGGCGGCCGGAGACGTCAACAGCCGCCAGGAAAAGCCTCTGCCGCCGATCGCGGAAAACTTTGCTAAACCGTACCGCCAAACGCCAACTGGCGACCTTGCCACCCCCATGCAAAGCCGCTAAGAGACGCCGCAACTTGAGCCCTTGGGCGCCAAGGCTTTAGAAGCGTTTCAGAACTCCCAATTCGAGCGCTCCGGCCTTTGGTCCGACCGGCTCCTGATGCCGGGTCTGGCAATCGTCTCTCCCGGTGGTTTGTCAATGGCGCATGATCGGCCGGAGAAATCCGCTCGCGGCCCCCGGCGCTGGCTGTGGTAGAGGCTTATGGCACGCATCGTTATGAAATTCGGCGGAACTTCCGTCGCCGATCTGGACCGCATCAAGAACGTTGCCCGCCATGTGAAACGTGAAGTGGACGCGGGCCACGAAGTCGCGGTCGTCGTTTCGGCGATGTCGGGCAAGACCAACGAGCTCGTCGGCTGGGTGCAGAACATGCCGAAGGTCGTCGGCGCCAACTCCCCGTTTTACGATGCACGCGAATATGATGCCGTCGTCGCTTCGGGCGAGCAGGTCACGGCCGGTCTGCTGGCGATCGCGCTGCAGGCGATGGATATCAATGCGCGCTCCTGGCAGGGCTGGCAGATCGCCATCCGCACGGACAACGCCCATGGCGCCGCCCGCATCCAGGAGATCGACGGTGCCGACATCGTCAAGCGCATGGGCGAAGGCCAGGTTGCCGTCATCGCCGGCTTCCAGGGAATCGGCCCGGACAATCGCATTGCGACGCTCGGCCGCGGCGGTTCCGATACGTCGGCCGTTGCCGTTGCCGCGGCGCTGAAGGCTGACCGCTGCGACATCTATACCGATGTCGACGGCGTCTACACGACCGACCCGCGCATCGTGCCGCAGGCGCGCCGCCTGAAGAAGATCGCCTTCGAAGAAATGCTCGAAATGGCATCGCTCGGCGCCAAGGTTCTGCAGGTCCGCTCGGTGGAACTTGCCATGGTGCACAAGGTTCGTACCTTCGTGCGCTCCTCTTTCGAAGATCCCGATGCTCCGGGCATGGGTGACTTCTTGAATCCGCCCGGAACGCTGATTTGTGACGAGGATGAAATCGTGGAACAGGAAGTAGTCACCGGCATCGCCTATGCCAAGGATGAGGCTCAGATCTCGCTTCGCCGTCTTGCCGACCGGCCGGGTGTTTCCGCCGCGATCTTCGGACCGCTGGCCGAGAACCACATCAATGTCGACATGATCGTCCAGAACATCTCTGAAGACGGCTCGAAGACCGACATGACGTTCACGGTTCCGTCGGGCGATGTCGACAAGGCGATCAAGGTCCTGTCCGACAACAAGCCGGCGATCGGCTACGATGTCGTGCAGCACGAATCGGGCCTGGTGAAAGTATCGGTTATCGGCATCGGCATGCGTTCGCACGCTGGCGTTGCAGCGACGGCCTTCCGCGCGCTCGCGGAAAAGGGTATCAACATCAAGGCGATCACCACGTCGGAGATCAAGATTTCGATCCTGATCGACGGCCCGTATGCGGAACTCGCTGTCAGAACTTTGCATTCCTGCTACGGTCTCGATAAGAATTGATTCCCAGCGGGCGGGCCGCCCCTTCGACATGAAGAGATGCGGCCGGTTTGCTGGCCGCATTAGGCATTTGTTTCGGGGAGCTTGAGACGCAATGAGAGACCTGTCCGGCGGTCCGCGCGTACTGCTCAAGCGGTTGCGCGAGTTGATGGCGGAGCCGCTGGAGCCGCAGGAGCGACTCGACCGGATCGTGCGCCAGATTGCCAGCAACATGGTGGCGGAGGTCTGCTCCGTTTACGTGCTGCGCGCCGACGGCGTCCTCGAGCTTTACGCAACCGAAGGTCTGAACAAGGAAGCCGTCCACCTTTCGCAATTGAAGATGGGACAGGGTCTCGTCGGTACGATTGCCGCTTCCGCGCAGCCGCTCAATCTTTCCGATGCGCAATCGCATCCGGCCTTCCGCTATCTGCCGGAAACCGGCGAAGAAATCTATCACTCCTTCCTCGGCGTGCCGATCCTGCGCACGGGCCGCTCGCTCGGCGTTCTCGTCGTCCAGAACAAGGCGAGCCGCAACTATCGCGACGAAGAGCTTGAAGCGCTCGAGACGACGGCGATGGTGCTCGCCGAGATGATCGCCACCGGCGAGCTCAAGAAGATCACCAAGCCCGGCCTCGAACTCGACCTGACGCGTTCCGTCACCATCGACGGCGACACCTATAATGAAGGTATCGGTCTCGGTTACGTCGTGCTGCACGAGCCGCGCATCGTCGTCACCAACCTGCTGAACGAGGACTCGGAAAAGGAAATCCGCCGCCTCGCCGAAGCCATGGGTTCGCTGCGGCTGTCGATCGACGACATGCTGTCGCGCCGTGACGTGTCGATGGAAGGCGAGCATCGCGAGGTTCTCGAG
This sequence comes from Rhizobium sp. BG4, assembly GCF_016864575.1. NCBI lineage: Bacteria > Pseudomonadati > Pseudomonadota > Alphaproteobacteria > Hyphomicrobiales > Rhizobiaceae > Rhizobium > Rhizobium sp. BG4. The sequence goes on from NZ_CP044125.1 coordinate 2,266,512, forward strand.
ACCTACCGCATGTTCGCCCACGACCAGGGCTGGGTGCGCAAGCTGGAAGAGGCGATCCGCAACGGCCTGACGGCGGAAGCCGCGGTCGAGAAGGTTCAGTCGGACACCAAGGCGCGGATGATGCGCCTCACCGACCCGTATCTGCGCGAGCGGATGCATGATTTCGAAGACCTGGCAAACCGCCTGCTGCGGCAGCTGACCGGCTATACCGGCCGCACCACCGCCGATGGCTTCCCGAACGATGCGATCATCTTTGCGCGCGCCATGGGCGCTGCCGAGCTGCTCGATTATCCGCGCGCCAATGTTCGCGGTCTCGTGCTTGAGGAAGGCGCTGTCACCAGCCACGTCGTCATCGTTGCGCGTGCCATGGGCATTCCGGTTATTGGTCAGGTTGCCGGTGTCGTGGCGCTTGCCGAAAATGGTGATGCGGCGATCGTCGATGGTGATGAGGCGCATGTCCATCTGCGGCCGATGCAGGATTTGCAGCGCTCCTACGAGGAAAAGGTCCGCTTCCGAGCCCGCCGTCAGGAGCAGTTCCGCGCGCTTCGTGCTGTCGAGCCGCTCACCAAGGATGGCAAGCGGATTGCGCTGCAGATGAATGCCGGCCTGCTGGTCGACCTGCCGCAGCTCGCCGAATCCGGCGCTGAAGGCATTGGTCTGTTCCGCACCGAGCTGCAGTTCATGATCGCCTCGACCATGCCGAAGGCCGAGGAGCAAGAAGCCTTTTACCGCAACGTGCTGAAGCAGGCGGCAGGACGCCCCGTGACCTTCCGTACGCTCGATATCGGCGGCGACAAGGTCGTTCCGTACTTCCGCGGGCACGAGGAAGAAAATCCGGCGCTCGGATGGCGCGCGATCCGCCTGTCGCTCGACCGGCCGGGTCTCTTACGCACGCAACTGCGCGCCATGCTGAAGGCCGCTGCCGGCACCGAGCTGAAGATCATGGTGCCAATGGTGACCGAGGTTTCGGAGCTGAAGGCGGTCCGCGAGCTCCTGCAGAAGGAAGTGCAGCACCTCTCGCGCTTCGGCCACGGCCTGCCGCGCAAGCTGCAGTTTGGCGCGATGCTCGAGGTTCCTGCGCTGCTCTGGCAGCTGGACGAATTGATGGAAGCGGCCGATTTCGTTTCGGTGGGTTCCAACGATCTATTCCAGTTTGCGATGGCTGTCGACCGCGGCAATGCGCGGGTGTCTGACCGTTTCGACACGCTTGGCCGTCCGTTCCTGCGGATTCTGCGCGATATCACGCGCGCCGGTGAGCGTAACAATACGACCGTGACGCTCTGCGGCGAGCTCGCCGGCAAGCCGATCTCGGCAATGGCTTTGATGGGGATCGGGTTCCGCTCGGTATCGATGTCGCCGGCCTCTATCGGCCCGGTGAAGGCGATGCTGCTCGGGCTCGACGTGACGGCGCTCGCCAAGGTCATGGACGAGGCGCTCGACGATACGCATGGCACGGAAACGATGCGCGACATTCTTGTCCGCTTCGCCAGCAGCCACAATATTCCCCTTTAGACAACGATAAGAAGAATTGGAGTGAAGGGTGGCGAAGCTTCCCCTTGAAAAGATGCGCGAGCTGGAACGCCGCTTCGGCGAGATCGAAGCGCGCATGTCCGCCGGTCCTGCGGCCGACGTCTATGTGAAGCTCGCCTCCGAATATTCCGAACTGCAGCCCGTGGTCGGCAAGATCCGCGCCTATCAGAAGGCCGTGGCCGAGTTTGCCGACCTGGAAGCGATGCTCGAAGACAAGTCCGTCGATCGCGAGATGCGCGATCTTGCCGAGCTTGAATATCCTGATGTCAAAGAGCGCATCGAGGGGCTGGAGCAGGAAATCCAGATCCTGCTCTTGCCGAAGGATGCGGCGGACGAGAAGAGCGCCATCCTGGAAATCCGCGCCGGAACCGGTGGGTCGGAAGCAGCGCTTTTTGCCGGCGATCTGTTCCGGATGTACGAGCGCTTTGCGGCTGCCAACGGCTGGAAGGTCGAGGTTCTCTCGTCGAGCGAGGGTGAAGCCGGCGGCTTCAAGGAAATCATCGCGACGATCACCGGCCGCGGCGTGTTCGCCAAGCTGAAGTTCGAATCGGGCGTTCATCGCGTACAGCGCGTGCCGGAGACGGAAGCGGGCGGGCGCATTCACACGTCGGCGGCGACCGTTGCAGTTCTGCCGGAAGCCGAAGAGATCGATATCGAAATCCGGCCGGAAGACATTCGCATCGATACGATGCGCTCGTCGGGTGCCGGCGGCCAGCACGTCAACACGACCGACTCCGCGGTGCGCATCACGCACCTGCCGACCGGCATTGTCGTGACCAGCTCCGAAAAATCGCAGCACCAGAACCGCGCCAAGGCGATGCAAGTGCTGCGCTCGCGGCTCTATGACGCCGAACGCCAGCGGGCGGACAGCGAACGCTCGGCCGACCGCAAGAGCCAGGTCGGGTCCGGCGACCGCTCGGAGCGCATCCGCACCTATAATTTCCCGCAGGGCCGCGTCACCGATCACCGCATCAATCTGACGCTCTACAAGCTCGACCGGATGATGGTCGGCGAAATCGACGAAGTGGTCGATGCGCTGCTGGCCGACTATCAGGCAAGCCAGCTTGCCAGCCTCGGCGAACAGCAATGACGGCAAGCGGGCGAACGGTCTCGGCGATCCTTTCCGGCGCCCGCAGCCGCTTCACGGAAGCGGGCGTTGCCGATCCGGCCACCGATGCCCGCCTGCTGATCTCGGGCCTGCTCGGCCTGTCGTCGACGGAGATGCTGACGCGGGCCAATGATGTTCCCGGTGCCGAGAAGATCGCCGTGATCGAGGCGGCGATCGAACGTCGCCTGCAGCACGAGCCGGTTCATCGCATTCTTGGCGAGCGTGAATTCTACGGTCTGCCGCTGTCGCTTTCGGCCGAAACGCTGGAGCCGCGGCCGGATACGGAAATTCTCGTCGATACGATGCTTCCGTATTTGAGAACCCTTGCAAGTGAGGGCGGCGATCTCCATATCCTGGATATCGGAACGGGAACGGGCGCCATATGTCTGGCGCTGCTGAGCGAGCTTCCACAAGCCAAAGGGACCGGTAGCGACATATCGGCCGACGCGCTTCAAACGGCTACGGCCAATGCGAAGCGGAACGGGTTTGAGGAGCGGTTCCGGGCAATACAATCCAGCTGGTTTGACAGTATCGATGGACGCTTTCATGCGATCGTCTCAAATCCGCCCTATATTGCCTCCAAGGTCATTCACGATCTCGCTCCCGAAGTGAAGAAATTTGATCCCGCGGCAGCTTTGGATGGCGGCCCGGATGGACTTGACGCCTACAGGGCGATCGCCAAGGATGCGGCAAGGTTCTTGCGGCAGAATGGCATTATCGGACTGGAGATCGGCTTCGATCAATGTGATGACGTCTCGGATGTCTTCGAGAACGAAGGCTTCAAACGTCTGGAGTCCGTAAAGGACTACGGCCAGAATGACCGGGTGCTCGTGTTCGCACTCAATGTTTGAGCGACAAATTGCAGCATTGGACAGGACGATATTGCTATTGCGAAGAAAAGGCTTGGATTTCCCAGGGAAGCAAGATAGGTTGCGCTCACGCGTTGGGCACTCAGGAATGAACGAAGATTCGTTCGGTACTTGGTCGGCCTCGGGGGTCCACTCTTTTAAACGAGAGTTTAAAAGGTTGAACACGACCCAATGCGTGAATCAGTCAATATGACTTGAGGAACAAGCGGCAGGTCGGCGCGAAGGCGCATCATGCTTGCGGCACGAAGGCCCTGAGCCGGTTTTTCCCGGCCTTGGCGATCGGTGCCTTAACTCCACACGAACAGAGAATTCAGGTGAACGATCTATGAGGCCAGGACAGCAGAACAAGCGCGGTCGAGGGCGTGGCAATAACAACAATGGCGGCGGCGGCGGAAGTAACAATAACAACAATTTCAACCGCAAGGGCGGCAATCCGCTGACTCGGACCTACGACAGCTCTGGTCCTGACGTTAAGATCCGCGGTACCGCACAGCATATTGCCGAAAAGTACGCCCAGCTTGCCCGTGATGCTCAGAGCTCCGGCGATCGCGTCATTGCCGAGAATTATCTGCAGCACGCGGAGCACTATAACCGCATCATCGCAAGCGCTCAGGCGCAGATGCAGGAACGCTTCCAGCGTGACGATCGTGGCGACTATCAGGACCAGGGCGCCGAGCGCGATGGCGAGGATATGGACAATGGCGACAACGATGACGTTGTCGTGGTTCAGCCGCCGCGCGAACAGCAGCAGCGTCAGCCTCGCGAACAGCGCGCCGAGCGTGAACAGGGTGTCGAAGCAGAAGCTCCCACCGCTTCCGAAGAAGCCATCGACGGCACCGGCCCTCAGCCGGAGATCGACGGCATTCCGGCCGAAGTTTCGATGGAAGAAGAAGGTGGCCAGACGCGCCAGCCGCGCCGCCGCAATGCCGGCAGCCGCCCGCGCCGTCCGCGCCGCGCAGCCGGTGAGGGCGAAGGCGAAGCCGCTTCCGAGGCTCCGGTTCTGGCAGACGCTGCTTCCGAGTAAGCTTAGCCGAACACAGATATGCGAAAGGCCGCCTTTTGGGCGGCCTTTTTGTTTTGCGGGATTGCCTGGTCTCAGAAGGCGATGGACGCGTTGACGAAGAAGGTTCGCGGCTGGCCGGCGAACTTGCCGCCGTTGTTGTCGGTCGAGCGGGTGAAATATTCCTTGTCGAACAGGTTCTTGACGCCGAAGGCGAATTTCGGGGCGTTCTTCTTGTCCTGCGGTTCGTAGGCGACGCGCAGGTTGACCGTGGCATAGCCCGGGATGTCGCCGAGGCGACCTGTCGGATCCTCGTCGGTCACGTAGGTTGCGCCATCGGCGGCGTTGCCCGGCGAATGCTGCTTCGATTGCGCGAAGATATCGGCATTGATCGCCCAGTCGTTATACTGATAACGGGCTCCGACCGAGCCGAAATGCCGGGAATAGAAGGGCAGATCGCGGCCTTCGAAGGCACCGGCCTCGTAGGTTGCCTCGGTATAGGTGTAGGTCGCCGACAGCGACAGGCCGTCGAGTGCGGGCGCCACATCGCTCAGGTCATAGCGGCCGGCGGCTTCGACGCCGCGATGGCGGGTGGCGCCGAGATCGGTCCAGATGCCTTCGCCGACGATGGTGCGGCCGAGATAGAGTTCCTTGTCAAAGTCGATGTTGAAGAGCGTGAGTTCGCCGCTCCAATTGTCGCCCTCGTAATGCGTGCCGATTTCGTAAGTCGTTGCCTTCTCCGGGTGCAGGCCATCGGTCGTTGAAGCCAGCTGGCTGTATTGCTGCGGGCCGAATGAGACGCCGACATTGGCGAAGACGCTCCAGGAATCATTGATCTGACAGGCCGCGGACAGGGTCGGCAGGGCCTCATGGGCATCGATCGACGGCGAGGAGGTGCTCGTGACAACGCCGCCGGTCAGGTTGGCGATATCGTTATGGGTGCTGATGATTTCGTAGCGGACGCCGGGCGTGATCGTCCAATCGCCGATCTCGATCTTGTCGTCGATGTAGAAGGCATGCGCCGTCGTCCCGCCGTCGCTGGTCTGATAGGTGTTCATCGCCAGCGAATTGGGATCGATGCCGCTCGCGCGATTGTAGAAAGCGGTTCTCGCCGCGACTTCGGAGCTCTCCTCCCACAGATAGCGATAGCCGACCGTCACTTCCTGGGTGATGCCGCCGAGTTCGATAAGGCGGGAATAGCGGGGCTCGATGCCGAAATAGCTGTATTCGCGCGGCGCCGAAGTCAGGCGATAGAGGCCGGCGCTGGCGCCGGTGCCCTGTTGCTCGACATGGCTGCCGCGGAACGAGTCGACATAGTAGGTCAGCAGTTCGAAATTGTTTTCGCCGTCGTCATGCTGGTAGCGCAGCGAGATGTCGTCGCGGCGGCCGCTGAAATCGTCATAGCGGCGGGTCGATTGGAACGGGTCCTCGGCATATTCGGCCGCCGTCAAGCCGCCCGGCATTTTGCCTTCGCCTTCGTAGTGGTGGTACTGGGCGCTGATCTTGTCGGTATCGGTCAGTTCGTAGCTGCCCTTCAGGATGAAGTCGTCGATATCGGTGCGGTCGTTGCTTTCGCGGTAGCCCTCGCCGTGGATGCCGGAATAGAGGAGCGCGGCGCCGAAGCCGTCGTCATTGGTGCCGCCGATCAGGAAGTTGGGCGTTGCCTTGACGTTGCCGGTGCCGCTCGCGATGTCGGCGCCCGAAGAAAAGCGCGCGGTGAATTCGTCCGGGATGGGATGAGTCACGAAATTGATGATGCCGCCGACATTCTGCGGGCCGTAGCGCACCGAGCCCGCGCCGCGCACGACATCGATCGTTTCGACATTGCCGAGCGTCAGCGGGAAGAGCGACAGCTGCGGCTGGCCATAAGGCGCGTAGGAGAGCGGGATACCGTCCATCAACACGGTCGAGCGCGGGGAGAGGCGGGAGGTGAGGCCGCGAACGCCGAGATTGAGCGACACATCGCTGCCGCCGGTGCCGTTGCTCTCCTGAACCTGGACGCCGGGGACGAGGTTCAGGGCATCGCGCACGTCAGTGGCGCCGCGCTCTTCCATCTGCTTGCGATCGACGATGGTTCTGGCGCCGGGGTGTTTCAGAACCTTCTCCTCGTTCGGCTCGTCCAGCCAGTTTCCGGTGATCTTGATGGCTTCGAGCGTGGTGGCATCGCCGGAATTTGCGGCATCCTGAGCAAGCGTCGAGGTCGCGGAAGCGAGCAGCGCGAAGGTGGCTGCGAGATATCGTCTGTTGAGCATGGGGGTCCTGCGGGTAGGTAAGATCAGGCAATGAGCCATCATCCGGAAAAGAAGCGCGGCTTCTTCCGGTGTCTGGCGGTCAGGTTTTCGTCATGGAAGCGCCGGCGGCGCGGGGATCAGCTCGAGTTGGGAGGTCGCGGCATGACGGCAAAAGCCGTCCGGCCGGAGCGGTCTCCTCGATCATCCAAGAGATGCGTCATGCGGTCTGTCCCCAACGCCGGAAATCCATAGCCGGACGCCGGTGTTGGGCTCACTACAATATTGTAGTGAGCGTTTCAATAAATATAACTCAAATAGTCATGTTTATTTTGATGGCCACCTGAGGCCGATCATTTCGGGCTGAGGACCTTACTCCGCAGGCCGGCAAGGCGTCGTTTCGTGGCGACTGCGCGCGGCTGGTTCTTCACCGCTACGCCATAGGCGAGCAGGTCGCCGATGACGATCGCACCAAGGCTCCAGCTTGCCAGTTTCGATGGCGAGCCGACGCAGGTGAGCAGCGCATCCACCTTGTTGCGATAGAGCTCGCCGAGCTGCACGCCGCAGACGAGGACGAGCTTGCAACCGAGTTCGGCCATCTGGCTCGTGACCAGCGAGAATTCCGCGGTTTCGTGGACGGCGTTGAAGAGAATGACGGCATCGTCCTTGCGGAGATCGAGAAGCTCGTTGGCGAGCGTGAAACCGGAAGCGCCGGAACAGCGGGTTCGCAGACCCGTCCGGCTGAGTGCGATCGAGCAGTGCCTGGCCTCGACCTCGGCCGTTCCCATGCCGAGGCACCAGACGGTGTCGGCACTTTCCAGCAGCGAAACTGCGGCGGCGAAGGCTTCCTCGTCGAGCTGCTCCTCGGTCGAGCTCAACACCTCGCGGGCGGTGGCAAACATCTGATGCGCGACTTTCGGCAGGTCGCTGCCAGTGCCGCGGAAGCGCTGCTCCAGCCGGTCGCTGGTCGGGATGGTGCGCGCCATCGTGCGGCTGCAGATGCGCTTCAGCTCCGGCAGGCCGCTGAAGCCGAGGCGACGGGCGGTACGGATGACGGTTGCGTCGCTGGTTCCCGCGTCGGCTGCGATCTCTTCGGCGCTCTTGAAAATCAGGACATCGATCGGCAGGCCGACGAGATACTCGGCGACCGCAAGCTCCGAACGGCTGAGCTCGGTCCTGTGCTGGTCGAAATGCTGCTTGAGTACCGACGAGGCCCGGTCGCTTGTTTCCATCTTCTCCAACCCGCTGTGATCACAAATGCGCGAATAGCCGAATTTGCCGTTGATAGATACGGAAATTCACCAACTTACGCATGCATGCTCTGGTGAGGTTAGCCGTACTGATAGTGCCGAGCTTGCACTCGCAGACGGCAGTTCATACCTTATATCAAGCATGATGCGCCGCTCCCCAAGACGCGTATCGTGCGCCTCTTTTCCAGAACCGTCAGGGTCAAGAGATGAATACCGATCAGATTTTGCGGTCGATCGTGGCCGTCCGTTCCTCCATTCCGGAGGATGCTTTTACCGCTTCGACACTCGGCACCGTCCGGGAAGGAAGCGGCGTGGTCATTCGCGAAAACGGCCTTGTGCTGACCATCGGCTACCTGATTACCGAGGCCGAAGAGGTCTGGCTCACCCGGCAGGATGGCCATGTGGTTGCCGGTCATGCGCTCGCCTATGACCAGGAGACTGGTTTCGGCCTCGTCCAGGCGCTCGGCGCGCTCGATGTTCCAGCCCTTCCGCTCGGCAATTCGGCTGATGCGCAGGTCGGCGATCCCGTTATCGTCGCCGATGGCATTGGCCAGTTCGTCCGCGCCAATATCGTCGCCAAGCAGGAATTCGCCGGTTATTGGGAATATCTGCTCGACGAGGCGATCTTCACGGTGCCCGCCCACCCCTCTTGGGGCGGGGCGGCGATGGTCGATGCCGAAGGCAAGCTGCTTGGCATCGGGTCGCTGCGGCTGCAAATGGCCAAGGATGGCGAGGTCGCCGATATCAACATGATCGTCCCGATCGACCTGTTGCGGCCGATCCTCGACGATCTGCTCAATCGCGGCCAGATCAACAAGCCCGCCCGCCCATGGCTCGGTGCCTTCTCGGCAGAGAGCAACGGCGAGGTGATCGTCATGAGCGTCGCGCCTGATGGTCCGGCCGCGAAAGCCGGCCTGCGCCAGGGCGACGTGATCTCCGAGATCCGCGACGGCGAGGTCGAAGGGCTTGCGGACTTCTACCGCAAGGTCTGGGAGAGTGGCTCTGCCGGCGCCGAAATCCCGATGCGGGTGCTGCGGGACGGGCGCGAGGCATGGCTTCGCATCAAGTCTGCAGACCGCAACAGCTTCCTCAAGAAGCCGCAGCTTCAATAGGCAAAACGGGCGCTGCAAACGCGGCACCCGTGCCCGCGCCAAACTGCCGCTTTTCGCAGCAATCCCCCTTTAAACTCTCCCGATATCCCACCATATTCGGTTCGATTGCTTCGCCGGAATCCCAAAGCGGTGAAGCCGGGCTTGCCTTTTCAGGGAGCTCAATCTCAATCATCGGTCTGCGCCTCTTGCAGGGCAGGGCGATCCATGGAGGTACAGTATGAATATCGAGAAATATTCCGAGCGCGTACGCGGTTTCGTCCAGTCCGCTCAGACTTACGCCCTGGCCCAGGGCCATCAGCAATTCACGCCCGAGCATGTGCTGAAAGTGCTGCTTGACGACGATCAGGGCATGGCTGCCTCGCTGATCGAGCGTGCCGGCGGCGACGCCAAGGCCGCCAGGCTGGCCAATGACGCTGCGCTTGCGAAGCTTCCCAAGATTTCCGGCGGCAACGGCAACATCTATCTCGCTGCACCGCTTGCGAAGGTCTTTTCGACCGCCGAGGAAGCCGCCAAGAAGGCCGGTGACAGCTTCGTGACCGTCGAGCGCCTGCTGCAGGCACTGGCGATCGAATCTTCGGCATCGACGGCGATCACGCTGAAAAATGCCGGCGTTTCGGCCCAGAGCCTCAACCAGGTCATCAACGAGATCCGCAAGGGCCGCACTGCCGATTCCGCCAACGCGGAGCAGGGCTTCGACTCCCTAAAGAAATACGCGCGCGATCTCACGGCTGAGGCGCGTGAGGGCAAGCTCGATCCGGTGATCGGCCGCGACGACGAAATCCGCCGCACGATCCAGGTCCTGTCGCGCCGCACCAAGAACAACCCGGTCCTGATCGGTGAACCCGGCGTCGGCAAGACGGCGATCGTCGAAGGCTTGGCGCTGCGCATCGTCAATGGCGACGTGCCCGAAAGCCTGAAGGACAAGAAGCTGATGGCGCTCGACATGGGCGCGCTGATTGCCGGTGCGAAGTTCCGTGGTGAATTCGAGGAACGCCTGAAGGCGGTGCTGAACGAAGTTCAGTCCGAGAACGGCGAGATCATCCTGTTCATCGACGAAATGCATACGCTCGTCGGTGCCGGCAAGGCCGATGGCGCCATGGATGCGTCGAACCTCCTGAAGCCGGCGCTTGCCCGCGGCGAGCTTCACTGCGTTGGTGCCACCACGCTCGACGAGTATCGTAAGCATGTCGAGAAGGATCCGGCCCTTGCCCGCCGCTTCCAGCCCGTCGTCGTCGACGAGCCGACGGTCGAGGATACGATCTCGATCCTGCGTGGTCTGAAGGAAAAATACGAGCAGCATCACAAGGTCCGCATCTCGGATTCGTCCCTGGTTGCGGCTGCGACCCTGTCGAACCGCTACATCACCGACCGTTTCCTGCCTGACAAGGCCATCGACCTGATGGACGAGGCGGCAGCGCGCCTGCGCATGCAGGTCGATTCCAAGCCGGAAGAGCTCGATGAGCTCGATCGCCGCATCATGCAGCTGAAGATCGAGCGCGAGGCGCTGAAGAAGGAAACCGATGTTGCATCGGCCGACCGTCTGAAGCGGCTGGAGACCGAGGTAACCGATCTGGAGGAACAGGCCGATGCGCTGACCGCGCGCTGGCAGGCGGAAAAGCAGAAGCTCGGCCTCGCCGCCGACCTGAAGAAGCAGCTCGATGATGCCCGCAACGAACTGGCGATTGCCCAGCGCAAGGGGGAATTCCAGCGTGCCGGCGAATTGACCTATGGGGTCATTCCCGAGCTCGAAAAGCAGCTCGCCGATGCTGAAAAGCAGGATGGCGATCGCGGTGCGATGGTGCAGGAGGTCGTGACCCCCGACAATATCGCCCATGTCGTCTCGCGCTGGACCGGCATTCCCGTCGACAAGATGCTTGAAGGCGAACGCGACAAGCTGCTCAGGATGGAAGATGAGCTGGCGAAATCGGTCATCGGTCAGGGTGATGCGGTTCAGGCCGTATCGCGCGCTGTCCGCCGCGCCCGTGCCGGCCTGCAGGATCCGAACCGGCCGATCGGCTCGTTCATCTTCCTCGGCCCGACCGGCGTCGGCAAGACGGAGCTGACCAAGGCGCTCGCCCGCTTCCTCTTCGACGACGAGACGGCGATGGTTCGCATGGACATGTCCGAATACATGGAGAAGCACTCCGTGGCTCGGCTGATCGGCGCGCCTCCCGGCTATGTCGGCTATGATGAAGGTGGTGCGCTGACGGAAGCCGTCCGCCGCCGGCCTTATCAGGTTGTGCTGTTCGACGAGATCGAGAAGGCGCATCCAGATGTCTTCAACATCTTGCTGCAGGTTCTCGACGACGGACGCCTGACCGATGGTCAGGGCCGCACCGTCGATTTCCGCAACACGATGATCATCATGACGTCGAATCTCGGTGCTGACTATCTGACCCAGCTCTCCGAGGGTGAAGACAGCGAAAATGTTCGCGAACAGGTGATGGATGTCGTCAAGGCACATTTCCGTCCAGAGTTCCTGAACCGTGTCGACGAGATCATCCTGTTCCACCGCCTGAAGCGGGAGGAAATGGGCGCGATCGTCGATATCCAGCTGAAGCGGCTGGTGGCACTGCTGTCCGAGCGCAAGATCGTCATCGATCTCGACGAGGATGCCCGCAACTGGCTGGCCAACAAGGGCTATGATCCTGTCTATGGCGCACGTCCGCTGAAGCGGGTGATCCAGAAATACGTTCAGGATCCGCTCGCCGAACAGATCTTGTCGGGCGAAGTGCCGGATGGTTCGCTGGTCAAGGTGACGAACGGCTCCGACCGGCTGCTGTTCCGCACCCGGCAGAATGTCAGCGAAGCGGCATAACCGCCGGATCAGGACAGAATGGAGTGATGCCGTCCCGCTGCAGAGCCGGGGCGGCATTTTTCATTGCCCGCGGGCAATGACGATTCCGGACGGTTCAAGCGGTTTCGCCGGCTGCCGGAAGGCTGCGAAGGCTCGCCGCTTCCATCAGGGAGCGGGCAATGGCGTTGCGCAGCAGAAATGCGTTGGATTTGGTTCTCTTCTTGTCGAGGGCCTGTGCCGCGTCCATCAGAAGAAATCCTTCTTTCGAAAGGATTTCATGCGCTTTGCACAAAGCCCACTTTTCGAATGCATCGCTCGATTCCATGTCGCCCGCCAAATCATTTAGCTAAACCGATGCCGAATCACTTTCGAATATTCTACTTCAAATAGATTCTACTTGAATCGAAATTTTCAGGGATGAATTCTACTCGTCTCAGAGAGCATTGCCGCCGCCTGGAGTAGTAAAGGCTACTTGCTGGCAACCTGATCGACAGGCTGGTTGTTCAGCAGCGTGTCGATGCGCTTGCGCTCGTCCTGGAATTTGGCGAGCGCATCGCCGTCCAGCGATTTTCCGCCCGGCAGGCGGATGCGCAGCGGATCGACCTTGGTGCCGTTGACGATCATTTCGTAATGCAGGTGCGGACCGGTCGATTCACCTGTGGTGCCGACCCAGCCGATCACCTGGCCCTGGCGGACCTTGGCGCCGGGAACGACACCCTTGGCGATGGCGCTCTGGTGATTGTAGGAGGATTCATAGCCATTGGCATGGCGCACGATCGTCTGGTTGCCGTAGCCGCCGGAATCCCAGCCGGCCTTTTCGACGACGCCGTTACCCGTCGCGATGATCGGCGTGCCGCGCGGGGCGGCCCAGTCGACGCCGGTATGCATGCGGGCAAAGCCGAGGATCGGGTGACGGCGCATGCCGAAGCCGGATTTGAAGATGCCGTTCGGAACCGGGTTGCGCAGCAGGAACTGGCGGATGCTCTTGCCGTCCTGGTCGAAGTAGTCGACGCTGCCGTCATCGGCCTGGAAGCGGTAAAAGCGGATCGCCGTGTCGCCGAAGCGGGCGTTGACATAGAGCAGTTCGGAATCGTCGGTGGCCTTGCCGGTCGAGTCGGCGACAGAGAAGAAGGCTTCGAGGAAGTCCGTGGATTTCAGCTGCGCCTGGAAGTCTACATTGGCGGCCAGCAGCTTGATGATCAGCGCCGTCATGTCCTTGGTCATGCCGTAGGACAGCGCGGCGCGATAGATGCCGTCATAGACGCGCGGCAGGTTCTGTCCGGAGGGCACCGACAGGGAGTCGTCGCTGAAGGCGGTGGCGACGGCGTCCAGCATCGGCGGTTCGCTGGCAACGACGAAGCGGCCCTTGTCATCGAGCGCGATCGTCACGAGATGCCGCGTGCCGCGATAGACGCTGGCGCGGATCAGTTTTGCCTGTTCGCCCTTCTGGATGATGCCGATGCGCAGCACGTCGCCCTTCGACAGATCCTCGCTGCCGAGCGGTTGCGACAGATAACCGGAAAGCATCTTCGCCTGCGGGTCGGGATAGCCGGCATCGGTCAGCGCCTTGGCGATCGGAACGTTCTGGCGGGCCG
>NZ_CP044125.1:2585000-2705000 GCF_016864575.1 Rhizobium sp. BG4
CAGGCCGTTGATGACTTCGAGCACGTCCTCGGACGCCTTGCGGGTGGCGACGGTCGGCTTGGTCTCAACGATCTTCTTCTTCAGGTCGCTGATCGCGGCGTCGAAGCCTTCCGGCAGGTCGCCGGCGAAGCGGCGGCTGAACTCGGCCTTGTGGGCCGACTTTGCGAGGCCAGCTTCCCAGGACTTGACCAGATCGACCGAGCGGGCACCGGCGGTGCGCCATGCGTCGAGAACGTCAGACGGAATGACGAAGGGTTCGGCTTCCCAGTTCAGTGCCTTGCGGGTAGCAGCGATTTCTTCGGCGCCGAGCGGCGAACCGTGAACCTTGTGGCTGCCGGCCTTGTTCGGAGCGCCGAAGCCGATGACGGTCTTGCAGGCGATGAAGGTCGGGCGGTCGGACTTGTGGGCTTCTTCGATCGCAGCGGCGATCGCAGCCTGGTCGTGACCGTCGACTTCGATGGTGTTCCAGTGAACCGCCTTGAAGCGCATGATCTGGTCGGTCGAGTCCGACAGCGAAACGGCGCCGTCGATGGTGATCGAGTTGTTGTCCCAGAAGAGGATCAGCTTGTTCAGCTTCAGGTGACCGGCAAGAGCGATCGCCTCATGGCTGATGCCTTCCATCAGGCAGCCGTCGCCGTTGATGACGTAGGTGTAGTGATCCTGCAGGTCGGAACCGAATTCCTCGCGCAGCTTGCGCTCGGCGATCGCCATGCCGACGGCATTGGCAATGCCCTGGCCGAGCGGGCCGGTCGTCGTTTCGATGCCGGTTGCGTGGCCGTATTCCGGGTGACCGGCGGTCTTGGAGCCGAGCTGGCGGAACTGCTTCAGGTCCTCGATCGACATGTCCGGATAGCCGGTCAAATAGAGGAGCGAGTAGAGGAGCATCGAGCCGTGGCCGGCGGAGAGGACGAAACGGTCGCGGTTCGGCCAATGCGGCTTCTTCGGGTCGAAGCGGAGATACTTGCTGAAGAGGACGGTGGCGACATCAGCCATGCCCATCGGCATACCCGGATGGCCGGAATTGGCCTTTTCGACTGCATCCATGGCGAGGAAGCGGATCGCATTTGCCATCCGGTCGTGTTGTTCAGGAGAGGTCATGGCTATTCCACGGGTTCCGGGTGTCGGGGGATGGCCTCGAGCCTTCTGAAGACCATCGATGAGAGCGGGGTGACACATAGCAGTTGGAACGGCCAAGTCAATAAATTGCGGGCCGAATCCGGGCCGGGTGCGACGATTTTTAACATTTGACCATCAAATTTTACAAAAGACCAATCCGTTGGGAAGACTGCTTCAATTTCGGTCATCCACAGAATAGGCCGTGTATCCCCATATCCCGTTTATTGACGGGCAGTTGGCTAGCTGCATATCCTCTTGAAAACACTGAACCGGCACCCTTTGCCGATTCGCCAGGTCTTCTGCGGGAACACCGGACTTAAGACATGACGCCCACAGGCACTGCCATGGAAACCGCGCTGAGCGAGCTCAAACAGGCCATCTCCGGCCTGGAGAATGCCGTCGACATGCGCATCGAACGCCAGCGCGAGCAGGGCGACATCGAGAGCGAAGTGCGCCGGGTCCATGCCGACCGTTCGAAGCTGGCGCAGGAGCTGGATCAGGCGGAATTCCGTGCGAACCGCCTGGAAGAGGTCAACCGCGAGGTCTCCCGCCGTCTGGTAACGGCGATGGAAACCATCCGCGCGGTTCTGGACCGGTAAAGGAAGCAGCGATATGGCGCAGGTGACGGTAACGATTGACGGCAAGGCCTATCGCATGGCTTGCGAGGAAGGCCAGGAAGGCCATCTGACGGATCTCGCCAACCGCTTCGACGGCTATGTCGGCCACCTCAAGGGCCAATTCGGCGAAATCGGCGATCTCAGGATCACGGTCATGGCCGGTATCATGGTGATGGACGAGATTGCCGAGCTGACGCGCAGGGTGGCGGGTCTTGAGGCCGAGCTCGAAGGTCTGCGCAGCAATCGAGACACCGTGGTTGCTGCGACGGCGCGCACCGAGGAAACGCTGGCGCAGGCGCTCGACGAGGTGACGAACCACATCCGCATCATCACCGAAAAGCTCAACAACCGGGCGCCGGCCGAGCTGAATTAATTCGCCGGGACAGCACGCGCTGCCACTGGCGCAGTCCTCAGAACCTCCTTATATATTGCCTGCGATCTGCGCCTCTCGACAGGAACCACAATCCCTGGGGCCATACTCGATCCAAAGGGAGCTGTCCCTGACCAGGCCCGTGGGCTTGGACATATGGCGCCCACCTACGTTTGTAGGCACCCAGGATCGTAAACATCCATCGGTTGCCGCGGATCGCACTTCATTTTCCGGCGCGTGGCGAGGCATCGCCGATGCCGATGTCTTCCTTCAAGTGATTGCTCAGTTCCAGCGCCTTTTGCGGTGCCGGCACCTGTTTGCCTGCGGGTGCACATGCGGCGATGGCGGATTTGATCCAGGCATTCAGAATATTCATCGATAGCGTCATGGTTTTTCTCCCATGAGGCCAGTTTATGCAGGCGTCCTGTCTGCGTATAATGAAACTCGCTCTGATCTTTCATGAGAAATTTTCATGTCAAACTGGCCGTTGCCACCGCTATCGACCCTGCAGGCCTTCTGCGCCATCGCCGAAACCGGCGGCTTCGGGCGGGCGGCTGAAAGGCTGGGGCTGACGCAAACCGCGGTCAGCCACCAGATCGCCCAGCTCGAGGGATGGCTCGGCGAGCGGCTTTTCGAGCGTGGACGGCGCGGTGCGCGGTTGTCTCCGGCGGGGTTGAAGCTGCACCCGGATATTGCTGCGGCGCTGCAGAGCCTTGAGACGTCCTTACATCAAGCGCGGGCGGCAAGTGCCAGTCCGTCGCTTGCGATCACGACGACACCGGAATTTTCCAGCCAGTGGCTGGCGCCGCGGCTCGAGAGCTTCTGCCGCCGCTATCCGAAGATCGAGGTGCAGATCGCGGTCAGCTACAAGCGGCCGGATTTTGCCAATGCCGATCTGGCGATCTGGCTTGGCCGCGGCGGGCCGGAGGTGGTGACGGAACCGTTGCTGCTCGACGACGAATTCGTGGTCTGCGCCCCCGAAGTCTCCGCCCGGCTTCCGAAGAGAGGCGCGATCCGCGCGGCGCCGCTGCTTGTCTATCGCGGCATGCGCCATACCGTGCTCGACTGGCAGCTCTGGTTCGAACAGATCGGCGGCGATCCCGACGCGCCGGAGCTCGCCGGCTACGACATCACTGAAGCGGTGCGTGAGGCGAAGGTCTTCGATACGTTCGAGGAGATGCTGGAGGCATGCGGGCGCGGGGAGGGCTTTGCGCTGGTGCGCAGTTCGCTTGCCGGTGCGGGTCTCGCTTCAGGCACTCTGAAGCGCTGCTTCATCGAGCAACAGCCGGCGGCTTTGAACTATGCGATGCTTTACCCGGCGGGAGCGCTGGAGAAATCCTCCGTCGCGCTGTTCCGCCAGTGGCTGCTTGAGGAGACGGCTTCCGCCGGCTGACGGTTTATTCGGCGGCTGCCAGATAAACCGTGTTCTGCGAGGCTGAAGCGAGCGCCTGGACGCGGGCCTCGGCCTTGGCGATCAGCTGGTAGAACTCTTCCTGGGCATCGACATCCAGCTGGATGACGGCATTCACGTCATCGGGCGTATCGCAGATGCAGGCAACGGCCGAGATCGGGCAGATGCCGCCGGGATAGCGCTTTCCGGTGCCGGTATAGGCGCGGCGGCCCCAGCGTTCGGAATAAACGGTCTCTTCGCGGTCGAGATGCAGGATGGTGCCCTTGCATTCGGTCACGATCGCCGCCTTGCCATAGGCGAACCAGTGATAGTTCAGTTTGCGCAGGATATATTTTCCGGTGATGTCTTCGCCGGCCAATTCCGCAGGGTCTTGAATCATTCGGATCATCAACGGGTCCTCGAAAGTGTATGCAATATCCGTTATGTATCTCTGCGCCGCAAGTCGGAAAATGCCTGCCTTTGCAACGGTTTAGTCACAATGTGTTTCCGATTCTTACAAACTGCGCTTTCTTGATAGCTGCGAATTAATGCCGTTTGATGAATTGAATTCACAAGTGTTAGGCGCTGCCGCCCGATTATGCCGGGCGCTGCCATCATCCATATGGAGATCCGAACAAGAAAGGCTGCCCGTTTTATCCGGGCGCCACAGCTATCGGATCTCTCATCATGCCCCTTGCTCTTTTTGCGCTCACGGTCGCGGCCTATGCGATCGGAACAACGGAATTCGTGATCGTCGGCCTGCTGCCGACCGTTGCGCAGGACCTTCACATCACCCTGCCGCTCGCCGGCTTGATCGTCAGCGTCTATGCGCTCGGCGTGACCTTCGGTGCGCCCATTCTGACGGCGCTGACCGGGCGTATCGAGCGCAAGCCGCTGCTGCTCGGCCTGATGGCGCTCTTCATCGTCGGTAACACGCTGGCGGCGCTCAGCCCCGGCTACGCGCCGCTGCTCGTCGCCCGCGTGCTCTCTGCCTTTGCCCATGGCGTGTTCTTCTCGGTGGGCTCGACCATCGCTGCCGATCTCGTGCCGGAGAACCGCCGTGCATCGGCAATCGCCATGATGTTCATGGGGCTGACGGTGGCAATCGTCACCGGCGTTCCGCTCGGCACCTTCATCGGTCAGACCTTCGGCTGGCGCGCCACCTTTGCCGCCGTCGCCGGTCTCGGCGTCATCGCCTTTGCCGCGATCGCCGTTCTCTTACCGTCGACGCTCAGCAAGGCCGAACCGGCGACGCTGCGCCAGCAGGCTGGCGTGCTCGGCAGCGGCAGACTGCTGATCGTCTTTGCCATGACGGCGCTCGGCTATGGCGGCACCTTCGTTGCCTTCACCTTCCTCGCGTCGATCCTGCAGGAAGTCACTGGCTTCTCGGCTTCCTCGGTAAGCCTCATCCTGGTGCTCTATGGCCTGGCGATCGCGGCGGGCAATATTGTCGGCGGCCGGATTGCCAATCGCGACCCGGTGGCGGCGCTGACCTGGCTGTTCTTGGCGCAGGCTGCCGTGCTCCTGCTCTTCAGCTTCACGGCTGTGTCGCCTAGGCTGACGATCCCGACGCTTGCTGCCCTCGGCTTCCTGTCCTTCGCCAATGTTCCCGGCCTGCAGCTCTATGTCGTCCAGCTCGCCAAGCAGGTGCGCCCGGCCGCAGTCGACGTCGCCTCGGCCATGAACATCGCGGCCTTCAATCTCGGGATCGCCCTAGGTGCCTGGATCGGCGGTCTGGTCGTCGAGTCTCGCCTCGGCCTGCAGGCAACGCCATGGGTCGGCGCGATCCTGGTTGCCGGTGCGCTGCTCCTGACGCTGCGGAGCGCCGCTCTCGATCGCCGCGAGGCGCAACCGCTTGCGGAGCCGCTGCGGAAGGCAGCCTGATCTGCGAGAAATGGAATGATGAGACGGGCGCTTCGGCGCCCGTTTTCGTTAGTCCTCGAGATCGGTCCTGAGGCGATCGATGATCGAGAGTGAGTGGCCGGCATAGGCGCTGATCCAGCGGTCGTAGATCTGCTTGATCGGCAGGCTGTTGAGATGGTTCCAGCGCTCGCGGCCTTCTTTCTTGGCCATCACCAGATCGGCCTCTTCCAGAACCTTCAGGTGCTGCATCACGGTGCAGCGGTCCATTTCGGGAAAGCTCTCGCAGAGCATGCCCGTCGTGCGCGGGCCATCCTTCAGCAGATCCAGGATCTCGCGGCGGCGATGATGGGCAAGGGCCTTGAAAACCGGGTCGTTTTGCGATTCGCTTGACATGTTATGTTTTTATAACATAATGACCCCATTGGCAATGAGAGAGGAGTAAGTGTCATGTCCCTCGCAATTCGTGTCGGTGGCCGCGTTGGCCGCCCTGCGGCTGAGGTGTTCGATGCCGTCGTCAATCCCAAGAAGCTTTCGAGCTACTTCACGACGATCGGCGGAGCGAGCGCGCCGCTGGTGAAGGGTACGACGGTGACCTGGTGGAAGGATGCACCTGTCGAGGTCATCGATCTCGTGCAGGACGAGCTGATCGTGTTGCGCTGGGACGGCGGCACCGATGCCGACAATGTCCGCTACAAGACGACCGTCGAAATGAAGTTCGATGCGCTCGACGATGGTGGGACGATGGTGACGATTTCCGAGAACGGCTGGCGGGAGGACGATCCCGGCCGGCGCGGCACCTATCTCAACTGTGAAGGCTGGAGCAACATGCTCTGCTGCATGAAGGCCTTCGTCGAATACGGTATCAACCTGCGCGACGGCATGTTCCTCAGCGAGATGCGAGGCGTGCCGGCCGAAGCCCCGGATTATGAGAAGCTGTCATGAGCGAGCTTTTATATGGAGGCGTGGATGTCGCCATGAAGGTACCGACGCATCAATATGCCGAGGTGCTGGATTTCTACCGCGATGTCGTGAAGCTGAAGGAGATCGGTAATGACGGCACGCGCGGCTTCGAGCTCGGGCCGATCCGGCTCTGGATCGACGAGGCGCCGGGAATGAGCCAGGCCGAAGTCTGGCTGGAGCTTTTCACGCCGGATTTCGACAAGGCTGCCGATCACCTGCAGCGGTCCGGCATCCGGCGGTGCGACGCGATCGAGCCGCTCGGCGAGAGCTTCCGTGGCGGCTGGATCCTCAACCCCGCGAACATCGTTCACATGGTTCGCGAGGAGAGCACCTGGGAGCCGCCGGCTGCCTGACGGGCGACTATTCGGCGGCCGGTGGCATGAGCCCGCGGGCGGGTGCAGGCAGCGCCTTTGCGCCGCCGGCGATCACGCCGCCCGGTGACGGTCTCCAGCGCGAACGGCGGACGGCAACCGTATTGGCTGCCGTTCGCGTCTTTCCGGCATAGGCCGATGGCTTCTGGAACATCCGGTTGAACAGGGCGCCCATGGCGGCCAGCGGATAGGCGCGGCCGGGCATCGCCTCCGGCATCTCGCTATAGAGCCGCTGGATCATCTTGCGCCGCACGATCGCCGGATGCGCGTGGATTTCCTCGCTCTCGCGCCGTTCCTTCACTGCAACGATCGAGACGGTAAAGACCGAGCGGTTCTGATCGACGCGCTCGATGCGGCCTGCGACATCGAAGCCCGGGAAGGGCGAGAACAGCAGCAGGTCGCCGATGCGGCTGCCGGCGGTCATCCGCTTCTGCTGCAGGCTGATCTCGGCCTGCGTCAGCGACAGCGTATCGACGGTGCAGGGGAACGCCTGGCCGTTGCAGGTCATCGCTGTCTTGCGGCCGAGTGGGAAGCGGATGGCATCCAGCGGCTCGCGCGGCAGCTCGATGCAAACGAGCATCGAGACGAAGGCATAGACCATGACAACCATGCCCCAGGCGACGCTGAAGCTGTCGAGACCGCTGTAATTGCTGAGCAGCGGGCCGTTCAGCATGCCCGTGAAGGTCAGGATGATGATCAGCGCGAAGGTCGTGGCGATCGGATAGAGGATGTCGACACGGGTGCGGTCCTCGCCCTTGGCGGTTACCTTGAACGGCCGCCCGAAGGGATGGGCGATCGCGTGGCAGATGGCGATGGTGATCGGGATCGCTGAGACCATCTGCGAGACCTCGGTGAAGAGCGGCAGGCTGCGCCAGCCGGAGACCCAGGCATGGAAGGTCCACATGGCGCCGACCATCGGCAGCGCGTAGAGGAAGAAGGCTTCGGGTTCCATCAGGATGGCGGGCAGGCCGAGGAAGTAGAAGAGGATCGGCGCCGCCATCAAGAGCAGCATGAATGGCCGGCAGAACCAGAAGAGCAGGCCGTGGAAATAATGCAGCCGTTGCATCGCCGTGTAGCCGCGGCCGAAGAACGGGCCGTCGCGCAGCAGCGCGACCTGGATGGTGCCGAGGCACCAGCGGCAGCGCTGGGTGATGTATCCGGAAAGGCTTTCCGCCGAGAGGCCGACGCTGAGGCGCTCGTTCAGCCAGCGGGTTCGCAGGCCCTTCTGCATCAGGCGATAGGTGAGGTGGATGTCCTCGGTCACTGTCTCCTCCGGCATGCCGCCGATCAGCTCCAGCGCATCACGCCGCACGACGCAGGAGGTGCCGACGCAGAAGGCGGCACCCCAGCCGTCTTTCGAAGGCTGCATGACGTCGAAGAAGATGCGCTGGTCGTCGACCCACGCCTTGGATGCCAGAAGGTTATGCTGCACGGGATCGGCGTTGTAATAGAATTGCGGCGTCTGGATCAGGCCGATCTCGGGATCGACGAACTGGCCGATGATGCGTTTCAGGATGGCGCGCTGCGGCGCAAAGTCGGCATCGAGGATCAGGATAAATGGCGCGTCGGTGATCTGCTTCGACCAGCGGATGGCATTGTTGATATTGCCGCCCTTGGCGCCCTTGTTGTCGTCGCGGGTGAGATAGCGGACACCGAGCTCGGCGCAGTAATCGCGCAGCCACTGGCGGCGGCCGTCGTCGAGAATCCAGATGGTGAAGTTGCCGTAGTCGATCGCCTTGGCGGCGAGGATCGTCCGCTCCAGAATGGTGACGTCCTCATTATAGGTGCAGATGAAGATGTCGACGGCCGGCGGCTTGCCCATCGCCGAAATCATCGCCTCGCTGGCGTCGGCAGCACCGGTATGATCGGTGCGGCGGAAGAAGAAGACGATCGACAGCAGCGTATAGAGGATGACGACCGCCTCGAAGGCGAGGTAGATGCGTGGCCAGAGCGCATAGGCGCTCCAGTCGAAATCCGGCAGCGTCGTCGTCACGCGGAAATAGACGTAGTTTGCCAACATCAGGATCAGGATGGTGCCGAAGAGCACGCGGTCCTTGCCCTTGCGGCTGTCGAGCAGCAGGGCGCAGCAGAGGATCAGCGCCAGCGTGATCAGTGAGAACAGGATGGCATCCGAAAGCGTGACTACTTCTGGGGACATGGCTTTTCCTCGTTCTTTGCCGCAAAGGAATCTGCACTGAAGGGATTGATGCCGAGCGCCGCGAGCACGGCCCATCCTGTCGCCCCGACATGGGGCAGGCGGTAGTATTTGAAGTCGCCGGGCTCCGAATTCGGCCCGACCTGCAGCCCGGTCGTCAGCTGTTCGTCGACGGTGGCGTAGATCAGTTTCTCCGGCGAGATCTGCGTCGATATCGTCTGGAACAGCGGTTCTGCCTTCTGCGGCTCGCCAACCACCTCATAAACGAGGGCTGCCTGCGCCGTTCCCTCGAGCCAGATGCCGTCGCGGTCGTTGTTGAAGTCGAAGCCACCGGGGACGCCGTGATTGGCTTCGGTCCATTCGAGCACTTGCGGCGCCTTGGCCTTGAAGTCCTCGACGGCGATCAACGGCCAGAGTTCGGCGTCGAGACCGGACATGTTGACGTTGGGCGCGTTGCTGTCGGGAACGCTGCCGATATAGAAGCGGCCCTCGGCCTTGTTCCACATGGCATCGAGGAAGTCCTTGGCGCTCTCGCCGTCATGCTCCCAGTCGCCGGCTTCGTCGATCGTCGCCAGCCAGTGGTCGGCGGCATAGATGTCGAGATTGTGCTCCGTCGATTTCCAGGTCATGCGGTCGGGCGTCGGCTCGTGGCCGAAGAAGCCGCCGAAATAGCCGGGGTTCTTGGGGTCGGCGGTCGAGCGGTGGATGAAGTCCATGATCTTGCGGGCGCCATCGAGATAGGCGGTCTGGCCGGTCTCTGAATAGGCGGCGAGCAGCCCGAGCGCGCCCCAGGCGATGCTGCCGGTGGCGCTGCCGACCTGATAGCCGTCCTCGATCCAGGAATTGCTGGCCGTGCTCCAGTAGCCGGGAAGCAGCATGCCGTCCTTGCCGGGGATGACCGGGCCGGAGCGATAGGCATTGCGCAGCCGTCCGTCGTGGTAGTGGCGGTCGGTCTCCAGCGCCAGAACCAGCGCGTCGGCCACACGCTTGGCTTCCTTGGCGCGGCCACAGCCATAGAGTGCCATCAGCGCCAGCGCGTTGTCATAGGTGAAGCCGGTATTGTCGAGCGCCGGGTGCAGTTTCGATCCGCCGTTTGCCGGTTCGAAGCTGCGGAAGACGAAGGCCTGTTCGGGTTCGCCGGTCATCAGCGCGGCAAGGCCATCGCAGAGGGTGCAGGCGAGTTCGGCGCGTTTGGCGTCTGCCATGGCCGCAGTGCTGCAGGCAGGTGCCGCGATAGCGAGCACCGCCGCAATCATGAGTGAACGCAAAACCATATCCAGGTCTTCCCTGTCATCGCGGTCGATAAAGTGAAGCGAAAGTGCTCAGTTATTGCTGGAGGCTCGCCAATCTGTGGCCCTTGTCAAAAAGCGCCGACGCGGAGAGCAGGCCGTCCGCCGCTGCCAATTTGTCGACGGCCATTTTCGAGTAGCGGGTAAGGCGCGCGACGACGGTCTCTCCAAGCGAGACAATCACGTCCTCACCGACATGGCATCCAAAGAACTTGTCGTTGTTGGGCTGTCCGGCTGCGGTCAGTTCGACGGGATCGTCGTCGACCTTGACGAGGACATAGACCTCATCGCCTTCGGCCTTCGGGAATTTGGCGAAGTAGCGGTTCTGCTGGCCGCTGTCGAAATAGCGGACGATCTTGTAGACATGGCCGCTTTTCTTGACGCCGAGCGAGCGGAAATTGACCATGGCGGGCGTGCCGATATCGAGCGAGGAGACATCCCGGCTGCGATAGACGGCAGCGGCAAAAGCCTCGTTGCAATCGAGCGACTTGGCGACCGCCTGGCCCTGCATCACGAAATCGCCGAAGGAGGCGTCGACGCTGACGACCTGGCCGTGATGGTCGGCGACGACTTCGGCCGCACCCGACTTGCCGAGCCGGCCTTCCTCGCGGTTGATCAGCTTTTCGACCTGCGCCTTGCGCTCGGTCATCTGGTTGATCTCGATATTGTCCTCGGCGATATCGCCGGCGAGCTTGGTGCGCTGCATCTCCAGCGTCAGCAGGTTGGCGGCAACCGTGCCGCCGGTATAGATGTCACGGCTGACGAGCGACTGGACGATCTCGTTGCGCTTCAGCTCGCCGCGGGCGGCATCGAGCTCGCCCTGGGCGGCATTGCGCTTCTGGCGCTGCGGCTCGACGCTGGCCTCGGAGGTCAGCCCCTTCTTCAGCATTGTGGTGGCGCGCTGCAGCAGCGCATCCTGCTCGGCGAGCCGCGCTTCGTAAATCTCGACATTCGATTGGGCGTTGCCGATCACGGCGCCGAGCTCGCTCAGGACGCCGTCCTTGACGTCGGCGATCTGCGCCTTGACCTTGCTCAGCTGGTCGTTGCGCTCGGCCACGACATTGATCGTGTTGTTGAGCTTCTCCGTCAGGTCGAGCTTCTCGAGCCTGAGGCCCGTCAGCGATGTCTGGTCCTGGTTCGGATTGGAAACGGTGGCGGTGACGTCGCCGAGATTGACCACCTGGCCGACCTGCAGGTCGATCTTGTCGACGCGGCCATAGATCGGTGAGGCGATCATCTGCACAGGGGCATTGATCACGGCTTTCGGCGAGACGACGAAGAACTGGTTTGGCACCATCGACATGCCGATGGTGAAGAGTAGCAAGAACGCGAACAAATACCCTGCAATCCGCGAAGCGGACAGTATTCGTACGTCTTTTGGATGAATGTTTATTGGTGTGGCCTTCATATTCTTCAATCCTGAACTGACAAATCATAGATCGAAATTGAAGGGCACTTCCCCCGTCGTTTTTTTATTTAGTTGTTAATGAAAAAGTACCATCCGACCTCCAGCAAGGCAACTGCTTCTCAAGTGCAAAATTTTGCGGGACAGTGTTGTGACGAAGATGGTCTCCAAGTTAAGAATATGAAAAGAAACGAATTAATCGGCTTTATTTCCGGCATAGAAAATTTTCGTGACTGTAGGAATTGACCGTTTGAAAGCATCCGGCGGTAACTGCCAGGCCTCCAGATGCAACTGCCGAATGCCTTCTGCGGCCCGCCGGGGCAGCGGCTTTTACTGAGTTTTTCACTCCGATTTTAGCACCGGCTACATCTCCTGAGCGAAATGCGGGCCATGCCCGCGACCGAACGAAGCATTTGCATCTCTGGAATGTGACAGAGACTTCGCTTGCCTGCTGCCGCGTGAGTGCTAGTTTCCGGAATCATATCGATTAGATTCCCAGGAGAATGTGTGATGCAGCTTGGCATGGTTGGTTTGGGCCGTATGGGCAGCTACATGGTCCAGCGCTTGATGCGGGATGGCCATGAATGCGTGGTCTATGATGCGAAAGCGGAAAGCGTTGCCGACCTTACGGGCAAGGGCGCCGTCGGCAGCAGCTCGCTCGAAGAGTTCGTTTCGAAGCTGTCGCGGCCGCGTGCCATCTGGCTGATGCTGCCGGCCGCCATCACCGACAAGGTGATCGCCCAGCTCGTGCCGCTGCTGCACGATGACGACATCATCATCGATGGTGGCAATTCCTATTATCACGACGATATCCGCCGCGGCGCTGAACTGATCACCAAGGGCATCCATTATGTCGACGTCGGCACCAGCGGCGGCGTCTTCGGCCTCGAGCGCGGCTATTGCCTGATGATCGGCGGCGAGAAGGGTATCGTCCAGTCGCTGTCGCCGATCTTTGCTTCGCTGGCACCTGGGGTTGGCGACGTGAAGCCGTCGGAAAACCGTACCGCAGCCGAGCACAGCACGGCCGAGCAGGGCTACCTGCATTGCGGCCCGCATGGCGCCGGCCACTTCGTCAAGATGGTGCATAACGGCATCGAATACGGCCTGATGGCCGCCTATGCCGAGGGCTTCAACATCCTGAAGAACGCCAATATCGGCGCTGCCACCCATGAGGCGGATGCCGAAACAGCGCCGCTCGCCCATCCGGAATATTACCGCTACGACTTCAATCTGCAGGATGTCGCCGAAGTCTGGCGCCGCGGCAGCGTCATCACCTCCTGGCTGCTCGATCTAACCTCCGACGCGCTGCATGCCGATCCCGCGCTCGCCAAATATGCCGGCCGCGTCTCGGATTCCGGCGAAGGCCGCTGGACGATCATGGCGGCGATCGACGAAAGCGTGCCGACGCCGGTGCTGAGTGCCGCGCTCTACGGCCGCTTCTCCTCGCGCGATCAGGACGAGTTCGCCAACAAGGTGCTCTCGGCGATGCGCGCCGGCTTCGGCGGTCACGTCGAAAAGCCGAAGGGCTGATAGACCCATACTCTCGTTTAAGAGCCCGCGCTTTCCAGGCGCGGGCTTTTTCGTGCCCATTGCCTAAAGCATTGCACACGATATGGTTGACATCAGTCATACCGGAGGGCGTCGGGTGTTTGGTTCAAGGTTCGTCAGACTGCTGTTTTGGCTCGCGCTTCTGACGCTCGGGCCAATCGCCACTCAGGCCCAAAGCCCCGCGCAGCCGCCAGCCGCCACCACCCCCATGCCGCCGGACAAGGTGCGGCAGATGATGGAGCTGATGCAGGCGCCCGAAGTGCAGAGCTGGATGGCGTCGCAGATGAAGACGGCACCGGCGGGCACGGCTGCGGCAGACGACGGGCAGATGTCGGTTCTCTCGGGCCTGCTCGGCCATGCGCGCCGCCATGTCGAGATGGTCTCGCATGCGGCGATGGAGCTGCCGGCGGAAATCGAAACGGCCGATGGCATCGTCGATCGCGAGGTCGAGCCGGCCGGCGCCGGTTGGGTCGTCGTCGAGGTGCTGACGCTGCTTCTCGCCGGTACGCTTGCCG
The DNA here is from genome assembly GCF_016864575.1 of Rhizobium sp. BG4. Taxonomy (NCBI): domain Bacteria; kingdom Pseudomonadati; phylum Pseudomonadota; class Alphaproteobacteria; order Hyphomicrobiales; family Rhizobiaceae; genus Rhizobium; species Rhizobium sp. BG4. The sequence goes on from NZ_CP044125.1 coordinate 2,598,600, forward strand.
AACTGCTGTTCCGGGCGGTGACGCCCCGGCCGCGGGTGCGCCGGGCCGATACGGAAGAACCGGCGGCACTGCATCATGCGGGCGCCAATATCTTCTACCGTGTCATTCCGGCGATCGTCTTTGCCATCGCAACGATGATCCCGTTGCTCGCCTTCAACTGGCCGCCGGTCAGCCAGTCAATGGCGATCGCCGTTGCCGTCGCGCTGATCGCGGCGCGGTTCACGATCTCGATCGGCCGTATGCTGGTCGTCTTGGTGACGCTGGCGCGGGCCGATGGCGAGCGGGATGTCTCGCGGGCCAAGGCGCTGTTCTGGTTCCGCCGCGCCGCCGTGTTCGGCATCTATTTCGCTTTCGGCTGGGCCGTCATTCAGGTGATGGAGCCGCTCGGCTTCTCGCCGGGCTCACGCTATTTCGTCGCCTATATCCTCGGCATTGGCCTGTTCCTGATCGCTGTCGAAGCGGTCTGGTCGCGCCCGTCGGATGGGTCCCGCCACAGTACTGCGGTGGCCTGGGCTCTGACGATCTATTTCCTGGCGCTCTGGATATTGTGGGTAACCGGGTTCAACTGGCTGCTCTGGCTCGGCATCTATGCGCTGCTGCTGCCGAAGGTTCTGTCGGTCGCGACGGCTGCCGTGCGCGCGCTGCATCAGGCCGAAGCCGGTTTCCTTGCCAATCGCCGCATCGCCACCGTGCTGCTCGATCGCGGCGTGCGTGCGTTGATCATTGCCGCGGCGGCGATCTGGATCGGTAAGGTCATGGGCGTCGGCGCCGATACGATGGCGGCCGGTGAAACGATGACCGACCGCATCGCCCGCGGCGTCATCGGCGGCATCGTCGTGCTGCTTGCGGCCGATCTGCTCTGGCATCTGGTCAAGGCCTATATCGACGGCAAGCTTCTCGATCAGCCGCTGGATAGCGCTGCATCGGATGAGGAGAAGGCCAGACGCGCTCGTCTGCAGACGCTACTGCCGATCTTCCGCAACATCATCGCCGTCGTCATTGCCGTCATCGCCATCCTGATGGTGCTGTCGGGGCTTGGTATCGAGATCGCGCCGTTGATTGCCGGTGCCGGCGTTGTCGGCGTTGCCGTCGGCTTCGGGGCGCAGACGATCGTCAAGGATGTGATCAGCGGCATGTTCTATCTGTGGGACGATGCCTTCCGCGTCGGCGAATATATCGAGAGCGGCAGCCACAAGGGCGTCGTCGAGGCCTTCAGCCTGCGCTCGGTGAAGCTGCGCCATCATCGCGGGCCGCTGACCACCGTGCCCTTCGGCGAACTCGGCGCCGTCAAGAACCTCAACCGCGATTGGACGATCGACAAGATCAGCCTGAACGTCACCTATGACACCGATCTGGTGAAGGCCAAGAAGGTGATCAAGCAGATCGGCCAGTCGCTGCTCGAAAACCCGGAATTCGGGCCGCATATCATCGAGACCCTGAAGATGAAGGGCGTCGAGCAGTTCGGCGAGTTCGCGATCGAGATCCGGTTGTCGATGATGACGAAGCCCGGCGAACAGTTCGTCATCCGCCGCAATGCGCTGGCGATGATCCGCAACGCCTTCAAGGAAAACGGCATCGAATTCGCCGTTCCGACCGTCCAGGTGGCGGGCGAGGGGCGCGATCCGGAAGCGATGGCAGCCGCCGCGCGCTATGCGGCGCAGGCCCGTGCGGGAGGCGAGCCGGCTGCCTGATCGGCTGCCGGGGTGCGACGGAATGTTACAAAAACGCAATGCCGCCTTGCGTTTGGCGGCGCTAATTTTGCCCCAATTCAAGCCGATGAGGCGCGCTCGGCGGCGGTTGGGTAGAGCTTGCGGGGGCTGATAGAGCTTGCCTGCAGCATATGCTAGTGCTTTGCCGAACGATTCACGCCACGCTGGCGATCGGCAGGGGTAACATGGCGAGTCAGAACAGTCTGGAAGAGATGGAAAGCGAAGAGGCCGGTGGGTTTCGCGGCTTTCTCCGGCGATATCGCACGCAGCTCGTGGCAGCCGCGACGCTGGTCCTGTTCTGCATGGTCGGCTATGCCATCATGCAGCTTACGGATGAAGTCCGCTATGACGACGTCGTCGAAGCGCTTGCCGATACCCGCGTCAGTTCGATCCTGCTCGCGCTTCTTTTCACCGGTCTCAGCTTCTTCGCGCTGATCTTCTATGATCTGAACGCCATCGATTATATCGGCAAGAAGCTGCCCTTTCCGCATGTGGCGCTGACGGCCTTCAGCGCCTATGCGGTCGGCAACACCGCCGGCTTCGGCGCGCTCAGCGGCGGCGCGATCCGTTATCGCGCCTATTCACGCCTCGGCCTGACGCCCGAAGATATCGGCCGCGTCATCGCCTTCGTGACGCTGTCTTTCGGTCTCGGTCTTGCCAGCGTCGCGGCAATCGCGCTGATGATCATCGCCGATGAAATCGGGCCGCTGATCAACACCAATGCGCTGCTGCTGCGCATCATCGCCGGTGCAATCCTCGCCGCACTTGCTTTCGTGGTCTATCTCGGTCGCGATGGCCGGGCGGTCAATCTCGGCCCGATCGCCGTCCGCCTGCCGGATTCGCGCACTTGGTCGCGCCAGTTCCTCGTCACCGCCTTCGATATCGCGGCGTCGGCGACCGTGCTCTACGTTCTCCTGCCGCAGACGGCGATCAGCTGGCCGGTGTTTCTGGCGGTCTATGCGATTGCCGTCGGTCTCGGCGTTCTCAGCCACGTTCCGGCCGGTCTCGGCGTTTTCGAAACCGTCATTATCGCCTCGCTCGGCAGCGCGGTGAATATCGATGCGGTTCTCGGTTCGCTGGTTCTCTATCGCCTGATCTATCATGTGCTGCCGCTGCTGATTGCGGTGCTTGCGGTATCGCTGACCGAGCTTCGCCGCTTCGTCGATCATCCGGCCGCATCGAGCATCCGTCGCATCGGCGGGCGCCTGACGCCGCAGCTGTTGTCGGCCTTTGCGCTGATCCTCGGCGTCATGCTGATCTTCTCGAGCGTCACGCCGACGCCAGACGAAAACCTCGAATTCCTGGCCAACTATCTGCCGCTGCCGATCGTCGAAGGCGCGCATTTCCTGTCGAGCCTGTTCGGCCTGGCGCTCGTTGTCGCCGCCCGCGGTCTTGGCCAGCGTCTCGATGGTGCCTGGCTGGTCTCGGTGGTCTCGGCCGTGCTGGCGCTGGCGCTGTCGCTCCTGAAGGCGATCGCGCTTGTCGAGGCGATCTTCCTGGCGATCCTGATCTTCAGCCTGTTCGTCAGCCGCCGGCTCTTCACCCGCCATGCCTCGCTCCTGAACCAGACGCTGACGGCGGCCTGGCTGATGGCGATTGCCGTCATCTGTGTCGGCGCGGTCGTCATCCTGCTCTTCGTCTATCGCGACGTCGAGTACAGCAACGAGCTCTGGTGGCAGTTCGAATTTGCCGCCGAAGCGCCGCGCGGCCTGCGCGCCGTGCTCGGCATCACCATCATCTCCTCGGCGATCGCGATCTTCAGCCTGCTGCGCCCGGCGACCTTCCGGCCGGAACCGGCGACAGAAGAGGCGCTGCAGCGCGCCGTCGATATCGTCAAGGCGCAGGACTATGCCGACGCCAATCTCGTTCGCATGGCCGACAAGAGCATCATGTTCTCCGAGAAGGGCGATGCTTTCATCATGTACGGCCGCCAGGGCCGCTCCTGGATCGCGCTGTTCGATCCGGTCGGCGAGCGGCATGCGATCCCGGAACTCGTCTGGAGCTTTGTGGAGGCGGCGCGCGCCGCGGGCTGCCGCGCGGTGTTCTACCAGATCTCTCCGGGGCTGCTGTCGCACTGCGCCGATGCGGGCCTGCGGGCCTTCAAGCTCGGCGAGCTCGCCGTTGCCGATCTCGGGGCCTTCGAGATGAAGGGCGGCAAGTGGGCGAACCTTCGCCAGACGGCAAGCCGCGCCCAGCGCGATGGCCTGAGCTTCGAGGTCGTTCCCGCCGACGGCGTACCGGCCATTCTCGGCGATCTCTCGGTGGTCTCCAGCTCCTGGCTCGAAGACCACAATGCCAAGGAGAAGGGCTTCTCGCTCGGCGCTTTCGAGCCCGACTATGTCAATTCGCAGCCGGTCGGCGTGTTGAAGAAGGACGGCAAGATCGTCGCCTTCGCCAATATCCTCGTTACCGAAACCAAATCCGAGGGCACGATCGACCTGATGCGCTTCTCGCCGGAAGCGCCGAAGGGCTCGATGGACTTCCTCTTCGTACAGATCATGGAATATCTCAGAGCCGAGGGCTACAAGCACTTCAACCTCGGCATGGCACCGCTTTCGGGCATGTCGAAGCGCGAAACGGCTCCGGTCTGGGACCGTATCGGCAGCACCGTCTTCGAGCACGGCGAGCGCTTCTACAATTTCAAAGGCCTTCGGGCATTCAAATCAAAGTTTCATCCGCACTGGCAACCGCGCTATCTTGCGGTTTCAGGAGGGGGCAATCCGATGATCGCGTTGATGGATGCGACCTTTCTCATCGGCGGCGGATTGAAGGGAGTCGTCAGGAAATGATCAGAAAATATCTCCTCGCAGCTGCTTGCGCCACGGCGCTGGCATTCCCGGCATTTGCCGCGGATGAAACCAACCAGGATTTCGAGACCGGCCTCATTCCGTCGCCGCACATCTTCCTGCCGAAGGGCGATGTGAAGGGTGCCGTGATGCTGATTTCGGACGGCGCAGGCTGGGGCGACAACGAAAAGGCCGAAGCGGACAAGCTGGTGGATGCCGGCGCTGTCGTGATCGGCGTCGATTTCACCTCCTATATCGATGCGCTGCGTAAATACGATGTCAGCGACAACGATGGCTGCATCTATCTCGTCTCGGATATCGAGTCGCTCAGCCAGCAGGTGCAGCGCGCCGCCGGTAACAGCGCCTATCATCTGCCTATCATTGCCGGTATCGGCGAGGGCGGAGCGCTGGCGCTGGCGATTGCCGCGCAGACCCCGGATGCGACGATCGGCCAGACGCTGGCGATCGATCCGGTTGCCGGTATCCCGCTCACCCAGCAGCTTTGCACCCCGGCCAGCAAGAAGACGGTCGGCGACCGGATGATCTACGGCCTTTCCGACGGCAGTCTGCCCGACCCGATCATCGCCGCCTTCACATCGGCAGCGCCGAAGGACGGGCGCGAACATGTGGAAGAGCTGAAGAAGATCCATCCGAAGATCGATATCCGCGATGCGGACGACGATGCGCAGACGACGCTCTCCGATACGCTGGACCAGCTGATGGACGAAGCCGGAAGCTCCGACAATCCGCTCGGCCTGCCGCTTTCGGTTCTCGACGCCAAGCCGGCGATGGACACGATGGCGGTCATCTATTCCGGTGACGGCGGCTGGCGCGATATCGACAAGGAAGTCGGCAGCAAGCTGCAGAAGGAAGGCATCCCGGTCGTCGGTATCGACTCGCTGCATTACTTCTGGTCGGAGCGGAAGCCGCAGGAGACGGCCGACGATCTCGGCAAGATCATTGACCTCTACCGCAAGCAGTGGAACGTCAAGCATGTGCTGCTGATCGGCTATTCCTTCGGAGCCGACGTGGTGCCTGCCACCTACAAGCTGCTGAAGCCGGCCGAGAAATCCTCGATCGTGCAGATCTCGCTGCTGTCGCTTTCGCATGAGGTCGATTACGTGATCTCCGTCATGGGCTGGCTCGGCCAGAAGACCGAGGGCGCCGGTGGCGACCCCGTTGCCGATCTCAAGGATGTCGATCCGAAGCTCGTGCAGTGCATCTACGGCAATGACGATGACGACGAGGTGGCCTGCCCCGATCTGAAGGACAGCGGTGCCTCCGTGGTCGAGCTGCCGGGCGACCATCACTTCGATGAGAACTACGACCTGCTGACCAAGACGATCGTCGATGCGCTGAAGTCGCGCCTCAACGATTAGCGCATAAGCTTCTCTTCGCTCCAGCCGAGGGCGGCGATCTCGCCGCCCCGGAAGCGGGCATCGTCATCGACGATGAATTCATCGAGCTGCGGCGGCTTGACGCTGGAGCCCGCCAGCATGGCGTGGATCTGGCCCCTGTGATGGGTCTGGTGCTGGAAGAGATGGCTCAGCACATCGTCTGCCCGCTCTTCCTGAATGCGCCCTGTCCGGTGGAGCTGCACAGTGGCAGCCAAGGCGTCCGGCGTCAGCTTTTCGCAGAGGATGACGAGGCGCCCGTCGACCTTGCGCTGTTCCGCAATCAGCGCTTCCAGCGCCGTGAACGGCTCTTCCACTTCCCAGGCCTTCGGCCCGAGCGTTCCGCCTTCCAGCGCGTCGACATAGAACCAGTCGACCGTGAGGATATGGTTCATAGTCATCCGGATCGATGGGAAGAAGCTGGTGCGATGCGCCTCGAATTCACCGGGCTGCAGCAGCAGGCAGGCATTGCTCAGCCGCAGATTGGCAAGCGCATTGTTATAGGCAAGCTTTCGGAACACCCGGCAGGGGTCGAAACCGGTCATGGCATGTCCTCCTAATGGCTGGATCATGCGGGCGCGCCGCCGTCAGCCGTGTCTATGCAGCTCGGAATGGCTTTTCAGCACCCGGCCGCCATCCTCCTGTTCGATCAGGTAGGCCGGCTCCTCCGGGCTCGCCTTCCGCTTGATGACGGCGCCTTCGATCGTCCGCTCGACGTCATCGGTAAAGCTCTGCCTGATTTTTCCGGTTCCAGTGCCCTTGCCCCATTTCCATTCGACGCTCGCGCCAGTCCGGTATTTTTGCATGGCGATCTCCTTTCGGAGTGGCAATGCGCAAGGCGGTGCGGGGTTCCCTCAGATGTCGCGATCGAGATCGCCGTCGCGCCAGACAACGTGCCGCGTCGTTGCCGGCAGCTGCTCGATCTCGTCGGCGATGAAATAGGGAGGAATGTCGAGAGCCTTCAGCGCTTCCTTGGTCGCAGGCACCCACTTGAATTCGAGGACGTCCTTGCCGTCTTCGAGCTGATGGACGACGTCATGGGGCCGGAAGGGGAAGCTTTCGGGGACCTCCATCAGGTAATAGAAGCCCAGCTCGTGCCAGTCGCGCTTCTCATAATGGAAGAAGTTTTCGACGATCCAGAGAAGGCGTCCGACCTCGACCGAGACGCCGAGCTCCTCGACCATCTCACGCTTCAAGGTCTCTTCGGACGTCTCGCCGATCTCGGCGCGGCCGCCGGGAAAGGTCCAGAACGGCTCATGGACGGCGCGATGTACCAGCACATGGCCCTCGCGAAAGGCGAGCCCGGCAATGCGGTAGTTGAAACGTCCGGCAGGTCCATTCAGCCGGATCATCGTTCTCTTGGGCATGGTGCTCTCACTCGTCGCCCTGGAAGAGGCGGAATTGCGCCGCTTCGAGATCCTTCGGCGGCTGCATGCCCAGGTGCTTCCAGGCCGTCGCGGTCAGGACGCGGCCGCGCGGCGTGCGCTGGATGAAGCCCTGCTGGATCATGTAGGGCTCGATGATGTCCTCGATCGCATCGCGCGGCTCCGAGAGACCGGCGGCGATGGTTTCGATGCCGACCGGGCCGCCGCCGAAATTGACGGCGATCATGTTCAGATAGCGCTTGTCGAGCTGGTCGAGACCGACATTGTCGACGAGCAGGCGGGTGAGCGCCTCATCGGCGATCTCGCGGGTGACGGCTTCGGCTCGGGCAACCTCGGCGAAATCGCGCACGCGGCGCAGCAGGCGGCCGGCGATGCGCGGCGTGCCACGGGCGCGCCGGGCGATTTCGCGGGCACCCTCATCGGTCATCGGCAGGTTCATCAGCCGGGCGCCGCGGCGCACGATCAGTTCCAGTTCCTCGACCGTATAGAAGGAGAGGCGAACCGGAATGCCGAAGCGATCACGCAGCGGCGTCGTCAGCAGGCCGAGACGGGTGGTGGCGGCAACCAGCGTGAATTTCGACAGGTCGATCTTCACCGAGCGGGCCGCCGGGCCTTCGCCGATGATCAGGTCGAGCTGGAAGTCCTCCATCGCCGGATAGAGGATTTCCTCGACGGCCGGGTTGAGGCGGTGGATTTCGTCGATGAAGAGCACGTCACGCTCTTCGAGATTGGTGAGCAGCGCCGCAAGATCGCCGGCCTTGGCGATAACAGGGCCGGAGGTCGAGCGGAAGTTGACGCCGAGCTCCTTCGCCATGATCTGCGCCAGCGTCGTCTTGCCGAGGCCGGGCGGGCCGACGAAGAGCACGTGATCCAGCGCCTCGCCACGGTTCTTGGCGGCCTCGATGAAGATCTTCAGATTGGCGCGCGCTTCCGCCTGGCCGGTAAACTCGTCCAACGACTGCGGGCGCAGCGTCACATCCAGGTCTTCGCCCCGCTTCTCCGGCGATATCAGGCGGGTTTCTTCACTCATGCAAGTAGTTCCATTCCGGGGACAGCTTTGGCAGCTCGCTGATCGAAAGTCTTGGTAGCGGAGCAGCCGGCGTCTCGATTTCGCAGGGCTATGAAAACATCGGCGAATTCGGCTGTTGTATCGGCCATTATGCCAAGCGTCTCTTCGACGACGTTCTCATTCTCCAGGATCAGGTCGGCAGCGTCCAGCAAATCGGAAACGGCTTCCATAACATCTGCGCGCGTCAACTTGATGCGCTGCCGCAGAAACCATGTCAGTTCCATCAGGGTGATACAGCTGACATAACCCGGTCCGATCTCCGGAAGCGATGCGAAGAGAGCCTCGGCTTTCTTCGCCTGCTCGGCTTCGTCCTTGAGGAAAAGACGAAGCAAGATGTTTGTGTCGAGGCCGATCATTCTGCTGCGGCGACCCGGTGCGCTATCGCATCTCCAACCGCCTGGTCCATGTCCTCAAGAGAAAATGCCGGACGATTGGGATCGTAGAACTTGCCTGCGAGATCGATCGCGCGCTTGTTCTTCGCCTTGATGAAAACCGCACCATCGCGATGGATGTACCGAATTTTGTCGCCAGGCTTAAGGTTCAACAGCTCGCGGACTTCGGCGGGAACCGTTGTCTGGCCTTTTGATGTCAGAGTGCCGTAGTAGACGTTCATCGGGTCCTCCTTACATTTCCATTATAGTAAGGAGTGTAGCCAGCAGCAAGGAATTCATCGCGACAATTCCTTCAACCCCAACCGGATCAGCTTGGCGCTGTCGGCGCCTTCCCCCGCGGTCTTCATTGCGGCCGCAACGGCATTTGCCGCCTGATCGCGCGAGTAGCCGAGGTTTGTCAGCGCCGAGACGGCGTCTGCGACCGGGGCGGAGGCGACGCCTTCGCCGATCTCCTGCTTGAGGCCCATGTTGATCGCCTCGCCGGCATAGGCGGGCGCCTTGTTCTTGAGCTCGGTGACGATGCGGACGGCAACCTTGGGGCCGACGCCCTGGGCGCGGGAGACGGCGGTCTTGTCCTGCAAGGCAATAGCGTTCGCGAGCTCGGCCGGCGTCAGGGTCGAAAGTACGGCCAGCGCTACTTTGGCGCCGACGCCCTGGACGCTCTGCAACAGGTTGAACCACTCGCGCTCGAGCACGCTCATGAAGCCGAAGAGCTTCAGCTGGTCCTCGCGCACATAGGTCTCGATGAAGAGCACGCAGGCCTCGCCGACCGAGCCGATCTTCGAGAGCGTGCGGCCGGAGCAATAGGCGACGTAGCAGACGCCGTGCACATCGACGAGCACATAGTCGTCGCCGATTTCCTCAACAGTGCCTTTCAGCTTTCCGATCATGATACGTCCGTCAGGGGTGGGTTTCGGGAGAGATGAGGTCGAGCGCCGGGAAATAGGAGCGATAGCGCGCGCCGTCACGCGTCAGCAGCCGGTGGCGGCCCCATTCCGCATGGGCTCCGACCAGAAAATCAGGAAGGGTTCGATCCCGCTGCCCTCCAGCATCGCGATAGCGCCGATGCGCCTTACCCGCGCGAAAGGCCGCCTCGAAAGGCAGTTCCTGCCGCACGAGGCCCAGCCAGGACAGCGCCCTCAACAGCTTCTCTTCTGCCGCTGACGTCGCGGCCAGCTCTGCCCATACGATCGGTGTCAATATCAATGGGCCTTCACCGGCACATCGCTTGAGTGCCTTGATAGACCAGGGTCTGAGGGCGGTCTGCGGTCCGAGAACATCGATCAGGACGTTGGTGTCAATGACGGTCGAGATCGTCACGCGGCCCCCTGATCCATTCCATATATTCGTCGGTGGTCATGCCTTCGAGATCAAGAGTGCCTTCGACATCGGCGGCCCACTCATCGAAGCCGCGCGCATCGGGCTCACTTCCCTTGACCTTGACGAGCGTGGCGGCATTGTCGCCGGCGATGAATTCGACCTCCGAGCCCGGGCTGATGCCCAGGTGGTCGCGAATGTCTTTCGGGATGGTCACCTGACCTTTTTCCGTCACGCGCATGGTAATACCTCTCAAGTAATACCTAGCGACGGAGGCGGAACAAGTCAAGAACAAATCATCCCGCCAGCGCCGCCATGCGCATCCGGGTGCCGCCGCGGTTGTGGGCGTGGCAGATGGCGATGGCGAGTGCGTCGGCGGCGTCGTTGCCCTTGAATTCCACCTTCGGCATCAGGATCTTCAGCATCATGTGGATCTGCTGCTTCTCGCCATGGCCGACGCCGATGACGGCCTTCTTCACGGCGTTCGGGGCGTATTCGGCGACGGGCAGGCCGGCGCGGGCGGGAACCAGCATGGCGATACCGCGGGCCTGGCCGAGCTTCAGCGTGGCGACGGCGTCCTTGTTGACGAAGGTCTGCTCGACGGCCGCTTCGTCCGGCTTGTAGCTGTGGACGATTTCGGCGAGCCCGTCATGCAGCTGGCAGAGGCGCGACGCGAGGTCCATGTCGCCGTCCGATGTGACCGTGCCGGAGGCGACGAAGCGCAGCGAATTGCCCAGCGTGTCGATAACACCCCATCCCGTGCGGCGCAGGCCGGGATCGATGCCGATGATGCGAATCGTGTTTTGCATGGCTCACCATATTGCAGTTGTAAAATATCTGCCATCGATATGTGAACAAAACAAAAACATCTGAGGTTTTGCGTGGCGCTGTTTACTGCGAATTAAATCAGTTGTCTGAAATCTAATCCATCAAATGTGAGAGGGCCGCTTTTTCGGAAGGTCAAGGCCCCCGATGTTCTGTTTTCGGTCAAGCCAGCTGCGAAAAAGCCAGGCAAACCGCTCCGGAAGGGTTCTAGTTCATGGCGCAGAGATTTCAGTCTCTTTCCTTTAAAGTTATCGCGACATTCATTCTGCTCACGGCGCTTGCCGTCAGCACCATCAGCGTGCTCGGCTATTTTGCCAGCAGCCGCATTTCCGACGATCAGGCGCTGAAGGCGAAGGAGAGCGTGCTCATCTTCCGCGGCGACATGCTGCAGGATCAGCTGGAGCAGCTCGAAAACCAGGCGAATTCGATTGCGCGCATCGAGGCGCTGCAGATGTCGATCACCAGCCTGAAGAGTGGCTGGAAGACAATCGAGAAGTCCTCGGGCGATGCACGCGCCGAACTCAAGAAGGTGTTCATCACCAACAACCCGAACCCGGCCGACCAGCGCGAGAAGCTGCTGAAGCCGGAAGGTCCTAGCGGGTTCTACTATTCGAACCATGAGAAGACGCAGGGCGAAGTCGCCCGCGACCTCGAAAACACCGCCTTCAGCGATCTGCTGATCACCGACATGGATGGCTCCGTCCTCTATTCCTACAAGAAGGACGACAATTTCGCCGAAAACCTGAAGGCTGACGCCTGGAAGGCGACCGGCGCGGGTCTGGCCTATGCGAAGGCTGTCGAGAACACCGCGAAGGCAACTGACGATTCCGCGCCGACGGCTTTCTCCGGCCTGCGGGTCGATGCCGGCAAGTCGGCGATCTTCTATGCCGTGCCGATCGTCAAGCTCGGCCAGGCCAAGGGCATCATTCTTTTCAAGGTGCGTGACGATATCGTCTCCAGCATCCTGTCGAAGGGCATCGTTTCGGGCAGCACGGCGCAGGCCGCGATCATCTCGTCGGATGGTTCCGCGATCGGCCTCAATGCCGAGAGCAAGCTCGCGACGCTCGATACCGCCGCCTTCACTTTCATTCCGGATGCGCTTGCCAACAGCCAGGGCATGACGGTCGATGATTTCGCCCGCAGCGACGGCACGGCGCGTGCCTATGTCCGCGGCATCGATTATCACGGCGACCGTTTCCTGGTGGTCGAGAGCGTCCGCCTCAGCGAGCTGAATGCCGGCTCGATCGAGATTGCCACGCTGCTGACGATGATCGGCCTCGGCGCGCTCGTCGTCATGGCGATCGCTACCGGCCTGATCACCAAGCTGCTGTTCTCGCCGCTCGCCCGTCTCGCCGGCAATACCCGCGACGTCGCCGACGGCAAGCTGGATACCGAGATCGGCAGCCAGAACCGCCATGACGAGATCGGCACGATGGCCAAGGCGCTGGCGCGCTTCAAGCAGTCGCTGCTCGACAGCCGCGAGCTGGAAGCCGCAAGTGCGGAGACCCGTTCGCTGGCGGAGCGCGAGCGTCAGGAAAATCTGATGCAGCGCGAAGCCGAGGCGAAGAGCCTGCAGGATGTCGTCCAGGCGCTCGACGAGGGCTTGCATCATCTGGCGCATGGCAATCTCGCCTACCAGATCGACACCCGTTTCCCGGGCGAGCTCGAAGGCCTGCGCGTCAATTTCAACGAGGCGCTTGCGACGCTCAGCGAAACGATGACGGCGATCGGCGGAAACTCGATGGCCGTCCGCTCCGGCTCGGAAGAGATGCGCAACGGCGCCGACGATCTTGCCGGCCGCACCGAGCGTCAGGCTGCCTCGATCACCGAGACCGCCAATGCGATTGATGCGATCACCCAGTCGGTCCGCATTCAGATCGAGCGTGCCGAACAGGCCGAGCGGATCGCGCGCGACGCCAAGAAGGAAACCTCAGGCTCCAGCGACATCATGCGCGAGACGATCGCGGCGATGGAAGCCATCCAGGCCTCATCGCGCCAGATCAACTCGATCATCTCTGTGATCGACGAGATCGCCTTCCAGACCAACCTGCTGGCCCTGAATGCCGGCGTCGAGGCTGCGCGCGCCGGTGAATCCGGCAAGGGCTTCGCCGTCGTCGCCATGGAAGTGCGCGAACTGGCGCAGCGCTCGTCGAGTGCCGCCAAGGAAATCGCCAGCCTGCTGCAGAAATCGACGCATGAGGTCGAAAGCGGCGTGTCGCTGGTCGAGCGGGCGGGCGTCGCGCTCACCGGCATCGGCAGCCATGTCGAGGCGATCAACGGCCAGATCCACGAGATCATGGAATCGACCCGCGAAGAGGCCGATACGCTGCGCCAGATCAACAGCGCGGTCGCCGAACTGGATTCGATGACGCAGCAGAATGCGGCGATGGTCGAGGAAAGCACGGCGGCGATCCATCGCCTCGCCAGCGAAGCGCTGGAGATGGACCGTCAGCTCGGCAACTTCACGCTCCCGCAGGGCCACCATCACCAGAGCGCGGAAGTACATGTGCTCCGGCATCGCCGGGCTTCGTAACGCCTGCAAAGGTCAGGCGACTCCAGCCATCAAGTTCGGTCTGGAGTCGCTTGAAACAGCGGCCTCATCAGAGGCTCAGGTCCAGACCGAGCTTCCTGCTCAGCAGGAAGGCAGCGAGCCCCACGCCCAATACCGCTACCGCGAAGAGTGCAGCCATCATGCCGCCCGATCGCAGCAGCGCTCGCCTGTCGCCCTTCTCCGCTCGGTCATAATGCCATTTGATGGCGAAGAACATCGCTATTCCCAGGGCAAGAACCTTGAATGTAACGAAGACTACCGGGACCCAATCCATACTAAAAACTCTTATGTGTATCAGCTGCGCTCCTTATGATCCCATATCGGGCAAGCGCCTACTTCCGATTATGCAAAGCAGATATGTAATAGTAGGTGGTGCTTACTTGGGCTGATCCGTGGTTTCACGGAGTGACCGCTTAGAGCTGAAGCCGACACCGGCAATGGACCGCTTTGCACCACTTGCGGACATCGCATGAACCGAAAGCTTGCCGGTCGCTCAGCTCACATTCGCAAATATCGAAACGATATACTTCACCCGCTCGCCGCGGAACGCCGCCCTGATGCGCCCATGGCGCTCAAGCTCCGCCAATCCGTGCAAGGCAGCCCAAAAAGACTCAGTCGCTATTTCAGGATCGGCGCAAAACGGTTCAACGACCGCCATCATGGCCCCGAACCCATCGCGCAGGACCTGAGGGGTATCGGACTTTGCGAACCGAAGGCCGCTCGGCAGAACGAACATGGCTTCGTACAGAGCTGGCCTTTCGAATGCGAACTCAAGGTAAGCCGTTGCGACGGCTTCGATAGCCTCTGCCGGCGTTGCATCTCTGGCGACCGACGCCCGCAACGCCGGCCCCAGCTCTGCAAAACCCTCAAGCGCGACCGCGCCGACGATCGCGTCACGGTTTTCGAAATGGGCGTAGAGTACGGGCTGACTGTACTCGATCTCCTGTGCAAGGCGTCGGACGGTGACTGACGCCCAGCCATCCCTTTCGGCAAGCATTCTAGCCGCCACGATGATCCGCTGCTCCCGCTCCGCTCTTTCCCGCTCTTTACGCTCGCTGATACCCATGCTTGCCCCGTCGATCCCTCGGCAGGACTTTAGCGATCTTAATTATTCATGGCAACGATTGATAATCTAGCAATGCTATATTTATGTTCGCCGCTATCGTCGCGACGGCGATCGAACGTTATGGTCTTCCAATGTCCAACCTGATTTCATTTTCGCTCGGCAATGCCGCGACGCTGGCTGCTGCTGCGGCGTTTCTCATCGGCAGCATCGTCAACGCCAGTGCTCGCAAGCCGATCCGCGAAGAATTCGTGCGTTACGGATTTCCATGGTGGTGGTGCTGGATCACCGCGCTGCTTGAATTCACGACCGCTGTTCTTCTTGTCCTGCGCCCGACATTCACGCTTGGAGTGGCGCTTGGGGCTTGCATCATGACTGCAGCGATCTTCGCTGTCGTGCGAGCGCGTGACTTTCGCCACATCCCGCCGCCGGCGGTATTCCTGTTGCTTCTGATCATCGCAGCATTAGTCCAGTTCTCGTAGTTTCGATGGGAAACCGTCGGCCTCAAACATCAAAACCGCCGAACGTCGAACAGCGTCATCTATTTGCTGACCAAGCAACCAGCCCTTTTTCTTCGCCGCGGGGTTTGGATGCGGCGCCCTCACCACCTACATAGCCGGTAGCCCCACATTCCCGACCGGCAGGTTTTCATGATCCCCTTTTCCATCCTCGACCTCTCGCCCGTTCCAGAAGGCACGACCGTCAGTCAATCTCTCGCCGGTTCTGCCCGGATGGCGCAGAAGGCGGAGGAATATGGCTACAAGCGCTTCTGGCTTGCCGAGCATCACGGCATGCCCGGTATCGCCAGCGCTGCGACGGCGGTGGTGATCGGCCATGTCGGTGCGGCGACGAAGTCGATCCGCATCGGCTCGGGCGGCATCATGCTGCCCAACCATTCGCCGCTCGTCATTGCCGAGCAGTTCGGCACGCTGGCAGCGCTTTTCCCGGGCCGCGTCGATCTCGGCCTCGGCCGGGCGCCGGGCACGGATATGCGCACCGCCCAGGCGCTGCGGCGCAATCTCGATGCCGGTGCACAGAGCTTCCCGCACGATGTCGTCGAGTTGCAGCAGCTGCTCGGCGAGCCGGTCGAGAACCAGGCGATCCTCGCCGTTCCCGGCAACCGGAGCCATGTGCCGATCTGGCTGCTCGGTTCCAGCCTCTACAGCGCGCAGCTCGCCGCCATGCTCGGTCTGCCCTATGCCTTCGCCTCGCATTTCGCGCCGGATTCGCTGCTCGATGCGATCGATATCTATCGCAGCAAGTTCCAGCCGTCGGCCGTTCTCGATCAGCCTTATGTGATGGCGGGCGTCATGGGCTCGGTGGCGCCGACAGACGAAGAGGCGGAGTATCACTTCACTTCGGCGCAGCAGCAGTTCGTCAATCTGAGGCGCAATGTGCGCGGCCAGTTCCCGAAGCCGGTGAAGGATATGGAGAGCTTCTGGTCGCCGATGGAGAAGCTCAATGTCGAGCATACGCTGCGCTACGCCGTTGTCGGTTCGCCGCAGACGGCGGAGGCGAAGCTCAAGGAATTCCTGAAGGAAACCGAGGCCGACGAGCTGATCATCTCCATGCCGATCCACGATATCGAGGCCAGGCTGAAATCGGTCGAGCTGTTCGCCGGCCTCGGCAGCTTCATGAGCGCGGCCGCCTAATCGCCAATCGTCTCGCCGGGATAGACGCCCCAGAGGGCGGCCTGCTCGACGAAGCCGGAGAGATCCTGGTGCGGCAGATCGATGGCGCACCAGCTTCCGTCGCAGCTCTTGATATGAACGAGGACGCGGGCCATCAGCTCGGCGGAGACCGCCGCGTTTTCGCGCGCCGCCTTGTGCAGGCTGGCCGGCTGTTTCAGCCACGGACCGATGACGGCGGTCCGGCGTGACGACAGCAGCGCGCGGTGCATCCAGCCGGAGATGCCGTCGCTATCGCGCACTTGGCGCCAGTTATCGTATTCGGCGGTGATCTCCAGCGGCAGGCCCGATTTCACATAGATCCACTTGGTGCCGTAATCGAGCGACGGGCCGATGCGCATGCGCGCATTGCCGGTTTTCAGCGAGACGAAGCGGGGAACCGGCAGACCGGTCTCCCGGCCTTTCGTCGCGGTGTCGGGGATGGCGGATGCCTCGCTGGCCATCAGCGGCGCAAGGAGTGAGAAGGCGAGGGCTAGAAGCCCTCTGGTGCGGCCGAGACGCAAGGGGATGCCCACGTCAGTTGCACTTGCTGACCTGCTTCAGCGCGGCGGTGATGCCGTCGAGGGAATAGGTGTAGCTCGTATCGGTGCCGCGGCTGGAGGTCGCCTCCAGAACCATCTCGCTGCCGCCGCGCATGGCGCGGATCATCTCGGGCTCACGCTCCTCGTGCTGCATCCAGGCAGCGTTCTCGCGGGTGAACATCCAGAAGGTCTGGTCGCCGATGCGGACCTTGACGCGCGAACTGTCCTTCAGTTCGTAGCCCATGCGGGCCTGCGGCTCGAACTGGCCCGAGGCGCCGGGGCCGACCATGAAGAAGTTGTTGCCGTGGCTGACGTTGGCAGGCGTCTGCCCGGTCGGCACCGTCAGGAGGTAGCAGACGGTCTGGCCGTTGGCCTTGTAGGAGTAGACGCCCCAATCGTTGAAGCGCTTGACCATCGAAGGCTGCGCTTGCGCGGCGAAGGCGCCGAGCAACGAAAAGGAGAGAACGAGAGCAAGTTTCTTCATGGCATATCCCCGCCGATGGTGTGAAGGACGCTGGCCTGAGACAGACCGGCTGGAGGCAGGGGCATTGAAAGGCGGCAGCGTTACCGCTTCCTTAAAAACAGGCGGCGGTTCACGGAGCTGTGAACCGCTTTGATCCAGATCACAGCAGAGCGGCAATCGGCGCCGCGCAGTTTCGCTTCAGCACGGCGTCGATCGACAGCGCGCCGGCACCCGATATCGCCAGCACGAACATGCCGCCGGCGATGGCGAAGTCCTTCTCGAAATGCAGGAGTTCGTTCTGGCTGGTGAAATCCGTGTGGAAGAGCAGGGCCGTCAGCAGGCAGAAGGTGCCGAGCGCTGCGGCACCCAGCCGCGTTGCCAATCCGGCTGCGACCGAGAGGCCGGCGGCGAGCTGCAGCAGGATGACGCCGATGGCGACCGGCAGTTCGAGACCGAGCCTGGCGAAGGTCTGGGCGGTGGCGTTGAAATTCAGCGCCAGTGTCGCGCCCTCATGCAGAAAGATCGCCGAGAGCAGCAGGCGTCCTGCAAGCAGCACCCTATTGGCGCCGGCGGATCGGGGGAGGGAGTGTTCCATGATCATCTCCTTGGGTGAGCAGGGCGAGCGGCAGCGCCGCCCGCCCCGGGGCAATCGCCGTCAGTTGCCGCCCCGTGCGGCGATCGCCTCTTGTAGGTCTTCAAGCTCCTCGCATCCCGCCGGGCAAAGCTGCTTCAGCGATGCGAGCTGTTCGTTCGCCTTGTCCGGTTTGCCGGTCTGCAGGTAGAGCTCGCCGAGGTATTCATGTGCCGCCTTGTGATCCGGCTGCAGCTCGAGCGCCTTGGTGTAGTAGGTCAGCGACGTTTCGTAGTCGCCGGTCATGCGCAGTGTGTAGCCGAGCAGATTGTAGACGTCGGCCTGCTGGTTATCCTCGGCGAGGCCGCGCAGTTCCGTGAGCGCCGCCTGATAGTCCTTGGCGGCGATCTTGGCGCGGACGGAGGTGAGATCCGGGCCATCGCCGGTCTCCATGTTGTCGACCGCGTAGGCGGGCATTGCCGTCAGCGCCGACATGGCGGAACCGGCTGCGGAAAGGGCGCAGAAGCCCATGACGCCGAGAACGGCGTAGCTGGTGAACGAGCGCTTCATGACTGTTATCTCCTCAGGCGTCAGGCCTGGCTTGTCGGTGTGAAGGCATAGGCGTTTCCGTCCTTGACGAAGCTGCCGGAGCCGGGGAAGGGGAAGTGCGAGCCGCAGATGGCGATCTTGTCGGCGATGACGCGATCGATCAGCTTGCGGCGGCTGGTAATGGCGAGCGGCCCGTCCTGATCGTAGCTGCCCTGCCATTCCGGATGCGGGGCGAGCAGGGCCGGCACGTACATGATGTCGGCCGAGACCAGCAGCTGGCTGTTTCCGGAGTTGACCAGATAGGTCGAATGTCCCGGCGTATGGCCAGGCGCCGAAATCAGCTCGATGCCGGGTGCCACTTCCGCGCCGTCCTCGACCAGCTTCCAGTTCTTCCATTTCGGGAAGACTTCGGCGATCCGCTTTCCGGCGCCCTTGCGGCCCTCGGGAAGCTTGTCGACCCGGCCGGGATCGGTCCACCAGTTATACTCGGCGGAATGAACGACGAGCTCGGCATTCGGGAAAACAGGTGCGTTGGAACCCTTTTCCATCAAGCCCCAGACGTGATCCGGGTGGAAATGCGAGATCATCACCGTGTCGATCTTCCGGTAGTCGATGCCGGCCGCCGCCATGTTGCCGGGCAGGTGGGTGGCGTTTGCCTGCCACTGGCCGACGCCGGAACCGGCATCCATCATGATCAGCCGCCCGCCGACCTTCAGCACCACGACTGTCAGCGGGATCGGCATGAAATCGGTCGGCAGATGGGCGGCGGCCAGCGCCTGCTTGGTCTCGTCGACCGAGACGTCCTTGATGAAGGCGGGATCGTGCGGCTTGCGCCAGATGCCGTCATAGATGGCGGTCACTTCGATATCGCCGACCTTGTAGCGATAAAAGCCGGTGGCCGGTTCGTCTGCCGATGCGGCGAAGGCCGGCGGTACGAATTCGAGCTTGGATGCGAGGCCGAATGCGGCTGCCGCGGCGGCCGAACCGAGCAGCGTACGGCGTGACATTTCGAACATGGGGATGCCTCCTCTGGCTTGTCCGTTGTCTCAGCGGGACCGGGATAGGTTCGACGTCCCCGCTGCAGAACTAGACCGGAGTGGCTGCGCGCTTATTCCCTGATGTCAGGAATTTTCTCATCAAGCCGTTGAAAGAACTCGGCTATTTTTATCGCGGCGGAAATTGCGCAAAAAAATGCAGCGGGGAGGGAATAAAACGGCGCCCTCATCGATCTAGTCGATAAAGGGTCGCGTTGCCTGCAGGGCGCCCTGAGGATTAGAGTCGGCTGGGATGCAGCCGCAGGGGACGTGATGACCCAAGTCAGTATTGCCGACCCCATTCCATTCGATGACCAGCTGGCCGAGGCCGTCCTGCGGTGGCGGCGCCGCTCGCGTTCGCTGGCCGGGCTTGTCAGCCGGCTGTTTGTCGAGGCCGCGTCGGTCCTCGTCGGCTATATGGAGATGGCCCGCGATCAGGGGCGCGCCCGGGCTGCCCAGCCGCTGCAGGCCGACCAGACGCTGCGCTTCCAGCAGAGCATCCTGCCGCACATGGATGCCGCCTATAATTTCGCGCGTTTCCTCAGCCGGGACCAGGATGCGGCGCAGGATATCGTGCAGGATGCGTTCTTGCGAGCCTATCGCAGCTTCGAGACATATCGGGGTGGTGATCCCAGGGCCTGGGTGTTTTCGATCGTCCGCAACTGCCATCTCGCCTGGCAGCAGCAGGGGCGGCGCAAGGCGCGTTTCGAGACGCCGCTCGATGGCGATGCCGGGAGCGAAAGTCCGGCGCACGAGATTGCTGCCGATGACGATACGGCGGAGACGGCGATGATCCGCGAGAGCGAGTCCTCACGCGTACGCCATGTCATCGCCATGCTGCCGGAAGCGATGCGCGAGATCCTGGTGCTGCGCGAACTGGAGGAGCTTTCCTACAAACAGATCGCCGAGGTTATCGACGTGCCGATCGGCACCGTCATGTCCCGCATCGCCCGCGCGCGGCGCGAATTCGGCGAAGCCTGGGATGCGTTCGAAAATGGCGGGGTCGGGGCATGAGCGATACGCCGAAACAGGGCTGCGACCAGTGGGGACCGGTGCTGCATGCCTTCATCGATGGCGAGCTCGATCTGGTGCGCGCAGCGGAACTGGAGGCTCATCTTGCGGGGTGCCCGGATTGCCGGGCGGAGATGGAAAGGGTGCGTGGGGTGCGGCAACGGATCGGGCGGGATGGCGTGCGCTTCAAGATGCCGGAAGAGGTGCGCGCGCAGGTGCTGACGGCGCTCTCGCGGGAGCAGGCCGCGGGCCTTCAGGCGCAAAGGCGCGTCGAGACGGCATCCCCATGGAGCCGCTTCTTCCGCTTCGTGCGCGACTGGAGCTTCGTGCCGTCGCTGGCGGCATTGGCCGCGAGCGCCATGCTGTTCGTCAACGCACCGGCGCCAGAACTCGGCATTCAGGACCAGCTGCTCGCTAGCCATGTCCAGTCGATGCTGGCCGATCACCTCGTCGATGTGCAGACCTCGAACCAGCACACGGTCAAGCCCTGGTTCAACGGCCGCATCGATTTCTCGCCGCCGGTCAATGATCTCGCCAAGGATGGTTTCCCGCTGGTCGGGGGCCGGGTCGATTATATCGGCGGCCGGGTGGTGGCGGCGCTCGTCTACAGGCGCAACGGTCACGTCATCAATCTCTTCGTCTGGCCGCAGACTGCGGGCAGACAAACGGACAGCGAACACGACGGCTACAACATGGCCAAATGGTCGGCCAACGGGCTGGTGTTTTGGGCGGTGTCGGATGTCAGCGCAGGAGACCTCGCCGCCTTCCGCTCAAGCTTCATGCGCGCCGCCGCCGGCATGTGACGCAAAAGAAAAGGCGGGCCTGAGCCCGCCTTTAGAATGCCGTCCCAAAGGGGCGATCAAGCCGAAAGCTTGGCCAGCACTTCTTCGGAGACTTCGAAGTTCGAATAGACGTTCTGGACGTCGTCGTCGTCTTCGAGATTGTCGATCATCTTGATCAGCGACTGGGCCTTTTCCTCATCAACAGGCACATTGTTCTGGGCGCGCCAGACGGCCTTGACGGTTTCGGCTTCGCCGAGCGTCGCTTCGAGCGCCTTGGCAACTTCGCCGAGGCTTTCGAAACCGGTCGTGATGTAGTGGCCTTCCTCGTCGGTCTCGACGTCGTCGGCACCGGCTTCGATCGCTGCTTCCATCACCTTGTCGGCATCGCCTGCCGAAAGCTTGTAGGTGATTTCGCCGACGTGATCGAAGGAGAAGGAAACCGAGCCGGTTTCGCCGAGTGCGCCGCCGGCCTTGGTGAAGATCGAGCGGACATTCGAGGCGGTGCGGTTGCGGTTGTCGGTCAGCGCCTCGACGATGACGGCGGTGCCGCCCGGGCCGTAGCCTTCGTAGCGGATCTGCTCGTAGTTCTCGCCGTCGCTGCCGGCTGCCTTCTTGATGGCGCGGTCGATATTGTCCTTCGGCATCGACTGGGCCTTGGCGTTCTGGATTGCCAGGCGCAGGCTCGCGTTCATCGCCGGGTCGGGCAGACCGGCCTTGGCGGCAACGGTGATTTCGCGCGCCAGCTTGGAGAACATTTTCGACCGCACGGCGTCCTGACGGCCCTTGCGATGCATGATGTTTTTAAACTGTGAATGGCCAGCCATGGCACCCCTGTTCACGTCTCATTGTTCGGAATGGGCCGCCTTATAAGAGCGAAACGGGCCGTATTCAAGCGGAAAGCAGCTTTCGGCCCTGCTGCACAGGCTGTGCAAATCATCGGAACAAAGCCGGTGGACCTGACGTTTTGAGCGGGAAACGCAAACGGAAAGGAATGGCCATGGCAAGCTTCAGCGAAGCCCGCGAACATCCGGCACAGCAGCTCTGGGAGCAGGTGAACGGCATTCACGCCGGGATGCTCGGCGTCGACGGCGCCGACATGCATATGCAGCCCATGGCGCCGCATGCCGATCCGAAGACCAATACGATCTGGTTCTACACCAAATCCGATGCCGATATCGCCCGCGCCATCAAGTCCGGCGCCCGCGCGCATTTCTGCGTGGTCGGCAAGGATCACGACTACCATGCGTGCCTCGCGGGCAAGATCGAGGTCAAGGCCGATCCCGGCAAGGTGGAGGAGTACTGGAATTCCATCGTCGCCGCCTGGTACGAGAACGGCAAGAAGGACCCGAAGCTGACGATGCTCGCCATGCATGTCGACGACGCGGAGATATGGGTCTCCACCGGCAGCAAGCTGAAATTCGGCTGGGAGATCGCCAAGGCCAATCTCGACGATGAGAAGACGCCGGATGTGGGGATCAAGCGGCATTTGCAGTTTGCTTGACGTCTCGTAGGCGTTCTACCGCGCGGCCCCCTCATCCGCCCTTCGGGCACCTTCTCCCCGCTGGGGAGAAGGGGAGGTGGCGCAACGCTCGACTCACTCTCGACATCCCCCTCTCCCCTCGGGGAGAGGGTAGGGTGAGGGGGCTGCGGGCGCCGACCTTACCTACTGCACATCCTTCATCACATAAATCTGCGGCTTCCGCGGCAGCGTCCTGAGCGACACCGTCAGCGTATCGTTCGGCGCATAGACGATCTCGAATTCCTTGCCGATCATCGACAGGAAGCGCTCGACCGGCGGCCCGCGGCGGTGCATCGGGAGCACGATAGAGGAGCGCAGCCGCTTGATCACCCGGCTCATGCTGTCAGGGCCCATCGTCAGTCCGCCATCAACAGGCACCATGACGATGTCGAGGCGGCCGATCTCGGTGTAATGGGCGTCCGTCAGTTCGTAATGCAGGTGGCCGAGATGGCCGATGCAGAGGCCGGCGATCTCGAAGATGAAGATCGAATTGCCGTCCTGCTGCGATCCGCCGAGGCCGTAGCTGAAGCGGATATCGGTGGTGACGTTGCGGATATAGGCGTCGCCGA
The DNA here is from genome assembly GCF_016864575.1 of Rhizobium sp. BG4. NCBI lineage: Bacteria > Pseudomonadati > Pseudomonadota > Alphaproteobacteria > Hyphomicrobiales > Rhizobiaceae > Rhizobium > Rhizobium sp. BG4. Next base: position 2,621,798 of record NZ_CP044125.1, read on the forward strand.
CGACCAGATCGACCTTGGCCTTTTCGCCGGGCACATCGCTCCAGCCGTGCAGCACATGCTTGATCGCCGGATCCGGCGTCAGCGTGTAATGCGTCTGGTGCGCCTTGTTCATGGTGACGACATCAGGGGTCACCGAGGGCTGGTAGATGCCGTTGTAATCGGTGGCGATGACGATGCCGCCGGGCGTGTCGATCTCGAAGGTGGAGTGGCCGAGGAAGGTGAAGGTGACGTCTTCGCCTTCGGAGACGGCCGGGACGATGGGCGCGCCAGGTGAGAAGCTTGCGAACTGCGCCTTCGGAATTCCCTGCGCGATCGCCTGGCACTGGCTGACATTCTTACGCTGTTCCTGGGAGCTTGCTGTCTGCGGCAAAGCGAGCGAGGCAAGGCATGCGATCGCGAGGACAAGACATTGCGGCTTCATGCCACCCCTCCGGCGCTTTCACGGGTAGCCGGAAGGATGCGGCAAGGCGCCGCAGGGGTCCAGATGTGGGGTGCTCACGTTTGCGTGTTGGGGTGGTCGCCGAAGCCTACCGCCAAAACTCCGGAATCGTCTCAGCCAGTCTCGGCCCCAGCCGCAGCGGCGCAATCTTCTCCGCGAGCCCGGTGCTGTCCGAAATCTCCACACCAACCCCACAGATCGTCGCCGGTCCGGTCGCCGCCTCCATCCGCCCCTTCGGCATCTTGGAAATGAACCGGTTGAGCGGTTCTTCCTTGTCCATGCCGAGCGAGGAATCGTAATCGCCGCACATGCCGGCGTCGGACATGTAGGCGGTGCCGCCGTTCAGGATCTGGTGGTCGGCGGTGGGCACATGCGTGTGCGTGCCGACGACGAAGCTGGCGCGGCCGTCGACGAAATGGCCGAAGCACTGCTTTTCGCTGGTCGCCTCGGCATGAAAGTCGAAGATGATCGCGTCGGCCTGTTCCTTCAGCGGGCAGGCGGAAAGGATTGCCTCGGCCGACTTGAAGGGATCGTCGAGCTCGGGATGCATGAAGACGCGGCCCATGATGTTGGCGACCAAGACGCGCGCGCCGTTGCGGGCATAGAAGAGGCCGGAGCCACGGCCGGGCGTACCCTGCGGATAATTGGCCGGGCGCAGAAACTGGTCATGGCGGCCGGCGAAGGCGACGGCATCCTTCTGGTCCCAGACGTGATTGCCCGTGGTGACGACATCGGCGCCGGCATTGATCGTCTCGAGAAAGATGTCTTCGGTGATGCCGAAGCCGCCGGCGGCGTTTTCGCCGTTGACGATGACGAAGTCGAGTTTCAGGTCGGAAACGAGCCCCGGCAGGCGGTCCCAAACCGCCGTGCGTCCCGTCTTGCCGACCATGTCACCCAGAAAAAGAAGCCGCATTTCTATCCGATCCAAGAAGCAAAAAAGCGAAGGCCGCTTTCTGTCAGGATGGCATCCAGGCTTATGTCATGCGGCTCGTCGGGCACATGTGCCACTTCCTGGCAGTCGAATGCAATGCCGATCAGCCTTGGTTTGCGGCCTTTTTGCCGCAAAAGGCTAATGGCGCGGTCATAATAACCGGCGCCATAGCCGATCCGGTGGCCGCGGGTATCGAAAGCCGAGAGCGGCACGAGCAGGATATCGGGGTCGAGAACCGGCGCATCCGGACCGGGACCCGAGGTGCCGAAGCCGGTGGCAATCAGTGGCGCATCGCGCAGCAATTCGCGGAAGACGATGGTCTGCTTGTCGAGAATGGCAGGCACGCAGAGCCGGGCGCCGCGCGCCTGAAAGCGTGCCATCAGCGGGCGGATATCGGCTTCCGAGCGGATCGGCAGGAAGCCGGAAATGATCGTGCCGGGATCGAAGGCGACGGCCTCGCCGGCGTGATCGGCGATGGCGAGCGCCTTTTCGATGCGCATTTCCGCGGGATGGCGTCGCGAAGCGAAAGCCGCTCGGCCCGCATGTCGGCCTTCAGCTGTTTGGACATGGTTTGCATGCGCCGACCATAGACCGGCTGCAGATCAATGCAAATGCGCGAAAGCGTCGTTGGCTTTGCCGATCGGGCTAGATGACGATGCTGGAGGGGATGGCGGAGGCTGCCGTCGGCATCGGCATTGCCTGTGCTGCGTCCGCGCCGGTCCTGCCGTTGCGCAACTCGTCCATCGCCTTGTTGAGGATCTGGCGTACTTCGCGCAGAAGCGACTGCAATTTCTCCAGCGTCGAGCGGTCTTCGTCAGACAGGCCGGTGGCCTGCTGCTCGCCATCGGCGGCAGTGTCCTGATAGGCCTTGCGGGCCTGCGCGGTATCGACGGGTTCGGTCTCGGCGGTCGCCGGATCGGCTTCCGCAGACGCAGCATCCGCCGATGACGACGTGGCCGTTGCTCCTGCCGTGCTTGCTTCGGTGGAGGCAGCGGTGACTGCGCCGGGTGTGACGCCCGCGCCGGCGACGGCGGAGGCAAATTGCGCTGCGGCGGATGCGATCTTCTGCGACAGCTGTGCTGCGAGCCGGGCGGTCGCCTCAGGCGACAGACCGCCGCTCTTCAGCATCTCGACCTGCTGCTGGAGTTCCGCGAGCTTGCGCGCGGCGCGTTCCTTTGCGAGGTCGGCGGAGGATTTCTTGTCCTGCTGCAGGGCGTTGAGCGCCTCGTCGGCGCGCTGAAGCATTCTGAGCTGCGGATCGCTGCTCGAAGTTCCCGATGCCGCAAGCGATTGCGGCGTGCTGCGCAGAATGTTCAGCGCATTCGACTGTGCGATCTGCATCATATCCCCCGATACTACGAGGGGATTTCTGCAACTTCAGGCTTGCGCGGGCCTTGGCACTAATCGCCGGGCGAGCGTCTTTACGGTCTCGGCAAAAAGCGGCAGGCCTCCCGGCTTCCAGCCGAGGCCTTCGAGCTTGGCGGTCTGCATGCGGTTGAGGGATGCCTTGTCTGCCGCCGGTGGCAGTGTGTGGGAACAGCCCGTTTCTGCCTGTATCCGGGCAAGGATATCGCGCGTATCGACGGTGATGTCGGAGACATTGAAGACCGCGCCCGATATCCGCGATGCCTCGATCTCGAGCATCAGCCGCACGGCGGTGCCGAGATCACGGCCGTGGACCTCGGTTCCCGCCCGCGCCGGAAGCGACCTGCCGTCGAGATAGTCGTCGATCAGTCCGCTCCACTTGTTGGGCAGGAGATCGCCATAGACGCCGGTTGCCCTCAGGCTCACCGCGGCAAAGCCGGGGCCGGCGAGATGGGCAAGCGCGCGTTCGCAATCGAGCTTGACCTCGCCATAGAGCGTATCGGGTTTCGGCAGCAGGTCTTCGGTCTGCAAATGAGAAGTAGCGGCATCTCCATAGACCGCGCGGCTGGAGAGGAAGATGCAGCGGCGGGTTCCGGCGCGCCTGGCGGCCTCGAAGAGTTTTACCGTGCCGTCGAGATTGAGGCGCTTGAAACCTTTGGGGTCATCGCCTTCGCCGCCGCGGTATTTGCCGGGCACATGGCTGAAAGCTGCGTGGACGAAGAAATAGGCGTCGTCGAAGGCTTCGATATGGTCCGTATCAGGATCGAGCGAGAGCGGCGCGAAATCGACGGGGCGGGAAAACAGCCGCGGCAGCGGCGCGTGGCGTCCGCCGATGATGACCTGGTATCCGGCATTCAGCAGTTCCTCGACGATATAGCGTCCGACGAGACCGGTGCCGCCCGATACCAGTACCTTCATGCCACCTCCGGGTTGTTCATGGCTGCCAGATCCGGCAGCGCCTTGCCGGCATGGAGCGCGTGCCAGAGATTGATCAGCGGCTGCAATTGTGCCGCCTTCGGATGATCGGTCTCCCACGGTTTCTCATATTGGTAATGCAGCACCGAAATGCTGTTCCAGTCCCAAAGCGCGGGCATGGTGAACCATACATATTGTAGCATGTTGAAATAGACGGGCAGGCCGTGCCAATCCGGGAAGAACTGCTGCAGGAAGGTCTGGTCGGTGCGCGGCCAGAAGGCATCGGGTGCGTCGAGCGCCTGCAGCATGCGGGCGAAGGTCTCCTTCGAGGGTGTGGCGACGAAGACGCCGGAGTTCAGCCGGTGAAAATCGGCAAGCGATTCATAGACATTGGGGGCGGCAGAGAATTCCGGATAGGAGAAGAGGCGATCGATATTGCGCAGCACGACGGCATCGGCGTCGATGAAGACCACGCGGTCGTACTCGGTCAATTCCCAGAGGCGCAACTTGCAGAAATTGTCGAGCGGCGTGTGGAAGTCGGGCTTGCGGCCTTTGGTGAAGGGAGCGGAGGCGTGGACGTTGCCGCGGGCGTGGCGCTGGTTGAAGGCGTCCGAGAGCGGGAGGTGGGCGACTTCGATGAGGCGGCAGCCCTTGTCCAGGAATGGGGCGAGATCGGCGCGTGTGACGGCGCCGGTGTGGAGGATGACGAGGTCGGCTTTCGTGCCGGTTTGGTGCAGGGAGTTAATGAGGGCGGTGGCGCCCTTGGCGTAGTCGGGGTTGGTGACGAGGGTGATGTAGGCGTGACGCGAGGGTTGGGTCATGAGTTTGCCGCCTTGCGATGATGCTCGACTGCTGCTGTGGCTGCAGGGCAAACGAAAGAGACGGTGCGCCGTGTGGCCCCCTCAACCGACCCTTCGGGCCACCTTCTCCCCGCGGGGGAGAAGGGAACACCGCAGCTTGTGCTGACGCCCCCTCTCCCCCGCGGGGAGAGGGCAGGGTGAGGGGGCTCCGGGCACCGCCGGGCGTTCTGTAGGTGTAGGGTGAGGCCGCGCAGCACAAGCGTCTCCGTCACGACACCGACTTCAACCGCTTACCCTCGGGATCATGATTGATCGTCGCGGCAATATCCTTGGTCCAGGCGGACACCGCAGGTACCCGGGAGCGGTCGACGCGGTAGGCGAATTTCCTGGCGACGTCGACGATCTCGGTCAGCAGCCCGGCCTCGAGCGTGATCGGGTCGAGGCCGAGCGCGCGGAATTTCTCGTTTTTCACGATCAGCTCGTTCTCCGGCGCTTCCTTGCGCGGGTTCGGCAGCCGGATGATTTCGGAGCCGCTCATCCTGGCGATCATCTCGGCGAGGTCGCGTATGCGATGGGTCTCGGTCATCTGGTTGAAGATCTCGACGCGGGAGCCGCGGGCCGGCGGGTTCTTCAGGGCCAGTTCGATGCAGCGGACGGAATCCTGAATGTGGATGAATGCGCGGGTCTGGCCGCCGGTGCCGTGGACGGTGAGGGGATAGCCGATGGCCGCCTGGATCAGGAAGCGGTTCAGCACCGTGCCGTAGTCGCCGTCATAGTCGAAGCGGTTGATCAGCTGCGGGTGGCGGCGGGTCTGTTCGGTATGGGTGCCCCAGACGATGCCCTGATGCAGGTCGGTGATCCGGAGCGCATCGTTCTTGGCGTAGAACTGGAAGAGCAGCTGATCCAGGCACTTGGTCATGTGATAGATCGAGCCGGGATTGGACGGGTAGAGGATTTCCTGGCTTGCGGTCTCGCCCGCCGAGGTCTCGATGCCCACGGAGAGATATCCCTCGGGAATTGCCGCGCCCACCGTCGAATAGCCATAGACACCCATCGTGCCGAGATGGATCAGATGCGCATCGAGCTGCAGCTCGACCATGGCATTCAACAGGTTATGGGTGGCGCTGACATTGTTGTTGACGGTGTAGTTCTTGTGGCGGTCGCTCTTCATCGAATAGGGCGCGGCGCGCTGTTCGGCGAAATGGATGATGGCGTCAGGGCGGTTCTCGCCGAGCCATTTCTTCAGGAGCTCGTAGTCTTTCGAGAGGTCGATGAGATTGAAATGGATGCGCCGGCCGGTCTCGGCATGCCAGATACGGGTGCGCTCCTGAATGGAGTCCATCGGGGTCAGCGATTGCACGCCGAGTTCGGTGTCGATCCACCGCCGCGAGAGATTGTCGAGGATGTGGATGTCGTGGCCCGCGTCGGAGAGATGCAACGAGGTGGGCCAACCAATGAATCCGTCTCCGCCCATCACTGCAATTTTCATCGCATTGCCTCCTGCGTGCTCATCCACTATCGGGAATACTTAGAGATTATGACGATTGTTCAATGCCTCCGGCCGCTGCTGCGGCCGCGGCAAAGAGGCATGCCCATTTGGAGACGATGATGGTGGAAGACGGTTTTCTGATTGCCGGGGCGCTGACGGAGGAGGGCCATCGGCTCATCCAGCGCGTCTATTACGAGGACACCGATTTCTCAGGCTTGGTCTATCACGCCCGCTACCTCCATTTCCTCGAGCGTGGCCGTACCGACTATCTGCGCTGCCTCGGCGTCGAGCAGCGCGAGCTGATCACTGCGGATGAGGAAGGGCTGGTCTTCGTCGTCCACCGCATGGAAATCGACTTCAAGACGCCGGCGCGGATGGACGATATCCTGACCATCGTGACGCGGACCGAAAAGGCCGGCGGCGCGAAGATGGTTCTGTCGCAGGAAATCCGCCGCGGCGAAACGCCGCTGATCGCCGCCAAGGTCATCATTGCCGTCATCAACGCCAAGGGCCGCCCGCGCCGTCTGCCGGAAGCATTGGCGAAGCAGATGCTGATCGAGACGGAATAGCCGTAAAGCAGGGCATTCCGGCAGCTGAAAAGCCGGAATTGCGCCCTTGCAAAAACATGAGTTTCATGTGAAGGAATTGCCGCGCTGCAGGAAATGCGCGGTGCTCCGCCGCCGGAACCGTTGAATCAGGTTAAAACCGGCTAGAAAAACATCAGCTTTAATAAGCTTGCCGCCGCACTCTGACACTAACGAACTATTAACCATAATAGTGTCTTACTCTGAAAGTCAGAGTTTGTGCGGTGCACGCCTTCCTTTGACCAAATTTGACGGCAAGGAAGGCGGAAGAAAAGCTTCGAGCTTGACCAGGGCTTAAGGCGGCGGTCGCCAGACATTTCTTGCGAGATCACTTTTTGTGCCGCCCGGTCAAGCGCCGGGCGTTTGGATTCGGGGATTTTGGATCAATGGAACAAGCAGGATTGGCAGCAGCAACGGCCGACGTCAGCCTCTGGTCGCTGTTCATGCAGGCAGGCATCGTCGTAAAACTGGTCATGCTCGGGCTGCTGGCAGCCTCGGTCTGGACCTGGGCGATCGTCATCGACAAATATCTGGCCTATGGCCGCGCCCGCCGCCAGTTCGACAAGTTCGAACAGGTGTTCTGGTCGGGCCAGTCGCTGGAAGAGCTCTACAGGACGCTGTCCGAGCGCAACAATACCGGTCTTGCGGCGATCTTCGTTGCGGCCATGCGCGAGTGGAAGAAGTCCTTCGAGCGCGGCGCCCGGTCGCCGATCGGTCTGCAGATGCGTATCGACCGCGCCATGGACGTGACGCTGTCGCGTGAATCCGAAGGCCTCTCGGCCCGTCTCGGTTCGCTGGCGACGATCGGCTCGGCCGGTCCGTTCATCGGTCTGTTCGGTACCGTCGTCGGTATCATGACCTCGTTCCAGGCTATCGCCGGTTCGAAATCCACCAATCTCGCGGTCGTCGCTCCCGGTATCGCCGAAGCGCTTCTCGCAACCGCCATCGGCCTCGTTGCCGCTATTCCGGCGGTTATCGCCTACAACAAGTTCTCCGCGGATGCCGGCAAGCTCTCGGCGCGCATGGAAGGCTTTGCGGATGAATTCTCCGCCATCCTTTCGCGCCAGATCGACGAGAAGCTGCAGCCGCGCCAGGCCGCGCAGTAACGGAACGGCGGAGTAACGACCATGGGTATGGCTGTTGGAGGCAATTCCGGAAGCGGTGGCGGACGCCGCCGCCGCGGTGGCCGGAACAAGAATGTAATTTCCGAAATCAACGTGACGCCGCTTGTCGACGTCATGCTCGTGTTGCTGATCATCTTCATGGTCGCAGCACCGATGATGACGGTCGGCGTGCCGATCGACCTGCCGGAAACGCAGGCGAAGGCGCTGAATTCCGAGACGCAGCCGATCACGATTTCGGTCAAGAACAGCGGCGAAGTCTATCTTCAGGAAACGCCGATCCCGGTCGACGAGGTTGCCGCGAAACTCGAGGCAATCGCCACGACCGGCTACAACGAGCGCATCTTCGTGCGCGGTGATGCAACTGCGCCCTACGGCGTGATCGCCGACGTGATGGCACGCATCCAGGGTGCGGGCTTCAAGAATATCGGCCTCGTCACGCAGCAGAAGAAGGACCAGTAGAAAGCAAGATGAAGACCAGCGTCGTCACATCTGCTGTTCTGCATGGACTGGTGCTCGCTGCGGCACTGGTCAGCATCGGCTCGCCCGAGCATTTCAAGGTCGATGATTTCGAAGCGATGCCAGTCGATCTGGTGCCGGTCGAATCGATCACCCAGATGCAGCAGGGCGACAAGAAGGCGCCGATGAAGGAAACGTCGGCGCCGAAGCCGACGACGCGTCCGCCGACGCCCGACCAGGGTGAGAATGTCGGCGACAACAAGGTCGACCTCAAGACAACGCCGGTTCCGAACGCCAAGCCGAGCAATACGGATGCGGCTGCCGCCAATTCCAGCGAGAAGCCGGCGCAGAAGATTGATCCGATCCCGAACGAGGTGAAGGAAGTCAACAAGGAAGAGACCGAGGTCGAACAGCCGAAGGAAGTCGCTTCCATTCCGCAGACAAAGCCTGACGTCGCGCCGACGCCGCCGAAGCCCGAGGAAAAGCCGGTCGAGGAGGCGAAGCCCGAGGAAGCGCCGAAGCCTGATGCCGAAGCGCTGCCGGACAAGGTGCCGACCCCGGTTGCCAAGCCGCAGGTGAAGCCGCCTGAGGAAAAGCAGGCCGAGAAGCCGCCGGAAAAGCCTCAGGACCAGCCGAAGACGGCCGAAAAGCCGACCGACAAGAAGAAGGACGATCAGAAGCGCGAAGTGGCCAAGTCCGCTTCGTCGATGAAGAGCGACTTCAATGCCGACGATATCGCCGCCCTTCTGAACAAGACCGATCCTTCCGCAGGCGGTACCAAGCGCTCGACGCAGGAAGCTTCGCTCGGCGCCAAGAAGGCGACCCAGGGCGCTTCGAAGCTGTCGATGAGCGAAATGGATGCGCTGAAGAGCGCGATTGCCGGCAACTGGAATGTCATTCCGGGCATGGAAGGCATGAACGAAGTGCGCATCAAGGTGCACATGAAGCTTGATGAAGACGGCAACATCATCGGCCAGCCCGAAGTCGAGGCGACCGGTGGCGACAACGATGCGACACGCCGCGCTCTCGAAGGCGGTGCCTATCGCGCGATCATGAAGTCCGCGCCGTTCTCCACTCTTCCAAAAGATAAATACGATGCCTGGAACGAAGTCGTCGTGAACTTCGATCCCAGCGATCTAGGGATTTAAATGCTGAAAGGCCTCTGTCATATGAGAAAGTCTTCCCTTCTCCGCGCCTTGATGATGGTGGCGGGTCTCGTCACCGCGGGTGCGTTTACGACGCCTGCGAACGCGCTCGTCGAAATCAACATCAACAAGGGCAACGTTCAGCCGCTGCCGATCGCCGTCACCGACTTCCTGCAGGGCGACATGGGCGCCCAGGTCTCTCAGGTGATTGCCGCCGACCTGCAGCGCTCGGGTCTTTTCGCGCCCGTCAACAAGAACGCCTTCATCGAGAAGATTTCGAACCCCGATGCCGCTCCGCGCTTCGAGGACTGGAAGGTCATCAATGCACAGGCGCTGGTCACCGGCCGCGTCACGCAGGAGGCCGACGGCCGCCTTCGCGCCGAGTTCCGTCTCTGGGATACCTTCGCCGGCCAGCAGATGACCGGCCAGCAGTTCTACACGCAGCCGGAAAACTGGCGCCGCGTTGCCCACATCATCGCTGACGCGATCTACAAGCAGATCACCGGCGAAGAAGGCTATTTCGATACCCGCGTCGTCTTCGTCTCGGAATCCGGCACGAAGCAGCAGCGCAAGCGCCAGCTCGCCATCATGGACCAGGACGGCTTCAACGTCCGCACCCTGACCGATGGCAGCGACCTCGTTCTGACGCCGCGCTTTTCGCCGAACCGCCAGGAAGTGACCTACATGTCCTTCGCCAACCAGCAGCCGCGCGTTTACCTGCTGCAGCTGGAGACCGGACAGCGCGAAGTGGTCGGCAACTTCCCGGGCATGACCTTCTCCCCGCGCTTCTCTCCCGATGGCCAGAAGGTCGTCATGAGCCTCCAGCAGGAAGGCAACGCCAACATCTACACGATGGACCTGCGTTCGCGCACGACGACGCGCCTGACCTCGACGGCGGCGATCGATACGTCCCCGTCCTATTCGCCTGACGGCAACCGCATCGTCTTCGAAAGCGACCGCGGCGGCCATCAGCAGATCTACGTGATGAATGCCGACGGCTCCGGCCAGACGCGCATCTCCTTCGGCGACGGCAACTACTCGACGCCGGTCTGGTCTCCGCGTGGCGATCTCATCGCCTTCACCAAGCAGTCGGGCGGCAAGTTCTCGATCGGCGTGATGAAGCCGGACGGTTCGGGCGAGCGTATCCTGACGACGGGCTTCCACAACGAAGGCCCGACCTGGGCACCGAACGGCCGCGTCATCATGTTCTTCCGCCAGGCGGCGGGTGCCGGTGGTCCGCAGCTCTATTCGATCGACCTGACGGGCTACAACGAGCAGCTCATCAAGACTCCGACCTACGCTTCCGACCCGGCATGGTCGCCGCTGCTCGAGTAGTGGAGAGCCTGGAATACGCCTTCATGTCGCCGCAAAGTCCTGAAAATGGGCAATGTAGGGACAAATCAGTAAATCGTTAACCATACTTATTGAGCGGCGGTTAACCGAGTACGGTTACAGTCCGGCAACCCTGATGAAGTCGCAAGGAGACCCGGCCATGAGCCGCATTCATACCCCGGCTATGAGCCGCATGCAGAATCTCGCCCGCAATCCCGTCATGATCGCTCTCGTCGCTGGTCTGGCTCTTGCTGGCTGCGCCAACAAGAAGAACATGGCCAACAGTGCCGGCGATCTCGGCCTCGGCGCTGGTGCGGCGACCCCGGGTTCGGCTCAGGACTTCACCGTCAACGTTGGCGACCGTATCTTCTTCGATACCGACTCCACCTCGATCCGTGCAGACGCTGCCCAGACGCTCGACCGTCAGGCTCAGTGGCTCGCCCGCTACCCGAACTACGCGATCACCGTCGAAGGCCATGCCGACGAACGCGGTACCCGCGAATATAACCTTGCTCTCGGCGCTCGCCGTGCTGCTGCCACCAAGGACTACCTCGCTTCGCGCGGCGTCCCGGCCCAGCGCATGAAGACGATCTCCTACGGCAAGGAACGTCCGGTTGCCGTCTGCGACGACATTTCCTGCTGGTCGCAGAACCGCCGCGCCGTTACCGTTCTCGGCGGCGCTGGCATGTAATCTGCGGATATCGCATTACATTTTGGAAAGGCGGTCCGTTCGCGGGCCGCCTTTTCTTTTTGAACACACTTTGGCCAGACTCCGTTGCTTTTTGAAAGCAATTGGCAAAATCTCCTGTTCGTGCCATCGGGGCGCGAAGAATCACTGGGACAGGACGATACCTATGAAGAAATATGTCGTGGCAGGGGTGCTCTGCCTCGCGGCTGTGACGGGAACCGAGCGAGCGGCTTACTCCGCATCGTTTCTCGGTCTGAATCTTGGCGGCAAGCCCGCGCAGACCCAGGCGCAGATGCCGCCTGTCGTCAACGTGCAGAGCAGCGGCACGGAAATGCGTGTGCAGCAGCTCGAAGACCAGCTGCGTCAGCTGAACGGCCGCATCGAAGAGATGAGCTACCAGATCCTGCAGATGCAGGAATCGCTTCGCAAGACGCAGGAAGACAACGAGTTCCGCTTCCAGCAGCTCGAAAAGGGCGGTGGTGGCGGTGGCGGCGGCGGCTCGATGGGCGGCAGCACCAAGGGCACCAAGAAGAGCGAGGCAGACGTTCCTCCCGCATCGACGAACCAGGCGCAGGCCGGTTCGCAGGGGCAGGGCGGTGACGACGTCGCAACGATCATCCAAGCACCGCAGGGAGCCGAAACGGCTCCCTCCAACGACGTGCCGTCGAACAGCGGTCTCGGCCAGCCGCCGCAGCAGCTCGGCTCGATGGATTTCGACCAGAACGGCAACCCGGTCGGCGGGACGGTCAATCCGGGCGCCGAAGTCGGTTCCGCGCCGCTGCCGCCTCCGGGCGCCGGTACCTCGTCGCAGCAGACGGCATCGCTCGGCAGCGAGAACGACCAGTACAAGGCCGCATACGGCCATGTTCTCTCCGGCGACTATGCGACGGCCGAACAGGAATTCACGCAGTATATCGCCCAGTACCCAGGCAGCGCCCGCGCTGCCGACGCCAACTTCTGGCTTGGCGAAGCGCTTTATTCGCAGGGCAAGTTCAACGAGGCCGCCAAGACCTTCCTGAACGCGCATCAGAAATACGGCTCTTCCGAGAAGGCGCCGGAAATGCTGCTGAAGCTCGGCATGTCGCTTGCCGCTCTGGATAACACCGACACGGCCTGCGCAACGCTCAAGGAAGTGACCCGCCGTTATCCGAAGGCTTCGCGCGCTGTCATAAGCAAGGTCGCGAGCGAACAGAAGCGTCTCGCCTGCTAAGGGTTTCCGGCTTGTATCCGGAAATCCCCCTGTCGCCCGAGGCAGCGGTCAGCCGCTTTCTCCAATCGCTTGCCGAACCCGCGCGCATTCTTGTCGCGATTTCAGGGGGCAGCGATTCCACCGGGCTTCTCGTCGCGCTTGCCGAAGCCGTCAAAGCCGATCCCCATTCGAAATTTTCCCTCTGCGCTGCAACGGTCGATCACGACCTGCGCGCCGGATCGGCGGATGAGGCGCGCGATGTCGCTGCTCTCTGCCAATCGCTTTCCATCCCCCACCGGATCGCTGTCTGGCACGGCGCCAAGCCGAAATCCGGCATCATGGCTGCCGCCCGCGAGGCGCGGTATGCGCTGCTCGCCGAAACCGCTGTCGGGTTCGGCGCCGATCTCATCGTCACCGCCCATACGCTCGACGATCAGCGGGAAACCCTGATCATGCGCAGTAAGCGCGGTTCCGTCGGCGACCTAGATACGGGCATTGCTGATGCGGTGCTGTTCGACCGCTCCATCTGGATCGCCCGGCCGCTGCTTGCGAGCACGCGGGGCGATATCCGACGTTTTCTCACGTCTCGTGGTGTCGGCTGGTCGGATGATCCCAGCAATGACGACATGAAGTATGAGCGGGTTCAAACGCGGGCGGCGATCCCTGCCGATGCTGTGGCTCGCGAATTGCCGCAGCCGGAAGGCCGCGCAGCGCTCGCAGATGCAGCGGCGGATTGGCTGACGAAGCATTTCACCCTTTGCGCCCCAGGTCTCGGGCGTATCGCAATCGAAGGCATCGCGATCGGCAATCCGGCATTCGCCTATGCACTCGGCCGTCTCGGCGCGGTCTTCGGCGGGCAGTCTTTCGTGATGGGTGCGCAATCGCTGCAGCGGCTTCTGACTTTCCTTGGGACCGGCGAGCCGGGGAGGGTGACGGCAGGCCGCGTCGTCTTCGACAAGCGCCGTGATGGCCTTTATTTCAGCCGCGAAGACCGCGGCATCTTGCCACTATCTCTGTCTCCCGGCACGAGCGGCATCTGGGATGGGCGGTTCCGCGTCTTCAACGGCGCGAGCTTCCCGATCAGGATCGAAAAAAGCGGCGGTATCGCTGCCGAAACGCCGTCCGAAAGCCGCCTGCCGAAATCGGCGTTGAAGCGTGCCCTTGCCGCCCAGCCGGCGATCTTTCCAGCGGATGACGCAAATGTGTCCGGAGCATTTTTGGGCGCCGTGGCGCTCGAACCGTATTTTGCGCCGTTCGACCGCTTTTTGACACGATTCGACTTCATTTTCGCTTGGCGCCTGACGGCGGCATTTGGAACACGCCCCTATCCAACGCTGCCTTTAGGACTTATTGACGGAAAAACCACCTGACGCAGGGGATCGCCTTGGCAACGGCACAGCGCAACCCTATGTTAGAGTTCAAATAAGACGGCCGCCAAACGGCGGCTGTTCCAGTGCTGGGGAGTTCAATGAACCCTAACTTACGTAATTTCGCCTTGTGGGCGATCATAGCGCTTCTGCTGATCGCCCTTTTCAGCATGTTCCAGACGACGCCGGCACAGACGAGCTCGCGCGAAATCCCTTACTCGCAGTTCCTGCGTGAGGTTGATGCGGGCCGCGTGAAGGAAGTCGTGGTCACGGGCAACCGTGTCTCGGGCAGCTATGTTGAAAATGGCACCACCTTCCAGACCTATTCGCCTGTGATCGACGACAGCCTGCTGGACCGCCTGCAGACCAAGAACGTCCTGGTTTCGGCCCGTCCGGAAACCGACGGCTCTTCCGGCTTCCTGAGCTATCTCGGCACGCTGCTGCCGATGCTCTTGATCCTCGGCGTCTGGCTGTTCTTCATGCGGCAGATGCAGGGTGGTTCCCGCGGCGCGATGGGCTTCGGCAAGTCCAAGGCCAAGCTTCTGACCGAAGCGCATGGCCGCGTGACTTTCGAAGACGTCGCAGGCGTCGACGAAGCCAAGCAGGACCTCGAGGAAATCGTCGAATTCCTGCGTGACCCGCAGAAGTTCCAGCGTCTCGGCGGTAAGATCCCGCGCGGCGTTCTGCTCGTCGGCCCTCCCGGTACCGGTAAGACGCTGCTGGCGCGTTCCGTTGCGGGCGAAGCCAATGTGCCGTTCTTCACGATCTCGGGTTCCGATTTCGTCGAAATGTTCGTCGGTGTCGGTGCAAGCCGCGTCCGCGACATGTTCGAGCAGGCCAAGAAGAATGCGCCCTGCATCATCTTCATCGACGAAATCGACGCCGTCGGCCGCCATCGTGGCGCCGGTCTCGGCGGCGGTAACGACGAACGCGAACAGACGCTCAACCAGCTCCTCGTCGAGATGGACGGCTTCGAAGCCAATGAAGGCATCATCCTGATCGCTGCGACCAACCGTCCTGACGTTCTCGATCCCGCGCTGCTGCGTCCGGGCCGTTTCGACCGCCAGGTCGTGGTTCCGAACCCCGATATCGTCGGCCGCGAACGTATCCTGAAGGTTCATGCCCGCAACGTTCCGCTGGCTCCGAATGTCGATCTGAAGACGCTGGCGCGCGGTACGCCCGGTTTCTCGGGTGCCGACCTGATGAACCTCGTCAACGAAGCTGCCCTGATGGCCGCACGCCGCAACAAGCGCGTCGTCACCATGCAGGAATTCGAAGACGCCAAGGACAAGATCATGATGGGCGCCGAGCGCCGCTCTTCGGCGATGACCGAGGCGGAAAAGAAGCTCACGGCCTATCACGAAGCCGGTCACGCGATCACGGCGCTCAAGGTTGCCGTCGCCGATCCGCTGCACAAGGCAACGATCATTCCGCGTGGCCGTGCTCTCGGCATGGTCATGCAGCTTCCCGAGGGCGACCGCTACTCGATGAGCTACAAATGGATGGTCTCGCGCCTCGTCATCATGATGGGCGGCCGTATCGCTGAGGAACTGACCTTCGGCAAGGAGAACATCACCTCGGGTGCATCCTCCGACATCGAGCAGGCCACCAAGCTTGCCCGCGCGATGGTCACCCAGTGGGGCTTCTCCGACGTGCTCGGCCAGGTCGCCTATGGTGAAAACCAGCAGGAAGTCTTCCTCGGCCATTCGGTTTCGCAGTCGAAGAACGTCTCCGAAGCGACGGCCCAGAAGATCGACAGCGAAGTGCGCCGCCTGATCGAGGACGCCTATACCGAGGCCCGCCAGATCCTGACCGACAATCACGACGAATTCGTCGCGATTGCCGAGGGCCTGCTGGAATACGAAACGCTGACCGGCGAAGAGATCAAGGCGCTTATCCGCGGCGAAAAGCCGGCGCGCGATCTTGGCGACGATACGCCGCCGAGCCGTGGTTCGGCTGTTCCGAAGGCTGGCGCCCGTCCGGCGTCGAAGGGCGATGAGGCCGAAGGTGGCCTCGAGCCGCAGCCGCATTGACCGAAAGTACAACGGACTAAGCTTAAGAGAGGCCGGGTTTCCCCAGGAAATCCGGCCTTTCCTGTGCAGTAACGCGATATAATCGGTTTTCGTCGTAATTGACGTGATGGCGCCTGCGTTTTGTGGCATGCCGCTATCATGAGCAGGCTGCATCAGTGGATTTCGAGCGATTTGATTCGCTCCCGCAGCCGGGAATTGCTTGGCACATGGCGCCGTCTTCTTGGCGCGCCGGAAGCATAGGGGTACATATGAAAAGACGTTACTTCGGCACGGACGGCATTCGCGGCCAGTCGAACATCTTCCCGATGACGCCGGATCTGGCGATGCGGGTCGGCATCGCAGTCGGCACCATCTTCCGCCGCGGCAGCCACCGCCACCGCGTCGTCATCGGCAAGGACACCCGCCTTTCCGGTTACATGCTGGAGAACGCGATGGTCGCGGGCTTCACCGCCGCCGGCATCGACGCCTTCGTTCTCGGCCCGATCCCGACGCCGGCCGTCGCCATGCTGACGCGCTCGCTGCGCGCCGATATCGGCGTGATGATCTCCGCCTCGCACAACCCTTATGAAGATAACGGCATCAAGCTCTTCGGCCCTGACGGCTACAAGCTTTCCGACGATATCGAGCAGCAGATCGAAGAGCTGCTCGAGAAGGACCTTTCCGGCCAGCTCGCCAAGTCTGACGATATCGGCCGCGCCAAGCGCATCGACGGCGTTCACGACCGCTATATCGAGCATGCCAAGCGCACGCTGCCGCGCGACGTCACGCTGCAGGGCCTGAGGATCGCCATCGACTGCGCCAATGGCGCCGCCTACAAGGTCGCACCGGCCGCGCTCTGGGAACTCGGCGCCGATGTCGTGACGATCGGCAACGAACCGAACGGCACGAACATCAATCTCAATTGCGGCTCGACGAGCCCGGTCGCCCTGCAGAAGAAGGTCGATGAAGTGCGCGCCGATATCGGCATCGCGCTCGATGGCGATGCGGACCGAGTGATCATCGTCGATGAAAACGGCGCAATCGTCGACGGCGACCAGCTGATGGCCGTCATCGCCGAAAGCTGGGCCGACAGTCAGCAGCTGCGCGGCAACGGCATCGTCGCCACCGTGATGTCCAATCTCGGCCTGGAACGTTTCCTGGAAGACAAGGGCATGAACCTTGCCCGCACCAAGGTCGGCGACCGCTATGTCGTCGAGCATATGCGCCAGCACAATTACAATGTCGGCGGCGAACAGTCCGGCCATATCGTCATGTCCGACTACGGTACGACGGGCGACGGTCTCGTGGCTGCCCTGCAGATCCTGGCTGCGGTCAAGCGCACCGGCAAGACGGTCAGCGAAATCTGCCGCCGGTTCGAGCCGGTGCCGCAGCTGCTGCGCAATGTCCGCATCTCCGGCGGCAAGCCGCTCGAGGATATCCAGGTACAGAAGGCGATCGCCGATGCCGAAGCCGAGCTCGCCAAGAACGGCCGCCTCGTCATCCGCCCCTCCGGCACCGAACCGCTGATCCGCGTGATGGCGGAAGGCGACGACCGCGCCCAGATCGAGCGCATCGTCAACGACCTGATCGGCACGATCTCGAACGTGCGCAGCGCGGCCTAAGAAGAAGCGCTCCAGCCAATCATGAAGCCGGTGCTTTCAGCGCCGGCTTTTTCTTTGCGCCACTGACTATGGTGAGCGATCCCTGAAGAAACACGGTAAATATTCGTAGTTAAGCGGGTTTTAACGTTTCCCGTTCATTATCCAAACAAAGCGTATCAGATTGGCAGGCGCGTGCCGGGCCAATGTAACTTCTTTGGAGTGGATCATGAAAAGAAGCTTGGCCGGCATCTTCGCCGCACTGCTGATGACATCGAATGCACTGGCGGCCGATCTCGCTCCTGTCGAGCCGGTTCCGGAAATGCCGCCGGAAGTCACGGTCACGGAAACGACCGGCTGGTATCTGCGCGGTGACGTCGGTTACGGCTTCACCGATCTGCGCGGCGCCCGCTATTTCCAGGGCAGCAATGACAACGAAGTTGATTTCACCAGCGCCGATCTTCGCGACAGCTTCACCGTCGGCGGCGGTGTCGGTTACCAGGTCAACAACTACCTGCGCACCGATCTGACGCTGGATTACCTGACCAAGGCTGACTTCCACGGTTCGACCACGGGCGAGTGCGGCTCGCCGCTCGAGCCTTGCACGTCGAGCGATCGTTCGTCGCTGAGCGCCTGGAACCTGATGGCCAACGCCTATGTCGATCTCGGCACCTACGGCATCTTCACGCCTTACGCCGGTGCCGGTATCGGTGGCTCCTACGTCAAGTGGAACAACCTCCGCAACGTCGCCTGCCAGGACGACGGCGGCGGTTGCGATGACGAAGTTACGCATAAGGGCAAGGGCAACTGGCGCTTCAGCTACGCTCTGATGGCCGGTACCTCCATCGACGTCAGCTGCAACGTCAAGGCCGACCTCGGCTACCGCTTCCTGCATGTCAACGGCGGCAGCATGTTCGGCTACGCTGAAAACGGCGGCCCGGGTCGTGACAAGGGCTTCAACGTCCACGAAGTCCGCGCCGGTGCCCGTTACCTCTTCGGCGGTTGCCAGGAGCCCGTTGCCTACGAACCCGCTCCGGCGATCCCGCTGCAGCAGCCGGTTTACAAGTAATCGGATCGAGACTGATTTGCGAAAGCCGCCTTCGGGCGGCTTTTTGCATTTGTGGCCATCCGTCGCGCCTGCGTCAAAAAATCCTCAGGCTGCGACACTTCTCCGTTGACCCAGACGGGCGACGTCTGTATCTACGGCGGTGGGACACCTCTCCCCAACGAGAGGCTAATTACCTGGAAGGGTATACATATGGCCACTGCCACCGCAAAGCCGGACGTACGTCCGAATAACACCCATTTTTCTTCTGGCCCTTGCTCGAAGCGCCCCGGTTGGTCGCTCGATGCTCTCTCCGACGCGCCTCTCGGCCGCTCGCACCGTGCGAAAGTCGGCAAGACGAAGCTGAAGCAGGCCATCGATCTTACCCGTGAAATTCTGGAAGTGCCCGCGGATTACCGCATCGGCATCGTTCCCGCCTCCGATACCGGCGCCGTCGAAATGGCGCTCTGGTCGCTGCTCGGCGAGCGCGGCGTCGACATGGTCGCCTGGGAAAGCTTCGGCGCCGGCTGGGTCACCGATGTCGTCAAGCAGCTGAAGCTGAAGGACGTCCGCAAGATCGAAGCTGGTTACGGCGAGCTGCCCGATCTCTCGACCATCGATTTCGACCGCGACGTCGTCTTCACCTGGAACGGCACCACTTCGGGTGTCCGCGTTCCGAACGCCGATTTCATCCCTGCCGACCGCAAGGGTCTGACGATCTGCGACGCGACCTCCTCGGCATTTGCCCAGGACATGGACTTCGCCAAGCTCGATGTCGTCACCTTCTCCTGGCAGAAGGTTCTCGGCGGCGAGGGCGCTCATGGCGTCATCATCCTGTCGCCGCGCGCCGTCGAGCGCCTGACGACCTATGCGCCGGCCTGGCCGCTGCCGAAGATCTTCCGCATGACCTCGGGCGGCAAGCTGATCGAGGGCATCTTCACCGGCGAGACGATCAATACGCCGTCGATGCTCTGCGTCGAAGACTATATCGATGCGCTGCTCTGGGCTCAGAAGCTCGGTGGCCTGAAGGCGCTGATGGCGCGTGCCGATGCCAATACCAAGGTCATCGCCGATTTCATCGCCGCCAATGACTGGATCGCCAACCTGGCGGTCAAGGCCGAGACGGCTTCCAACACCTCCATCTGCCTGAAGATCGTCGACAAGGATGTCGTCGCTCTCGACGCGGACGGCCAGGCGAATTTCGCCAAGGGTCTCGTCGCTCTCCTCGAAAAGGAAGGCGTCGCCTATGATATCGGCGCTTACCGCGATGCCCCGTCGGGCCTGCGCATCTGGGCCGGTGCGACGATCGAGGCATCCGACATGCAGAAGCTGATGCCGTGGCTCTCCTGGGCCTTCGAAACGCAGAAAGCTACGCTTTCCCAGGCTGCTGCCTGAGTTGATCGCATACGGCTCCGTCTTGATGGCGGAGCCCAGCATCCCTGATTTCATCCATCGCTGAACTTTTTGAAGGAAGCCCCCAATGGCACCTCGCGTTCTCGTATCCGACGAACTGTCGGAAACCGCCGTCCAGATTTTCCGTGACCGCGGCGTCGAAGTCGATTTCCAGCCGCAGCTCGGCAAGGACAAGGACAAGCTCGCCGAAATCATCGGCAACTATGACGGCCTTGCCATCCGTTCGGCCACCAAGGCGACCGAGAAGCTGATCGCCTCGGCGACCAACCTGAAGGTCATCGGCCGCGCCGGCATCGGCGTCGACAATGTCGATATCCCGGCTGCATCGCGCCGCGGTATCATTGTCATGAATACGCCTTTCGGCAACTCGATCACCACCGCCGAGCACGCCATCGCGCTGATGTTTGCCGTTGCCCGCCAGCTGCCGCAGGCCGATGCCTCGACGCAGGCCGGCAAGTGGGAAAAGTCGAAGTTCATGGGTGTCGAAATCACCGGCAAGACGCTCGGCGTCATCGGCGCCGGCAATATCGGCGGCATCGTCTGCAAGAAGGCGATTGGCCTCGGCATGCATGTCCTCGCCTATGACCCCTTCCTCTCGGCCGAGCGCGCCCAGGAAATGGGCGTCACCAAGGTCGAGCTCGACGAGCTGCTCGCCCAGGCTGATTTCATCACCCTCCACGTTCCGATGACGGACAAGACCCGCGGCATTCTCGGCAAGGAAAACCTCGCCAAGACCAAGCCCGGCGTGCGCATCATCAACTGCGCCCGTGGTGGCCTGGTCGATGAAGCTGCCCTTGCCGAAGCCATCAAGTCCGGCCATGTCGCCGGTGCCGGTTTCGACGTCTTCGAAGTCGAGCCTGCCAAGGAAAGCCCGCTCTTCGGTCTGCCGAACGTCGTCTGCACGCCGCATCTGGGCGCATCGACCACCGAGGCCCAGGAGAACGTCGCTCTGCAGGTTGCCGAGCAGATGTCCGACTATCTGGTCAAGGGTGCCGTTTCCAACGCCATCAACATGCCGTCGATCACCGCTGAAGAAGCGCCGATCCTGAAGCCGTTCATCAAGCTCGCCGACGTTCTCGGCGCCTTTGTCGGCCAGGTCACCGACGAGCCGATTAAGGAAATCGAGATCCTCTATGACGGCGTCACCGCCGGCATGAACACCCGGGCACTCACCTCTGCGACGCTGGCCGGCCTGATCCGCAGCCAGGTTGCCGATGTGAACATGGTTTCGGCTCCCGTCATGATCAAGGAAAAGGGCATCGTCCTTTCCGAAGTCAAGCGCGACAAGACCGGCGTCTATGACGGTTATATCAAGCTGACGGTGAAGACCGACACGATGACGCGCTCGATTGCCGGTACCGTCTTCTCGGATGGCAAGCCGCGCTTCATCCAGATCAAGGGCATCAACCTCGACGCCGATGTCGGTTCGCACATGGTCTACATCACCAATACCGACGTTCCCGGCATGATCGGCTTCATCGGCACGACGCTCGGCTCCGCCGGCGTCAACATCGCCAACTTCCAGCTCGGCCGTGACAAGCAGGGCGGCGATGCGATCGCGCTGCTCTATGTCGATGGTCCGCTGAGCGATGAAGTTCTGGCGAAGCTGACGGCCAATGCGGCGATCCGCCAGGCAAAGCCGCTGGTCTTCGCGGTCGACTGATTTTCCTCCCAGGAAGACAAAGAAAAGCCCGGCGCGGGAGACTGCGCCGGGCTTTTTCGTGCGATGGGGGTCAGGCGCTGATGCTGCCCGCGTCAGGCACGCGGCCCTGCGGCGTCAGCCCATCGACGGCCTGCGGCAATGTTTTCGAAAGCCGGGCGAGGAGGTCGTCCTTGTTCAGGCCGGTCGCCTTGGCGAGCTCGTCCAGAATGTCGGGGCCGAGCGCCTGGGAGAGCTGGCCGTTGTCGATCGGTTTGTTCTCTCCAGAGGAAACCCAGGAGTTTGCCGTGTCGCCGAAGCCGTTCTGCTGGAAGTGATCGAGCAGACCGCCAAGGCCGCCGCTCAGGATGCCGCCGGCGGAATTGCCCTTGAGCAGATCGCCGAGGCCGGTGCTGGCGAGACCGCCGAGCAGGCCGCCCAGTCCGCCAAGGCCACCGGATTGCGTGACACCGCCACCATCCTGGCCGCCGCCGAGAATGCCGCCAAGCAGGCCACCGAGGCCGCCATCGGCCTGTGGAGCGGCGCCGCCGGGTTGCGCTCCGGAGCCCTGCGGCTGCCCGCCGCCGGTCATCTCGCGCAGCGTCGCCGTGATGTTGTCGCGGTTCTGGTAGCCCGCAACGGCCAGAATGCCCAGCAATGCCATAAGACTTTTGCGATCCATGGTGTCCTCCCGCTGAAATCGCCAGGGCGCAGTCCGCCCGCGAGCGTGAATGCGCGACAGGGCAAAATGTTCCGCGGGTCCGGATTTTTCAACGCGCCGGGCGCAACAGACGCAGCGCGTTGATCGTCACCAGAACCGTCGCGCCGGTGTCGGCGAGGATCGCGGGCCAGAGGCCGGTGATGCCGATGATCGTCGTCACCAGGAACACGGCCTTCAGACCGAGCGCGATGGTGATGTTCTGGAAGATGTTGCGCATCGTCCGCTGCGAGAGCGCGATCATGGCGGCGACATCACCGACGCGGCCGTGGAGGATCGCGGCATCGGCGGTTTCCAGCGCCACATCGGTGCCGCCGCCCATGGCAATGCCGATATCTGCAGCGGCAAGGGCAGGGGCGTCGTTGATGCCGTCGCCGACCTTGGCGACGGTGAAGCCTTGCTGCTTCAGTTCGCCGACGATCCGCTGCTTGTCTTCAGGCATCAGCTCGGCGCGCACCTCAATGCCGAGCTGCTCGCCGATCGCCTTGGCGGTGCGGGCGTTGTCGCCGGTCAGCATCACCACCTTGACGCCGCGTGCTGTCAGCGCCTTGAGCCCGGCTGCCGCATCATCGCGCGGCTCGTCGCGCATGGCGATAACGCCGGCGATCGCGCCGTTGACGAGCAGGATCGAGACCGTCTTGCCTTGATCGTTCAGCGCCTGGATCGCGCTGTCCTGTTCCGGGCTCAGTTGTTCGCGGACTGCGGCGGGAGAGAAGAGATCGAGCTGCTCGCCTCCGACGCGGCCGGTCATGCCCTTGCCGGCAATGGCGGCGACTTCGAATGCCGGGGGCACGGGTACCTTGTCTGCCGCTGCGCGGTTGAGGATCGCCA
This sequence comes from Rhizobium sp. BG4, assembly GCF_016864575.1. NCBI lineage: Bacteria > Pseudomonadati > Pseudomonadota > Alphaproteobacteria > Hyphomicrobiales > Rhizobiaceae > Rhizobium > Rhizobium sp. BG4. Next base: position 2,644,878 of record NZ_CP044125.1, read on the forward strand.
GCGCCAGCGGGTGGCTGGAGCTGCGCTCCAGCACTGCGGCGCGCGAGAGGACCTGCGCCTCGGTGAAGCTGCCGAAGGCGAGGATGTCGGTGACTTTCGGCTTTCCCTCGGTCAGCGTGCCGGTCTTGTCGAGCGCTACGGCGGTGATCTTGCCGAGACCTTCCAGAACGGCGCCACCCTTCAGCAGCAGGCCGCGGCGAGCACCGGAGGAGAGCGATGCGGCGATGGCGGCGGGGGTGGAGATGACGAGCGCGCAGGGGCAGCCGATCAGCAGGATGGCAAGGCCCTTGTAGACCCATTCGCTCCAGGAACCACCGGCAACGAGCGGCGGCAGGACGGCGACGAGCGCGGCGACCGCGACGACGCCCGGCGTGTAATAGCGCGAGAAGCGGTCGATGAAGCGCTCCGTCGGTGCCTTGGATTCCTGGGCTTCTTCTACCAGCTTGACGACGCGGGCGATGGTATTGTCGGCAGCGGCGGCGGAGACGCGGATACGAAGCGCCGTGTCGCCATTCACGGTGCCGGCGAAGACCGTATCGTCGGGTCCCTTGCGAACGGGAACGCTTTCGCCAGTCACCGGCGATTCATCGATGGCGCTTTCGCCGGAGACGATGATGCCGTCGGCGGAGATGCGATCGCCGGGGCGCACGAGAATGATCGAGCCGACGGCGAGGGCTTCGGCGGGAACTTCGCGTGTCGCGCCGTTTTCTTCCAGCAATGCGCTCTTCGGGACCAGCGTCGTCAGTGACTGGATGCTGGCGCGGGCGCGGCCTGCCGCAACGCCTTCGAGCAATTCGCCGACAAGGAAGAGGAAGACGACGGCCGCGGCTTCTTCGGCGGCATTGATGATGACGGCGCCGACGGCAGCGATGGTCATCAGCATCTCGATCGAGAAGGGTGTGCCGGCAAGCGCTGCCATGACCGCGCGCCGCGCGATCGGGATCAGGCCGATCAGCATGGCGACAGTGAAGGCATAGGCAGAGATCTGTGGCAGGAGATGGCCGGCCGCATAGGCGACTGCGAAAGCGATGCCGGACAGGATGGTGAGCTGGCCCTTCCGGCTTTTCCACCATGGACCGTCCATCGGCGCATGGTCGTGGCCGTGCAGCCCTTCGATTTCCGCGTGGTCGTGGTCATGGTGGGAGTGATCGTGACCGGCGTGGTCATGATCGTGATGCGCGGGAGATGACGGGGCAGGGGCGCTCTGCTTGCCGAGCGGCATGGGGACGACGGAGTAGCCGAGCCCCGTCACACGCTTCTCGATGGCGCCGAGATCGCTGCTGCCGTCGTGGCTGACGGTCATCGTGCCCGCGGTAACCGAGACGGCGACATCCTCGACGCCGGGAAGGCGGCGAACGGCCGTGTCGATCTTCGATGCGCAGGAGGCGCAATCCATGCCGCCGACGCGGTATTTTGCCTGAGATGTTACAGCCATGATCCGGTTCCTTGTCATCTACCGGTGTTCTTCCTACATCCTCTAGCGACTAGAGGTGCAAGAGGCGATCATGAAAAAGATCACTATCGGAGATGCTGCGCGCCAGAGCGGCGTCAAGGTGCCGACCATCCGGTACTACGAGGGCATCGGGTTGCTTGCCGCGCCGGTTCGCAGCGAAGGCAACCAGCGCTCCTATGAGCCCGAGGACGTCAGGCGCCTCGCCTTCATCCGCCATGCGCGCGAACTCGGCTTCGAGGTCGATGCGATCAGGACGTTGCTGACGCTGCAGGACGATCCGCATCAATCCTGCGCCTCGGCCGATGCGATTGCCAAGGCGCGGCTGGCGGAGGTCGAGCAGCGCATCCGCAGCCTGACGGCGCTGAAGGCGGAGCTTGAAGTCATGGTCGAGGGCTGCGGGCACGGCCGCGTCGATCAGTGCCGGGTGATCGAGATCCTTGCCGATCATGGCCAGTGCACGCATCACCAGCATTGACCGGGCGCCAAGTGGCGCAAAGTAGAGATCGAACTTCCTCTATGCATCTTTTGCGCGATCCGGCGGCATAAATCTATCCGAGGCTGCTTATTAAATAAGCGATCGCACAAAGTTTATGCATCCTATCATTTTGAATTTATTCAGCTTTTTGCGTTACAACATCGCGGTCCGCTGTTTGTATCCGAAAAGACTTCATGGCCCCCACCACGACGAAGACCGATGAATTTCAAGTTCCGAACGACGACTTCCGGTCGTTGTTCGAAACCCATCCGTCACCGATGTGGGTCTATGATCCCCGGACGCTGCGCTTCCTCATCGTCAACAATGCCGCCCATGATCTCTACGGCTATTCGGCCGAGCAGTTCCGGGAAATGACCGTGCTCGACATCCGCCCGCCGGCCGAACGCGAGCGGATGATGACTGCCGTTCAGGGGCGTACCGATATCGAGCGCGCCGAGCGCTGGACGCATCTGAAGGCGACCGGCGAGGCATTCGAAGTTTTGACCTATGGCCGCGAGGTGCGGTTCGACGGCGGCGATGCCATTCTCGCCATCGTGCAGGATCGGAGCGAGGTGAATGCCGCAAGGCGGCAGGTCACCGATACCCGCTCGCTGCTCGACAGCATCGTCGACAACCTGCCGGTCGGCGTCTTCGTCAAGGATATGGAAGACGACGGGCGTTATGTGCTGTTCAACCGGCAGAGCGCGGCGATCGCCGAAATGCCGGGCCGCGAGATCGTCGGCAAGACCGATCGTATGGTGTTCCGCGACAAGACCGGCTTCTTCCGCGAGCAGGACCGGCAAGTGCTGGATGAAGACATCACCGTGACCTTCGAAGAAACGGTGCCGAAGCGCGGCGGCGGGCACCGCCTGCTGAAGACGGTGAAGCGGGCGCTGCCGGCGGCGGAGGGCAGGGCGCGGCGTTATCTGCTTGGCATCTCGCAGGACGTGACCGAGGAGCGCGCTTTCGAGGCGAAGCTCGCGCATCTCGCCATGCATGACGCGCTGACCGGGCTGCCGAACCGCGCTGCCTTCGCGGATTTCATCGAGAGCCACGCGGTTGCGGCCACTGCCGAGGCGCCAGTGGCGCTGCTTTATCTCGATGTCGACCATTTCAAGCTCATCAATGACAGCAAGGGTCATGCGGCCGGCGATGCTCTGCTCTGCCAGGTGGCGAAACGGCTGCAGATGCTGGTCGAGGATGGCGATCTCGTCGCCCGGCTCGGCGGTGATGAGTTTGCCGTTGTACTCAAGGGCGGCGATTGCGGCCGCACCAAGCGGTTTGCCGAGCAGCTGCTTGCCGTTCTGAGCGCCCCCTTCGATCTCGATGGCAGCAACGAGCATGTGACCTGCTCGATCGGCGTGGCGCTCGCGCCACAGCAGGCGGGCGATGCCGATGTGCTGATGCGCCATGCCGACCTGGCGCTTTACGCCGCCAAGGAAAGCGGCCGCTCGACCTATCGCTTCTACGAGGCCGAGATGCGGCTGGAGGCGGAACGGCGCCACCAGCTGACGGCAGAGCTGCGCGATGCGCTAGAGAAGGATCAGTTCGAGCTGTACTACCAGCCGATCGTCCAGGCTGCGACGGGGCGGCTTGCCGGGTTCGAGGCATTGATCCGCTGGCGTCATCCGGCCCGCGGGCTCGTGGCGCCGATGGAATTCATCCCGATCGCCGAGGATACCGGGCTGATCGTGCCGATCGGCGAGTGGGTGCTGCGCGAGGCCTGCCGGGCCGCGGCGTCCTGGCCGGAGTATCTGAAGATCGCCGTCAATCTCTCGGTCTGTCAGTTCCGCCACAACACGCTGTTGGCAACCGTCGTCTCGGCGCTCAGCGACAGCGGCCTGCAGCCGCAGCGGCTGGAAATCGAGATCACCGAATCCGTCTTCCTGGCCGATGTCGAGCAGAGCCTGCCGCTGCTCAGGGCGCTGAAGGAGCTGGGCATCCGCATCGCCATCGACGATTTCGGCACCGGCTATTCCTCGTTCAGCTATCTGCGTGCCTTCGCCTTCGACAAGATCAAGCTCGACCGCAGCTTCGTCGCCGGCATGGAGAGCGATCCGGGCAATCTTGCGATCATCCGCGCCGTCGCGGGTATCGGCTCCGGCTTCAACGCGGTGACGCTGGCCGAGGGCATCGAGACCGAAGAGCAGCTGGACAGGTTGCGCCAGGAAGGTTTTGCCGAGGTGCAGGGCTATCTGCTCGGCAAGCCGATGCCGCAGCGCGAGGCCGAGCGGCTGATCGATGCCGAAGCGCCGCTAAAGCGCGCCGCCCACGGTTGAGATCATCGCATCGAAGGCATCCGCCGCCTTGCTGCGATAGCGCTCCTCATGCCGCAGCAGGAAGAATGGCCGTGGCAGCGGCGTTACCGCCACTTCGGCGATCGATCCGCTCTTCAGAAACGGCGCGGCGATGCTGCGCGACATCAGCGTCGCGCCCAAACCTGCCTCGACGGCGCCGATGATTGGCTCGTTGGCGGGCATCATCAGCGCCACGTCGAGCGCTGCAAGCGTCATGCCCTTCGCCTCGATCATGCTCTCGAATGCGTGGCGGGTGCCGGATCCCGCCTCGCGCACCACCCAGGACGTCTGTTTGAAATCCTTCACACGGCGCGGCTTGCCATCTGCCCACGGGTGGTCGCGGCCGACGATGACGATCATCTCGTCGATCGCCACTTGCCGGGCTGCGACGCCGCGCCTCTCCTCCCGCCACTCGATCAGCCCGATTTCCGCCTTGCCGTTCATAACGGCATCGGCGGTGTCCGCCGTATTGCCGATGCCGACATTGAGCTTGATGCCGGGATAGCGGCTGCGATAGGCGGCGAGCTTCGGCCCCAGCCAATGGGCGGCGACCGTCTGGCTAGTGGCGATCGACAGCTCGCCATGCATCAGGCCCGAGAGATCCATCAGCGCCGCTTCCGCCGCCCGGGCGCTCGCCAATACCTGCTGCGCTTCTTTCAGGAACAACTGGCCGGTCTGGTTGAGAACTATCGAGCGGCCGACGCGATCGAACAACGTCACGCCATGGCGCGTTTCCAGCGCCGTGATCGCGGCGCTGACGGCCGATTGCGTCATGTTCAGATGTTCCGCGGCCCGCGTCACATGCTGGCGGGCGGCGACTTCGACGAAGATGCGGAGCTGTTCCAAGGTCATATGTTCGATTTTATCGAATGAAATGACAATTACAATTCGTTGGAAGCGATTAATTGAGGCGTTTATTCGTGATGCCAGAAAGACGAGGCAAGCGGCATGACCATTCTCATGAAAATCGAAACCGACGGTATCTCCAGCGAGGGCCTGCGGATCATCCGCCATTTCACCCCCAACTGGTTCGCGGCGACGATGGGCACCGGGATCCTTGGTGTCTGTTTGGCGCAGTTTCCGTCAGCCCCCGTGCTCTACAGTGTGGGCGAGGTACTGTGGATCCTGAACATCCTGCTCTTTGCGGGGCTGACCGCGATCTATGCCGCGAAATGGGTTCTCTACCCCGCGGATGCCCAGCGCGTCCTCAATCATCCGGTGCTGTCGATGTTCTTCGGCTGCATTCCGATGGGCTTGCCACCATCATCAACGGCTTCGTGATCTTCGGTGTGCCGCTGATGGGCGATACGGCGATCGAGATCGCCGAGGTACTCTGGTGGCTCGATGCGGTGCTGGCTGTGCTCGCTGGTCTCTCCATCCCCTTTGCGATGTTCACGCGCCAGCAGCACGCGATCCATGAGATGACCGGCGTCTGGCTGTTGCCGGTCGTTGCCTCGGAGGTCACCGCAGGCGGCGGCGCGCTGCTGATCCCGCATCTTGCGGGGGATGGCGCGCAGTTCACCATGCTGTTCACCAGCTATGTGCTCTGGGCATGCTCGGTGCCGCTGGCGCTTGGTATCCTCGTCATCCTCTTCCTGCGCATGGCGCTGCACAAGCTGCCGCCGGCCAGCATGGGCGCGACCGGGTTTCTGGCGCTTGGCCCGATCGGCACCGGTGCCTTCGGCCTCGCACTTTTTGCCGCCAATAGCGGCGGCGTGCTGGCGGCAAGAGGGCTTGGCGACCTGGCCTCCGCCATGGCCGGTGCAAGCCTGCTCGGTGCCGTGCTTCTCTGGGGCTACGGGCTCTGGTGGCTGGCGATCGCCATTGCGACGACCGCAAGCCATGCCCGCGGCGGCCAGCTGCCTTTCAATCTCGGCTGGTGGGCCTTCACCTTTCCGATCGGGGTCTATGCGGTCGCTACTCTGCGCCTTGGCCAGCTTCTCGCATTTCCGCTGCTGACCTGGCTTGGCGCAGCGCTCGTTGCAGCTCTTGCGATGATCTGGATCGTCGTCAGCCTGAAGACGCTATCAGGCGCGCTGAAGGCTTCCTTTTCGCGGATCCCTGCCTCGATAACTGAATGGCCGGACGGAGCCGGAGCAGTCTTTTTGATCTCCGGCTCTTTTCTATGCTGCGCTGCACCCTAGCTCCCGGGGCATGACCGACCTTGTGAACGAAATTCGCGCCCAAGGCTTCTGGCTTCCGGACTGGCTGGCAAGCACCGTCATCTTCGCCGCCGTCGTGGCGCTGGCGCTCTTCATCCACCGGCTCGCCTTCCGCCTGCTGACACGCATCGTTGCCGAGCGGGATCTCTTCTGGCGATCGCTGGTTTCGCGCCTCGAACGGGTGGCGCGGCTGGCGATCCTGACCGCGGCGCTGTCCTTTGCCGCCACCGTCTCGCCGCTGACGGAATATCAAGCCTCGACGCTGCGCCACATCCTGCTGATCGCCTTCATCATTCTCGTTGCGGCGATGGCGCGGACCGCCAAGCATATCTGGATGACCGTCTATCTCCGGCGCTTCAAGCTGGATGCCGAGGACAATCTTCTCGCCCGCAAGCACGTGACCCAGTCGCGCATCATAGAGCGGATCGCCGACCTCCTGATCGTCATGGTGGCGATCGCCTCCTGCCTGATGACCTTCGATGCCGTCAAGCAGTATGGCGTCAGCCTGCTGGCGTCGGCCGGTGTCGCCGGTATCGTCGTTGGTCTGGCGCTCCAGCCGGTGCTGAAGAACCTGTTTGCCGGCATCCAGCTGGCCATCACCCAGCCGATCCGCATTGACGATGCGCTGCTCGTCGAGGGCGAGTGGGGCAATGTCGAGGAGATCACTTCCACCTATGTCGTCGTGAAGATCTGGGACTGGCGGCGGCTGATCCTGCCGCTCAGCTACTTCATCGAGAACCCCTTCCAGAACTGGACCCGCGAAAGCGCCTCGCTGATCGGCAATGTCATGCTTTATCTCGATTACAGCGTGCCGGTGCCCGTCATCCGCAGGAAGGTGGAGGAGATCCTGGCCGCCTCGAAACTCTGGGACAAGCGGGTGGTCAATGTCGCCGTCACCGATTTCAAGGAGAGCGTGATGGAAATCCGCATCCTCGCGTCGGCGTCCAATTCCGGCCGCACCTTCGACCTGCGCTGCGAAATCCGCGAAAAGCTGATCGATTTCATCCAGCAGGACTATCCGCATGCGCTGCCGCACGTGAGGGCGGTGATGGATGGCGGCAACGGTGTGCCGCGCAGGCAGGCAGCGGAGTGAGGCCGTTCTACGCGCCCCTTGCGTGACGGGGCGTTCCTTTCTATATCCAGCGCCAATGAAAGACCGGCGGCCGACCCCGCCGGCGGCAGCACAATCCGCGGCATTTGCAGGGCAAGGCACGGATCGCTACAATCGTATTTCCTGAGCGCAGAGTTGGCAGTACCTCGTGAACACACTGGATTTTGACAAGAAGCCCGAAGACACCCGTGTCGTCGTCGCCATGTCCGGCGGCGTGGACAGTTCCGTCGTGGCCGGGATTTTGAAACACCAGGGCTACGATGTGCTCGGCATCACCCTGCAGCTCTACGATCATGGCGCCGCCGTCCACCGCGCCGGTTCCTGCTGCGCCGGTCAGGATATCGACGATGCGCGCCGCGTCTGCGAGACGCTCGGCATTCCGCATTATGTGCTCGATTACGAAAAGCGCTTCCGCGACACGGTCATCAATCCGTTCATGGAAAGCTATGTGGCGGGCGAGACGCCGATCCCCTGCGTCTCCTGCAACCAGACGGTCAAGTTTGCCGATCTCCTCGAGACTGCCAAGGAACTCGGCGCCGATGCGCTGGCGACCGGCCACTATATCCGCTCGCGGCCCAACCCGGCGCCCGGCAATCCCGGCCGCCGTGCGCTCTACCGCCCGGCCGATGCCGATCGCGACCAGAGCTACTTCCTGTTCGCGACGACGCAGGAGCAGATCGATTATCTGCGCTTCCCGCTTGGCGGTCTGCCGAAGGCGGAGACCCGCAAGCTGGCCGAAGAGATGGGCCTTGTCGTTGCCAAGAAGGCCGACAGCCAGGACATCTGTTTCGTGCCGCAGGGCAAGTATTCCGACGTCATCAACAAGCTGAAGCCGAATGCGGCGCTCGCCGGCGAGATCGTCCATCTCGACGGCCGCGTGCTCGGCCAGCATGACGGCATCCTGCACTACACGATCGGCCAGCGCCGCGGCATCGGCGTCGCCACCGGCGAGCCGCTCTATGTGGTCTATCTCGACGCCCGCTCGCGCCGCGTCATCGTCGGCCCCAAGGAAGCGCTGGAAACGCACCGCGTCTATCTGCGCGACGTCAACTGGCTGGGCGATGAGGAGCTTCTCCAGGCGGCCTCCGGCGAAGGCTTTGCCTGTTATGCCAAGGTGCGTTCCACCCGCGTGCCGGAGCCCGCCGTTCTGCGTGGCGACGCCTCGGGCATCTATGTCGATCTGACCGTCGGCGAAGCCGGCATCGCGCCCGGCCAGGCCTGCGCGCTCTATTCCGCGCCCGGCGACGACGCCCGCGTTTTCGGCGGCGGCTTCATCGAGCGCTCCGAACGTGAGCCCGCCGCCGAGGCCTCGCTGAAGGCACTTCTGAGCCAGCCGGTGGCTGCATAAATTTCTTGGGAAAGGCGATGCTGCGGTGCAGCCTTTTTCTCCTTCATGTGCTTGACACAAAGCCGAGACGCTCTTAATAACCCGCTCACCGACGGGCCGAGCGCTTTGCGAATGGCTTGTTCGAGTTGTGGCTGGGTAGCTCAGTTGGTGAGAGCGCAGGATTCATAACCCTGAGGTCGGCGGTTCAATTCCGCCCCCCGCTACCAATCTTCTCCAATCAAAGACGCTATTGGAATTGACGGCTGGCACCGGCCGGTTTCGCTATGTCTACCTATCGGCCTCTCCGCGCAAAGCCTCCGGCCGCCGCGCCAAGCGCAATGCCGACGGCGATGCCGATTGCGGTATCTTCGAAGAGGATCGATCCGGTTGCCGCCCCGATGGCGGTGCCGATTGCTATTCCAAGCGCCATGCCAGTCGAGATAGGCCTGAGGGCGAGTGATTCAACCCGCCGCCGACAGCGTCTGCATCCGCTCGTCGATAAATGACGCTGCTTGATCTGCCACGCCCTGAACTCGGGAATTGACATCTCTACGCTCTCTTTGGTAGCGGCCTCGCTGGAATATTTTCAATTTAGAAGCGTCCTGATGATTCTCGCGTGCTGTATAGATAGAAATTATGTTGAACTCGCCGGTGTCATGCTACGATCGGTTCATCAGTTCGGAAATGTCGGTGCTGTTCAGTTCTGGATACTTGCCGATCGTCTTACAGAGGCTGACAAAGCCAATATTGCTGCGGCCGCGGATCGAGAAGTAACCTTTGTCGACATGACGAAGGAAATGGCGGGTCGAATTGAGAATCTCAAAACGACGTCATATTGGAGCCGGTCCATCTACGGCCGTCTGCTCATGCCCGAGATTGTCGATGAAACCTGCGAACGTATCGTCTATCTGGACGCCGACGTTATCGTAAAAGGCGACATCTCGCATCTTTTCGAGACCGACCTCCAAGATAATCTCGTGGCAGCGTGCTGCACGGTTGGTGGCGCGAAGCTGAATCGTCGTTTGGGACGGAATGACGATGAGCTTTATTTTAACTCCGGCGTTCTGGTCCTCGATGTAAAGAAGTGGCGAAATGAAGGGCTTACGCGAAAAGCGATCGAGCTACTGCAAATCAACAACTATACATTTATGGATCAGGATGTCCTGAACGTCCTGTCGACGGGCCGGGTGTTGTCACTTGAGTGGATTTGGAACGCCCAGAGAGGGAACGACTTCGCTGACGCGGTGATCGTGCACTTCATTCACGCGAAACCTGATAGTGTCGAGTGCCAGCATCCAGAAAAGGACTTCTATCTCAATTTGCGCGCTCAAACGCCGTGGGGAAGACGGCGCCTTCGCACAAAGACTGACAGGAGACTTCGCAAGCTCGGGCATTCGCTCAAGTATCGCCTTCGATATATGCGCCAACTCTTTTCCATCAGTGTTGATGAAATGCTTCGCAGGCTCACGGCTATGGGGGCAAATACCGAAAGCCTCGTTTCGACAGTTGAAAATTTGGCTTGGCTAAGGGAAAGATGGTGGCTCCCAGGGAGCCTCAACCCGCCGCCGACAGCGTCTGCATCCGCTCTTCGATAAACGCCGCAGCCTGATCCGCCGGCATCGCCTTGCCGAAGAGGTAGCCCTGGCCGATGTCGCAGCCGAGGCGGGTCAGGTAGCCGAGCTGGCTGTGTTCCTCGATGCCTTCCGCGGTCGTCTTGATATTCAGGCTGTGGCCGAGGCCGAGCATGGCGCGGACAATCTTTTCCTGGCGCTCGTCTTCCTGGTAGGTGGCGACGAAGCTCTTGTCGATCTTGATCTTGTCGAAGCGGTAGCGGGCGAGCTGGGCGAGGCTGGAATAGCCGGTGCCGAAATCGTCGAGCGCGATCTGGACGCCTGCCGCATGCAGCTCGTCGAGGATGACGGCGGCGATCGCCGGATCCTGAATCAGGGCATTCTCGGTGATCTCGATCTCCAGCCTTTCCGGCGGCAGGCCGGAGGCGGCGAGCACTTTCAGGATGCGCGAGGCGAGCAGCCGATCTTCCATCTGCACCGGAGAGATATTGAAGGAGAGGACGATATGGGCGTGCCAGCCGAGCGCGTCGCGGCAGGCCTGCGACAGCAGGTTCTCGAAGAGCTCGGTAATCATCCCGGTTTCCTCGGCAATGCCGATGAAGACGGGGGGAGGGATGTTGACGCCGGTATCGTCGGACCAGCGGGCCAGCGCCTCGAAGCCACAGATATCGCCGGTCTTCAGATCGATCAGTGGCTGGTAGAAGGGACGGATCGCCTTCTGCTGGATGGCGGTGCGCAGCTTTGTCTCCAGAGAGGCGCGCTCGGCGACCTTGTCCTGCATTGAAGCCTCGAAGGCGAGCGCATGGTTCGGGCCGCGTGACTTCGCCTCATACATCGCCAGATCGGCGCGGTGGGCGGCGTTCTCAAGCGGTTCGCTGCCTTCGGTCCAGCGCTCGTAGCCGACACTGGCGCCGACTTCGACGGCAAAGCCTTCGATGCTGATCGGTCTTGTGACGGCCTGGATCAGCACGCGGGCGAAATGCTTCTCGCGCTCCTCGGTCATGCCGGCACCGATGATGACGAATTCGTCGCCACCGAAGCGATAGACGCAATCGGCATTGCCGAGCGAACAGATGCGTCGCGCCACCTCGATCAGCAGGATATCGCCGCCCTTATGGCCGACGAGATCGTTGACTTTCTTGAAGCCGTCGAGATCGACCGAGAAGACGGTGACGTTGCGGGCCGCCGCGTTATACTCCTCGTCCGAAGCGTCCGGGCGGGCGAGCTTCTTGCGCTCGAAGGCATAGCGGTTCGGCAGTTTGGTCAGGTGATCGTGGGTGGCGGTCCAGTCGGCCTTGAACTGCGCGGCGGCGCGCAGTTCCATCTCGCGGCGGAGATCGGCAATGCGCAGGATCGAATAGATGAAGCTCATGGCGCCGGCGATGACGAAGGCAAGCACAAGCTTTTCGGCGCCGTAATCATCGAACATCTGCACAAAGGCCGAGAGGCCATCGCCGAATTCCAACAGGATTCCGAGCAGCCAGAGGACGCCCCCGAGCATCATGACCGATAGACACTGCCGTCCGGCACGGCTGCGAAAGAACCCCGGCATTCACATTTCCTCACCCCTGATAAGACATAGCAATATCATCGAAGTCTGAAATGTTCGTTGAAAACGGGTAGTGATTGTTTGCTGCAATCTCCGTACGGTTTCGCACGCTTCGCGGGTTTTAAAGCGCCTTTAACTCAATTTGTAGATAGGTTCGATCCGTAACTTGTAGGTGCTGGTCAATAATATTACAGCCTTATGGTACGGAAAACACAGCTGTGGCTTTTTTGGGGGTACGGTTCCAATTGGCTTGTTGAAGCGGACTTAGTGTGCTTTGCAAGTCTGAGGGGAATCTGGCAGTCGTCGATCGCGCAACTCAAAGAGGTGCGCTGTTGGCATTGAGGGGACGCAATTGGTTCGGTCGAGTGTTGTATTGATCTGCCTGGCTTTGGCCGGTTGTCAGGCTGTTCCTGCTCAGGGTCCTCTTGCGGATGCCATCAATCAGGATGCTGGACGCTCTGCTTCTGAAGTCGGCCGGCGTAACACGGCTGTCTTCGACATTGTTGATGTCGATAGCCGTTCGGCTACTCTCGTTTCGAAATATGTGGCCACCGCGCTCAATCGCCGTTTTGGCATCGGCGGCGGTATCGGGCGTGTTGTCATAGGTGTCGGCGACCATCTCAAGGTGTCAATTTTCGAAGCAGGCAGCGACGGTCTGTTCTCGACAGCTGAATCCAAACAGATCAATCTTGATATTGTCGTGCAACCCGACGGTATGGCGGCTATACCTTATGCCGGTTCCGTCAAGTTTGCCGGAAAGACGCTTGAGGAAGCACGTAAAGCTATTCTTTCATCCTTGGCAAACAAGGCGGTCGAGCCGGATGTCATCGTAACCAGCGTCAGCACGGCCTCGCGTAACGTCACGGTATCAGGCGCGGTCGGTACGCCCTCTCAGGTTCCGCTCAGCCTTGTCAGCGAGAAGATCACCGAGGTCATCGCAAAAGCCGGCGGATCACGCGCGCAGCCCTACGAAGCCTATGTAACGCTCGTTCGCGGCAGGAAAACGGGCACGGCGCTTTTGCAGTCCATTATCGAAAATCCGTCAGAAGATATCTATGTTCAGCCGGGCGACCAGATATTTGTGTCTCAGGATCCGCGAACATTCACGATCCTAGGTTCGGCTAACAGCAATGCGCGTGTCAATTTCGGCGCCAATGATCTCAATCTTCTGGAGGCTGTCGCGCTGGGCCGTGGCGGCAATGATCTGACGACCGACGCCAAAGGCTACTTTGTCTTCCGCTACGAAGAACCTGATGTCGTGATGAGCCTTCTTGGAACTCAACGCTTCCACGAGCTGCTCGCCAAGGGCCTGATGCCTGACAGCGTCGGCCGGTATCCAATTGTCTACAGATTTGACATGAGCCATCCGGATAGCCTGATCGTGGGGCAAACCTTCCCGGTGAAGAACCGCGACGTCGTCTATATTTCGCGGCATCCGTCGGTGGACATCAAGATGTTCCTCGGGATTGTCGGTCAGCCGGTAGCGATCGCTGCACAGAGTGCGTCGATCTACAACAACTTCAACGATTAGAATATTTTAAGTTGTTTTCTGCTGCCTCGGCGGCAGGGGCGGTTCAGGGTTGATTGCAATCAATCCGTGCCTTGCTTTTGGGTGGCGATGTTTTCGTCTCGCTTAATTTCGGATTTCTAAAATACAACCTTAAATGATATTTTTGAATGACAGCGGCAGCCTTTTGTGGTGTCTGCCTGTGACGCTTTTTGGGGTCATCCTGCGTGGTGCCGTGACATGAAGACATTTGATGGCCATGACGACTGAAATTATCGGACGCGCGATCATTGCTCCGGGTGCTCCTTCCGTAGATGCGCTACGGCAGGTTCTCGAAGATGCAAGATGCACCGTCAGCGAGATTCCGGCCGGACGTTGGGAGCTTGGTCGCTTTTGGCATCCGACGCAGGGCCTTCCCGGCAAGACATACTCGTTCGCGGCCGGTGTGCTTCACGATATCTATCATTTCGATCCTGCGGTTTTCGGCCTTTCGCAGCGCGAAGCCATACAGATGGATCCGCAGCAGCGCATTCTGCTCAATCTGGTCTGGCGCGCGCTTGAGGACGCCAATCTTCCGGCGGCGGCCTTGGTGGGAGAGCGCGTGGGTGTCTATGTCGGCGCATCGAGCCTCGACAACGGGAATCTGGCAGCAGAGGATCCGGCTTCCGGCAGCCCGTACTTCATGACGGGAAATACGCTGTCGATCGTGTCCAACCGGATATCGCATATCTTCGGTCTGCGCGGTCCCAGCATGACGATCGACACGGCTTGTTCGTCGTCCCTGGTCGCGCTCGATCAGGCTATGCGGGCGCTGGACCGCGAGGAAATCGATACTGCGATCGTCGGCGGCATCAATCTTCTCGCTCATCCGCTTTCCTTCGTCGGTTTTGCGCAAGCGCGCATGCTTTCGCCAGAGGGCCTCTGTCGCGCCTATGACACCAATGGCCATGGCTATGTCAGGGCGGAAGGTGGCGTCGCGATCGTTCTGCGCCGCACCGACAGGGCATTGCGGGAGCGGGACAGAAGCCACGCCCGTTTGCATGCCGCCGGCGTCAATTCGTCCGGCCGTACGAACGGCATTTCGCTGCCGTCGCGCGATGCCCAGGCGGCATTGCTTCGGTCGATCTACGAAGACAGCAATATCGATGTGAACCGGATCGCCTTCATCGAGGGCCACGGCACGGGTACACGCGTTGGCGATCCTGCCGAAGTCTGGGCGATCGGCAATGTCATCGGCAAGAAGCGGCGGGCACCGGTGCCGATTGGTTCGATCAAGTCGAATATCGGGCATACGGAACCGGCCTCCGGCCTGTTCGGCCTCGTCAAGGCGGTCCTGGCGCTGGAAGACAATTTCCTGCCGGCGACGCTTCATATCGAACAGACCAACGAAGATATCGATTTCGAGGCATTGAATGTCCGGGTGAACACGTCAGGCATCGAGTTGATGCCGGCAAAGACGCCTCGTTATGCCGGCGTGAATTCCTTCGGTTTCGGCGGCACCAATGCCCACGTGGTGATAAGCGATCCCGATCCCATCGCGCCGCCCGAGCCGCAGCCGAAGGGCGACAACATCATCTTTATGGCAAGCGCTCACACGGAGACGGCACTACAGAGCCTGCTGCAGGATTACCGCGATCAACTGGCCCAGGCAGAGACGAAGGAAGCGCGGCAGATCATCGCCGCCGCCGCGGCCAATCGGGAGGCAATGCGCCATCGCTTTGCCGTAAAGGTGAAGGACGGAGAAGCCGTTCTCGCGGCACTCGAGGCTCATCTGGCGGGGGATCAAACGCAGGGCGAGCAAGGCGAAGCCCCCGGCCAATCGGTCAAGGTGGCCTTCGTTTTCTCCGGCAACGGATCACAATGGCCCGGAATGGGGGCAGATGCCTATCGGAACAATGCGCATTTCCGCCAGTGTTTCCAGTCGTTCAGCGCGCTGTTCGAATATTATATCAGCGAAAAGCTCACGGATCTGTTGTTTGCCGAGGACCTGCCTCAGCGCCTTGCAGATACGAAGATCGCGCAGCCGCTGCTGTTTGCGGTGCAGGCAGCGCTCTCCGATTGCCTGTTCTCTCAGGGCGTCAAGCCTGCTGCCGTTTTCGGCCACTCCGTCGGCGAGATCGCGGCCGCTTATGCGGCAAAGGCGCTGACGGCTGCCGAGGCGGTGGCGATCGTCGCCAAGCGCTCTCAGCACCAGGATCTGCTGGCCGGTGAAGGCAAGATGGCCGCCGTCGTGCTCAGCGCCGAGGCAGCTACGGCTTTTGCCAAGGCCAACCATCTCGACAATATTTGCATCGCCGCGATCAACGCAGCGAATTCAGTCACGATATCTGGCCCGTCCGAGGAGGTGCTTGCGTTCCGCGACGCTGCG
This sequence comes from Rhizobium sp. BG4, assembly GCF_016864575.1. Taxonomy (NCBI): domain Bacteria; kingdom Pseudomonadati; phylum Pseudomonadota; class Alphaproteobacteria; order Hyphomicrobiales; family Rhizobiaceae; genus Rhizobium; species Rhizobium sp. BG4. Next base: position 2,660,698 of record NZ_CP044125.1, read on the forward strand.
CGCAAGGCGCAGATCGTCGCCCACGTACTCGATATCAATTACCCGTTTCACCACCCGATTATCGATCGTGCGAAAGACGCCTTCCTTGATGACTTGCCGGATATTGAACCGGATCAGGGCAATGGAACGTTTTTCTCCACGGTTACCGGCGGGCGCGAAGACGGCGCGGTGCTGGATGCTGGCTATTGGTGGCGCAACGTGCGCGATCCCGTCTTGTTCAAGGATGCCTGCGAGGCGGCGATGGATGCCGGCTGCAACCTGTTCATCGAGATTTCACCGCGGCCTATCCTGTCGAATTATGTCGCGGATGTTGCGAAGGGCATCTCCTACAAGGCGGCCGTCATCCCAACACTCCTGCGCGAGAGCGGCACCGGCCGCGATCCGGTCTCGCAGTCGTTTGCGCGGGCATTTGCCCATGGTGTGTCGCCGCTGAAGTCGCGGAGTGCCGGTGCGCGCAACGCCTTTGTCCGATTGCCGTCTCTGCCGTTTGAAAATACCGAGTTGCGTCCGCAGACGACAACGGATGAGATCGATGTTTTCGGCCGGGACCAGAAGGTTCCCTATACCCTGCTCGGCTGGCGAACGGATCCAAACGGTTCGAGCTGGAAAAACCATCTCGATGCCCATCTGGTGCCTGATCTGGCCGAACATGTCGTTGACTCGAAGGCGATCATGCCGGGAAGCGGTTTCATCGAAATCGCGGTCACGGCGGCCCAGCAATATTATGGGCTTGATGCCGTAGAGCTCGGCAATCTTGAAATCGTGCGCCCGCTCGAACTGCGCACAGATCGCATCGCCGAGCTTTCGACGGTGCTTTCGCCGGAGACCGGCAATATCGAGATCCGCTCCCGCGAGCGGTTGAGCAATGACGACTGGACGGTCCATGCGGTCGCCAGGGTCCGCAAGACCATTGAAGCGCAGGCCGAAGAGCCCGCCGCGCGGGTTGCCGGTGAAGTCACGACGGTCCTGAGTGCGGCCAAGACCTACGAGACAGCAGAGCGGTTCGGCCTGCAATATGGCCCGCGCTTCCAGCTGCTGTCGAAGGCCGTGACTTTCGGGCACGGAACGATCGAGGTTGATCTCAAGAAGGCGACCCCGGCTGCGCATCGCTACATGCGCTACGGGCTCAATCCGATGTCTGTCGATGCGGCGTTCCACGGTCTGGTGGCGCTGTTCGATCAGCTTTCCGGCGACCAGGCGGGTGCACCCTATATTCCCGTTCGGTTCGGAACGGTGCGGGTGACGCGCTCCGAGCAGCCGATCGTCAAGGCGATCATCTCGATCGAGCGCTTCAGCCAGAACTCGATCAAGGTGCATTTCCGGATGTTCGATGCCGCAGGCCTGCAGGTCGCGGCGTTCGACGACTGCCGTTTCCGCAGGACCTATCTGCGCCGCCACCACACGCTGGATTCGGTCGCCTTCCATTACGAAAGCGTTCCGTCTTCCTTGTTCCCGTATGCAGCTGGCACACGCGGGCTTGCGGAGTTTGCGGCGGCAGGCGAGGGCGAGCTCAACAACGCGACGCTGCTGCTGGATGCAGCAGTCTATCGTGCATGTCACGAGATCGCCTTGTCGATTGCCGGGAGTGATGGCTCCATCGCCAAGATGCCCGGCGATGCGGCGTTCCGCTCGTTCCTGACGAGCTGCCTGTTCAGCCTCGAAGATGCCGGGCTTGCTTCGTCGGAAGACGGACAATGGCGCGTGGTGCCGGAGTTCACGTTGCCGCCGGTCGCGGAAGTGCTGCGGGAGCTCTACGGTGAGGATTCCGGCCGTATTGCCGAGGCGGTGCTGATCAACAATACGCACCGCGATGCACTGGAGCGGATTGCGGTTCTGAAAGCCGGCGGCGATGCGCTCGGGTTTGCGTCATCGAGCGATGCGACGCTCGATCATATTCTCGTTCATGCGCCTTTGAGCGTGCGCCGGCAGGCTGCTTCCGAACAGATGGTGACGCAGCTTCTGCCGGATGGCGGCGCCCGCTACATCCTGGAGGCCGGTTCGCTTTCGGCCGCCTTCAGCCGCAAGCTTGCGCAGCTCGCTGCACAGAGAGGCGCGTCGCTGATCATCGCCGAGCCGCGCGAAAACACCCGCCGCGCCCTGCAGATCGCGTTCGAGGCCGATGCCAATGTGCTGATCGCCGATCCCGAACGGCTCGCGGATCATCCGGCCGCCGATCTCATCGTGTGCGCTGGCGATGAAAGCCAGAAGTTCCTGATGGGCAACGAAGCCATGCAGGCGCTTGTGCGGCGTGCGGCCTCTCATGGCGCATCGCTGGTTTTCGCCGATCGCTCACCGTCCGCCTTCAACGATTTCGTCTTCGGCCTCGCCGAAGATTGGTTCGCCGGCAGCCAGTCGCCGGAATTCCCGATCGGCAGGCTTTCCACGGTCAATCAGATCGAGGAAACAATCCGCTCGCTCGGCTTCTCGCAGGTCGCGGCGGAGGAGACGGGCTATCCCGAGGGGCGCCTGATTTCGCTTCTGGCGCAATCGAAAGCTCTTGCGAAGACGCCTGCTCAGGCGAACGCGAGCGGAGCGCCGGTGCTGGTCTTTGGCGATGCCGAGAGATGGATATCTCTGGACGGGATGGTGACGCTTCCTGTGCCGGGCGGTGCGTCCGATCTCGTATATGCGGACGCACTGGCGGCGTTCGAAGGGCACACGGTTCGCGCAATCTATTTTGCTGCTCGCGCAGCAGGCGAAACGGCGTCCAGCGCCTCGCAGCAACGTCTCGAAACGTTCCGCGTCTTTGCCGAAGCGCTGGCCGCGCGGGTTGCGGGTTCGGCCCGCGTCCAGCTGATCGTCGTGGCGCCCGGTGGTTCACCGTTGACGGATGAAGGGGCCGATGCGGCCAATGCCGGTCTCTGGACCTTCGCGCGTGTCCTGCAGAACGAGTATGAATTCCTCGATGTGCACCTGATCGATGCCGAGACGGATGACGCCCGGCTTTCGGGCGTTGTGACCTCTGTGTTGACGTCGCCCACGGAAAACCGGGAATGGCTGCTCGACCGCGCAAGCGGCGAGGTGCGTGAGCTGCGTGCGGCGACGGGTCCGGCGGCTTCGGTTGCCCGGAATACCGCTGATTATGTCGCGGCGACGATCCGTCAGCACTCCGCTGGCCGACTGGATAGCGTGGCATGGGAGGCGTGCGACGTTCCTGTTGCCGTTGCCGGTGAGATCGTTGTTTCTGTCGAGGCGACCGGTCTCAATTTCCGGGACGTAATGTGGGCGATGGGCGTCCTGCCCGAAGAGGCGCTCGAGGACGGCTTTGCCGGTGCGACCATCGGCATGGAATTCGCCGGCCGCGTGGTGGCATTAGGCGCCGACGTCAGCGGGCTCTCGGTGGGTGACAAGGTCATGGGCATCGGCCCGGCGGCGTTCTCGACACATGTCCGCGTCCGTCAGGACGGCGTGACCAGATTGCCGGAGCACATGAACACCGTGGCGGCCGCCACGGTTCCCGTCGCGTTCCTGACCGCCTATTACGCCATGGTGGAGCTAGGCCGCATCCAGCCCGGTGAGACCATTCTCATTCACGGCGCTGCCGGCGGCGTCGGTCTCGCAGCGGTTCAGATCGCCAAGCTGAAGGGCGCGAAGATCATCGCAACGGCCGGGACGGTCGAGAAGCGGCGTTTCCTGGAAACGCTCGGCGCCGATCATGTTTTCGACTCGCGCTCGCTCGATTTCGTATCGGCGATCCGCGATGTCACGGATGGTGCGGGCGTGGACCTCGTCCTGAACTCGCTGTTTTCCGAAGCGATGGAACGCAGTCTCGAGCTGGTGAAGCCCTTCGGACGCTTCCTCGAACTCGGCAAGCGCGATTACTATTCCGACCGCAAGATCGGCCTGCGCCCCTTCCGGCGCAACATCAGCTATTTCGGCATCGATGCCGACCAGCTGCTGGTGAATGTGCCGGAGCTGACGAAACGCATCTTCACAGAGATCGGCGAATTGTTCTCTGCGGGCAAGCTTGTTCCGATCCCTTATCGGGCCTTTGCCTATGACGAAATCGGCAATGCCTTCCGCCTGATGCAGAATGCCGGGCATATCGGCAAGATCGTCGTCCAGCCCCCTGTTATCGGCACCGACAGCGTTCTCTTGCCACCCGGAAAACCGGTCGCATTCGATGCGGATGGTGTCTATCTCGTGGCCGGCGGTATCGGTGGCTTCGGCCTTGCGACGGCAGCCTGGCTTGTCTCGAAGGGGGCGAGAAAGATCGCGCTCTGCACCCGCAAGGGCATCGCTGACGACGAGACCCGCAAAGCGATCGGCGACTGGGCGAAAAAGGGTGTGACGGCAAGCGTCCATGCCTGCGACATTACTGATGAGGACGCGGTTCGTGCCTTGCTCGGCGAGTTGCGCGCCAAGGGCCCGTTGAAGGGCGTGGTTCACGCGGCGATGGTCCTCGACGATGCGCTGCTGTCGAACCTGTCTGCGGAACGCAACCGTCCGGTCGTCGACGTAAAGGTCCGCGGCGCGGAGATCCTGAGCCGCTTGACCGCAGCTGACGATCTCGGTCTCTTCCTGCTCTTCTCATCGGCAACGACCATGCTCGGCAATCCGGGCCAGGCGAATTATGTCATCGCCAACGGCTATCTCGAAGGCCTGGCCCGCGAGCGCCGCCTTGCCGGTCGCAAGGGCCTGGCTATCGGCTTCGGCGCGATCGCGGACAAGGGCTATCTGGCGCGTAACGCCGAGGTCAACGACGTGCTCTCGAAGCGCATCGGCAAATCGGCCCTCAAGGCGGGCGACGCGCTGGAGCAGGTCGAGCGCTACATGATGGCCGATCAGGGCAGCATTGCCGAGGCGGCCGTGATGATCGCGGAAGTCGACTGGACGGCAGCCCGAATGCTGCCGATCGCCAGCAAGTCGCTGTTCGAGACGATCATGCGTCAGGCGGGCAGCAACCAGGCCGCAAGCGATAGCGAAACCATCGATCTCGAAGCGATGATCGCCGGCAAGTCGGCGGACGAGTCCCAGGCTCTTCTGCACAAGCTCGTCGCGGCCGAGATTGCCGCGATCCTGCGCGTGACGGAAGACGGGATTACCCCGGACAAGGTGCTCAAGGATATCGGCCTCGACAGCCTGATGGCGATGGAGCTCGGGATGAGCTTTCAACAGAAGACCGGCTTCGATATTCCGCTGAGCGGCATAAGCGATGGAACCACGGTCGGAGACGTCGTCGCGCGCCTTCGAGAGCGTGTTGCGAGCCGCGCCGGTGGCGGCGATGGCGAAGCCGATGCGGGCGGCGACAAAATTCTCACTCAGCTGATCCAGACACACTCTGGAGCGGCTCAGAGATCAGCAGGCTGACATGACAGAGAGCTCGAACGGCAACGGACAGGATAGCGGCCGCAGGGCGGGTCTGCTGGATCAGATGCGCCATGCCAACGAATCCTCCGGGCGGAACCGCATGGCACGCATGAACCGGCAGCCGGTGCAGGCGATCCGCCAGGCCGTGAAGTTCGACGAGCTTCCTGAATACAAGCGGGTGGTGGCGCAGAAGATCGGTGCGCAGATGGTCGGCATCGACAATCCGTTCTACCGTTCGCATGATCGGGCGGCCGGTGCGACCACGGTGATGTCCGGCAAGGAATTCGCCAATTTCGCCTCCTACGACTATCTCGCGACCAACACCGATCCGGTGGTCAAGCAGCGGGCCAAGGAAGCGATCGACCGGTTCGGTATCTCGGCATCCGCAAGCCGCCTTGTCGCCGGGGAGCGCCCGGTCCATGTGGAACTGGAACAGGCACTTGCGAAGGTCTATGGCGTCGACGCGGCTGTCTGTTTCGTCAGCGGATATCTGACCAATGTAGCGGCGATCAGCTGCCTGATGGGGCCGCAGGATCTCGTCATCCACGACGAGTTCATCCATAACAGCGCGCTTGCCGGCATCAAGCAGTCCGGCGCTGCCCGGCGCCTCTTCAAGCATAACGATGTCGCCAGTCTCGAAGCCGTATTGAAGACCTTGTCCTCCGACTTCCGGCGTATCCTCGTCATTGTCGAAGGCGTTTACTCGATGGATGGCGACATTGCCGATCTGCCGGCTTTTGTCGAGCTTCGGTCGCGCTACGGTTTCTGGCTGATGGTCGATGAGGCGCATTCGCTCGGCGTTCTCGGCGCGAGCGGCCGCGGATCCTTCGAACATTACGGTATCGATCCGCGCGAGATCGATATCTGGATGGGTACGCTCTCGAAAACGACTTCGAGCTGCGGCGGTTATATTGCCGGCAGCCAGGCACTGATCGACGTGCTGAAGGCGGATGCGGGCGGTTTCGTCTATAGCGTAGGGCTGGCGCCGGTTCTGGCGGCGGCTGCGCTGACCGGCCTCGAAATCCTCGAACGGGAGCCGCAGCGCACGGCCGATCTCAGGAAGAACGGCAGCCTGTTTCTGCAGCTCGCCAAGGACGCCGGGCTCGATACGGGTCTGGCGACCGGGTACTCGGTCGTACCTGTCATCGTCGGGGATTCGGCGCGCGCGGTGCAGCTTTCGAACGAGCTTCTGGAAGATGGTGTCAACGCGCTGCCGATCATCCACCCGGCGGTTCCCGAAGGCTTGGCCCGGCTACGCTTCTTTATCACCTGCAATCATAGCGAGGCGCAGATTGCGCATGCGGTGCAGGCAACGGCGAAGCGCCTGAAAGCCCTTGAGGAGCGCAACTTCGGGCTGGGTTCGATCGACATGGAAAAGATGATGCAACTGCTGCCGGATATTCAAACGGCGGGAAAGTCTTAGGCGGGACGATGCAATGCATGTCATCGTAACCGGAGGTTCCAGCGGTATCGGCCTGGCAGTCGCCAGGGCCTATGCCTTGCAAGGTGCTGCGGTTTCGCTTGTTGCGCGGGATGAGGGGCGCCTTGAGGCGGCGCGAAAAGATCTCGGTGCAAATGTCTTTTCGGTGTCGGCGGACACCACGGCGAATGCGGCACTCAGCAGCGCTATCGCTGCTTGTGAAGCCGCCAATGGCCCGTGTGATGTGCTCGTGGCGTCGGCCGGAATTGTCGATCCTGCCGCTTTCGAGACGCTGCCGCCTGACCTTTTCGATCGCCAGATTTCCATCAATCTGCTGGGAACCGTCAACGCCGTACGTGCGGTCTATAGTGGCATGAAGGGCCGCGGGCGCGGGACGATCATGATCGTTTCGTCCGGCGCGGCGCTGATCGGCATCCATGGCTATGCGGCCTATTGCGCCTCGAAGTCCGCTCTCGATGGCTTTGTCGAAGCTCTGCAGATGGAAGCGCTCGGCAGCGGCGTGAGTGTCTCCATCTGCTACCCGCCGGATACTTTGACACCCCAATATCAGCAGGAACTCCCCGCGCGGCCGTGGCAGGCGGAACTGCTGATGGGAAAGGTGAAGCCCTGGGCTGCCGATGCGGTTGCGCTGCGGATCGTCTCGGCGATCGGGCGGCGGCAGGCGAGCGTCTATTTCACGCCGTCGCTTGCGGCACTCGCGCTCTTCGGCCCCGTCATAAAGCCCGCGTTGCGGCTCTGGTATCGGTGGCGACTGCGCGAAAAGGAGCGAATGCGGCCGATTGCATTCGAGACGCGGCACGAGCCACGCCCGGCGCCCCGGGCCGATACGAACAGCACTTAGTCTGACTGCGACGGCATAATAGAATGCATATTCATGACGCCCCCATCCTGCTGACCATATTGTGTTTCGGTCTTGTCTGCATCGCGGTCTATGCCACCGATTGGTTGGCCTTGCCCTTTGCTGTCTACCGCAAGAATGCCGTCCGGCGGCCGATGGCGCGCACGCTTATCGATCTTGCCGCCCGCCTTCCGGTGATTGCGCTCGTCTTCGCCGGTTTCTTTGCCGTGACCTGGCGGCCGATCTATTGCGTTCAGGCGACCATCAGCTTCTTCGTGATATTCACCGGCATTTCGCGCGCCAAGTTCCAGTTCATCCGTGAACCGCTGGTCTTCTCGGACATCGCGCTGGTCGTCGATGTCTTCAAATATAAAGAGATCTTCTATGCGACGTCGCTGAACGTCTTCTTCTGGATCTTCTCTTTCCTCTACGTCTTCGGGGTGACGGGCCTCTATTTCTATTTCGAGCCGCATATCCTGCCCGACACCGCGCGGTTCCTCTGGATATTGCTGGGTCTGCTCGTTGCGTTCGGGCCGTGGTTCGCGCTCTTCTATGGTCCGGTCAACGGCCCCGTCTCGCGTCTCACGCAATGGGTTGTCGGCCCGATCGACATCAAGAAGAACACGGTTCGCTTCGGCACCTTCACATCCGTCGTCCTGCATTTCGTCATCTGGCTCGGGCGCCGCCGTGAGAAGATCGTCCGCGAGCTTTCGACGCTGATCAAATCGGCCCTGCATGATCTCTGGGATGGCGATGACGACGAGGCGCCGCCGCTGATCGTCATCTGGCAATCGGAATCCTTCATCGATCTCCGGCATTTCGGCGTGAAGGGCCTGAAGCTTCCCAATCTCGACCGGCTGCGCAAGCAATCGGCCCAGTGGGGGCGGATGACGAGCGTCTTCGAAGGCGGATACACTCTGCGCACCGAATTTGCGGTGCTGAGTGGCCTTCAGCCCGAAGACGTCGATATCGACGCCAGCTATCCCTATCTGCGCGCGGGCCACTACGCCGACATCGTCTGGCCGAACAAGCTGAAGAATGCCGGCTGGAAGACACAGTTCGTGCATCCCTACGACCGGACGTTCTTCCTGCGCCACAAGGCGATGCCGCAGCTCGGCTTCGATCATATGATGATGCTCGACGAGTTCGACCACAAGCCGGAGCGCGACGGTCCCTATGTCAGCGATCTGGCGCTGACGAAGAGCGTCATCCGGGAGATCGACAAGGATCCCGACCTCAAGAATTTCGTGTTCGTCGCCTCGATGGCCAATCATGGCCCCTGGGAAGCCGGACGCGTCAAGGACGAGACGGATCCCGTGGCGATCTATACGGAACTCCTGAGGCGCGCCGATCACGCGCTTGGAAATCTCGCTCATTACCTCGATACGCTGGACCGGCCGGTATGGCTGCTGTTCTACGGTGACCACGCGCCGCTGCTGAAGGCGTTTGCCGATCCGTTCCCCGATCCGCGCACGGACTATGTGATCGTGCCGCTCGGCCGCGCACGGGCGCATTCGCAGAGGCCTGTTCCGGCGCAGGAGGAGGCACCCTGGAATCTGCTCGGCACGTTGCTGCGCTATGCGGGCCTCAGCAAGGAGTTGCCGTCTTGACGCTTAAGCCGGCCATTGTTGGCGCAGACCGGCGTGTCTTCCTGTTCATGCAGGGGCCGTCGTCGAGCCTCTATGTCCGGATGGCCCGCAAGCTGGAAGCGGCGGGCAGCGAATGCCTTCGCGTCAATCTCAATGCCGGCGATGCGATCTTCTGGCGACGGGGCGGCGCCATCAACTATCGCGGTTCGTTCGCTGCCTGGCAGGGCTATGTCGGGCGGCTGATCGCCGAACGCGGCATCACCGATCTGGTCGTTCACGGTGAAGAGCGCCCCTATCATAAGGTGGCGATCGCTGCCGCGAGGCAGGCGGGCGTCGCGGTCTATGCCGTCGAGATGGGACATCTGCGGCCCGATTGGGTCACCATCGAGCGTGAGGGGTTGTCGTCGAACTCCCGCTTTCCCATCGACCCGGACCATATCCTGACGGCTGGCGAGGGGCTGGGCGAACCGGATTGGCAGAGACGCTACAGCCATAGCTTCCTGTCGGAAGCCGCGGCCGACATGCTCTATTATCTGCCGACCGTGTTCCTGAGCTTCCTCTATCCCCACTACCGGCGGCATGGCTTGTTTCATCCGCTGGCCGAGTATGCGGGGTGGGCGATCCGGCTTGCCAAGTCGCGGTTCACCGCCAGTAAGGCCGTCCGGTCCGTGCACGCCGTTGCCTCCGCCAGCCATCCGTATTTTGTCTATCCGCTCCAATTGCAGACCGACTATCAGCTGCGATCGCACTCGCCGTTTCATAGCCAGCAGGATGCGATCCGGCATATTCTCCGATCCTTCGCAGAACATGCCGCGGCCGATGCCCGGCTGGTGATCAAGGTTCACCCGCTGGACAATGGCTTGATCGACTGGCGCTCCTACGTGGAGCAAATGGCGGCCACATCGGGCGTTTCGGATCGAACGGTCTTCATCGATGGCGGCAATCTCGATTTGCTCATCCGTGGCTGCAGCGGGCTGGTGACCGTCAATTCCACGGCGGCGCTGAACGCGCTGCAGGCGGGTAGGCCGGTCAAGGTGCTGGGCTCGACCGTCTATGACATCGATGGCCTGACGGATCGCCAGCCGCTCGATGCGTTCTGGAGCCGGCCGGTGGCGCCGTCGCCGCTCCTGCTCACCGCCTTCATGCGGCTGCTTGCGGCGTCGATCCAGGTGCGCGGCAATTTCTACAGCCGCGAAGGGGCGGAGGCCGCGGCAGGCGGGCTTGTCCGCAAACTGCTCGACCGCTCGGTCAACGAGCCGGGCGCCTATGTCGATCCGGCTCCGCGTTCGCATCCCGAAAAGATCGCCGTCGCCTGACCTCCCTCCCAAGTTTTTCCGTGTGCATTGAAACCATTAGTGCACTTCCCGCTTTATGCATCAAAAGGCGAGTGGGAACTGATGTCCGCTTTTTATTTCAAGACGCAAGACAATGACGGCACGGCCGCGGCCGATCTGCCGTTTGAATTTCCGGATCTGTTTTCGGCAATCGAGGAGGCCAAGCATGTGCTGGCGGAGATGGCGCTCGATGGGCTGCCGTCGGCGCCGGAGCGGCGGTTGTCGATTGAGGTTCAGAATTCCGAGCGGCTGCCGATCGTCAGCTTGCAGCTGGAACTGAAGATTTCCTATCTGCCGCAGGCGCGCAACTGAGCGGGAACCAAGCGGCGGCAATCTCGTTTCAAATCATGAAGAGATGAAAACGGAGGAAGGCTGATGCAGGTCGTTGGCACGCAGATCATTGCCGCGAGAGGCGGCAAGGACGGGTTTACCGTGGAATTCGTGAGCGATGACGGCGCCGTCGTTTCGGTACAGATGCGCGGCGAAGAAGGGCTGAACCGGCAGAACGCCATCATGAAGGCGCAGTCGCTGATGAGCGCGATGGCATCCGTCGACGCGAGCGAAGGCGGCGATATGAGCGTGCATCGCAGCGCGCGTGCTTCCGGTGATCGTGCGGAGCTCGAAGAGCAGCTCGACCAGGGGCTGGAGGACAGCTTTCCGGCCAGCGATCCGGTGTCGGTGACGCGAAGCTCGGTTCCCGGCGAGCCGACCAAGCATTGACGCAAATCCCATTTATAGTCGTGGGATCGTGTGGTTCCCTGCGGTCATTGGGTTGATCGCAGGGATCTTTTCCGTCACTTGTATTTAAGAAAATCCTTTTCAGAGAATCCTCATGTCCTCTTCCAACGCCGTCTTTGTCCGCTCGACGCTTTTCATGCTCGGGCTCGGCGTGCTGCTTCTGGCCGGTATCGTCGGAACGTCGCTCTGGCTGACGAGCGCGAACCGCATCTATTCCGATACGGTTGCCGAGATGCGCCGCATCCGCACTGGTTCGGTCGATCTGCTGACCGCGCTCCAGGATGCCGAAACCGGGCAGCGCGGCTTTCTGCTGACCAATGACGAGAGCTATCTGGCACCCTACTTTCAAGCGGTGAAGAACTTGCCCGAGCGGCGCAAGCGGCTGGCAGACGTGCTGCAGAACTATCCTGATTATGCCGAGCGGCTGCCGGTGCTGGATCAGGCGGTCGACGGCAAGATGGCGGAGATCGATAATACGGTCGCGCTCGCCAAGGCCGGCCGGATGCAGGAAGCGCTGGCGATCGTGCGCAACGATAGCGGCAAGGCGCTGATGGACGACGCCCGCGGCGTTCTCGTCGGCTTCATCAGCCAGACCGATGACCGCCTTCGGGTAATCGTCGGCGAACAGCTCAAAGCGGCAAGCAACCTGCAATGGGTGACGATCGGCGGCGCATTGGCGATTGCCATCGTCGTCGGCGGGGCAATCCTCATTATCGTCCAGCACGTGCGCGACCTGTCGCGGGCGCGCGAGGAGCTGCAATCGCTGAATTTCGGCCTGGAGGAGCGCGTCAACGAGCGCACCGAAGACCTGATGCAGGCCAACCAGGAAATCCAGCGCTTCGCCTATATCGTCACCCACGATCTCAGGGCACCGCTCGTCAATATCATGGGCTTCCTCAGCGAGCTCGAGGCCAGCCTGACGGCGGTCACGGCCTATGTCATGGCTGATGAGAAGAAGCCGAGCGAGGACGAAATCAAGGAAGCGCGCCTCGCAGTCGAGGAAGACCTGCCGGAGGCGATGAGCTTCATCCGCTCGTCGACCCGCAAGATGGATTCGCTGATCAACGCCATCCTGAAGATTTCCCGCGACGGACGCCGCAAGCTGGTGCCGGAGAGGATCGACCTCAAGGCCATGCTCGAGACGGCTGCGGCGAACGTGCATCACCAGGTCGCCGAGGCCGATGGGGAAGTGGAGATGGATATCCGCGTGCCCGGACTGATCACCGACCGCTTCTCGCTGGACCAGATCTTCGGCAACCTTTTCGACAATGCGGTCAAATACCGCTATCTTGGCCGTCCTGTCAGGATCGCCGTGCGGGCCATGCCGGCCGGCAAGGGCCGGATCAGGATTGATGTCGAGGACAACGGCCGCGGCATCGCAGTTGCCGATCGCGAGCGCGTTTTCGAACTCTTCCGCCGCGCCGGCGAACAGGATCAGCCGGGTGAAGGCATCGGCCTCGCATATGTGCGATCGTTAATACGAAATTTGGGAGGTGACATTACTGTCGCTTCGACAGAGGGCACCGGCAGCACCTTCACGCTGCTTCTGCCGTCGGATCTCACCACCATCGTAAAGGGTACAGAGTCATGAAAGCCACAGGCCAGGAAGTCACGATCGTCATGATCGAGGACGACGAGGGGCATGCCCGCCTCATCGAGAAGAACGTGCGCCGGGCCGGCGTCAACAACGAGATCGTGCCCTTCACCAACGGCAAGAGCGCGCTCGACTTCATCCTCGGCCCCGACCGCAGCGGCACCGTCAGCAAGGACCGCTATCTGCTGATGCTGCTCGATCTCAATCTGCCGGATACGTCGGGCATCGATATTCTCGAGCAGATCAAGAACAACGAGCACACCAAGCGCATGCCTGTCGTCATCCTGACGACCACCGATGACGAGCGCGAAATCCAGCGCTGCTACGATCTCGGCGCCAATGTCTATATCACCAAGCCCGTCGATTACGACGGCTTCGCCCACGCGATCCGCCAGCTTGGCCTGTTCTTCGCGGTGATCCAGATTCCGCAGCAATAACGAGAAAAGGCGAGCAGTTTGCCTGCTCGCCCTTCGTTCAGCGCATCAGCAGCGGAATGCCGATGACGATAGCTATGAGAACAATGGCGATTGCGACCTTCAGAAGGCGCACACGCCGCGTCCGCTCCCCACTCCAATCATACGTCATGGTTGGTCTCCACGGGGCATGCACTTAGAGCCCGGCATGCCGGGTTCAATAGGTATGGCGCAACTTGCTTGCGTAAGGCTTATCTAAATTATGCGGTGAAAACAGACGCTTGCTGCAATCAGCGGCTGAAGCGCAGCGCCCATCGACGGCCGTCGAAACTCATCCGCAGCAGGGCGAGCGGCTCGATATCCGCCAGCCAGAAAGAACTCGGCGGTGCCTTCATCACATGCAGGATCGCGGCCCGGATGACGGTGGCGTTGGCGATGGCGACGATATGGCCGTCGAATGCCTGCTGCTCTTCCATCCAGCCGGCGATGCGGGCCTGAAGTTTCGACAGGCTCTCGCCGCCATGCGGGGCGGCGTCCGGATCGGTCATCCACTGGATCAGAGCATCCGGCTCCTTGGCCTGCAGATCGGCAAGCGGGCGGCCCTTCCAGCGGCCGTAATCCATATCGGCGAGCTTCGGATCGGCCGCGGCCGTCAGGTTCAGGATTTCGGCGGTCTGCAGCGCGGCGAGCGCCGGGCTGCTTTTGACGTGATCGGCACGCTGAAGCCTTTCCGCGAGAGCCGCGGTATCGGTGGCGGCGCTCTGTTCGAGCGGCTCGTTCAGCGGAAAGCGGCCTTCGCGGTTGGCGCTTGTCGGGCCGTGGCAGATCCAGGTCAGCCGGGTATGCACAGGAGAGCCTCCGGGCTGCCTCTTCGGCAGATGAAGTTTCGTTGACAGTTCGAAGCCTAGAGATATAACGGTCACGTTGCGGGTTTGGAAGCCGGTGTAAATCCGGCGCGGTCGCGCCACTGTGACCAGGATGCGAAAGCGAACTGGAAGTCAGACCTTGCCGCAACATCCTTTCGACTGAACGCGTCATTCCAGGAGGAATACATGTCTGACATCACTTTCAAGCCTATCGCAGCACCGCAGCCGATTCCGGTTGGCGAGATCCTGCCCTGGGCGATCTTCGGCGGCCTGCTGATGATCATCGCCATCTATTTCGTCGGCACGGAAGAGGGCGCCATGGCGCTGTTCTCCGGCGGCTACGTCCACGAATTCGTGCATGACGCCCGCCACCTTCTCGGCTTCCCCTGCCACTAAAGGACGACTGACATGGTTGGAAACCTTCTACTTCGCGGCATGATCGCGGGGGCGATTGCTGGCGTCCTGGTGTTTGTCTTCGCCCATTTCTTCGGTGAGCCGCTCGTCGATCAGGCGATCGCTTTCGAGGAAGCCGCGGCACAGGCAGCCGGCGAGGCCGCAGAGCCCGAGATCGTCAGCCGCGCGACGCAGGCCGGCATTGGTCTCTTCACCGGCGCCATGGCCTATGGCATCGCCGTCGGCGGTCTCTTCGCGCTGACCTTTGCCTTCGTGCATGGCCGGTTCAGCACGCTCAGCGCCCGCGGCACCGCTGCGGTCATCGCTCTTGCCGCTTTCGTCGCCATCATCCTCGTTCCCGGCATCAAGTACCCGGCCAATCCGCCGGCTGTCGGCAATGGCGATACGATCGGCGTTCGCACCGAGCTGTTCTTCCTGATGATCGTCGTCTCCGTCGCGGCGCTGATCGCGGCGATCGCCTTTGCGCGCAGCCTCGCTCACCGCTTCGGCATCTGGAACGGCGCGATCATCGCCGGCATCGCCTATATCGTCTTCATCGGCCTCGTGCAGTATCTGCTGCCGCCGATCAACGAGGTGCCGGAAAACTACTCGGCGATCGTCCTCTGGCGCTTCCGCATCACCTCGCTCGGCATGCATGTCGTGCTGTGGTCGGTGCTGGCTGTGGTCTTCGGGATGCTGGCCGAGAAGCGGCTGGCCTCGCAGGGTGCTGTCGGGCGTCCGGCGTTTCGGTGAGGATTGGGTGAGGGGAGCCAAAGGCTTCCCTCATTCCTGTGCTTGTCACAGGAATCCAGCCACCGCGCGTCGGCGCGGTGAATGACTCTACAGTTTCCCGCGTCCATGGACATGGACGCACTGGATTCCTGTGACAAGCACAGGAATGAGGCATTGGTAAAGGCTGTGATGAATAGGCCTCTGTTTCATTTGATGACCGGCATGGCTGCGCTCGCGCTGTCGAGCGGCGGTGCCATGGCCCACAGCCGCACATCCTCTGCCAATCACGCCGGCATCCCCGTCCCCGAAATTTCCCACGGCGAAATGGCCGTGATGGCCGATTATCGTGACCGGATCATCGCGCTCGCATCCACCGCCACCGATACCGACGAGCCGTTCCGCCGGGTGCTGAACTATGCGCAGATCCAGTATTCCTACTGTCTCTGGGGCCGCATGCCCGGCAGCGTGACGGATGAGGAAAGTCCGTTCAACGAATGCGCCCATGCTTATCTGGCGGCGACCAAGGCGGTGCTGATGTCTCTGCGGGAGATGCCGCGGGAGGCCGCGGCGGCGAGTGCGATCGTCTCCGAAGCCGATGCCGATATGATCAGGCGTGGGTTGTCGCTGATCACCTGCCGTTTCAGCGGCGAGGCGTTCAATACGGCCGATATCATCCGGCCGCGCTGGAGCGAGATACCGCTCCATACGGCGAGCATGGCGTCGCTGACCGGGTTCTTCGCGCTTGTTTTCGGCGTCTTCCTTGCCGGGCGCCGGTGGCTGAAGGTTCAGTCTTCGGAATAGCGCTGTTCCCGCCAGGGATCGCCGAACATGTGATAGCCGTTCATCTCCCAGAAGCCCGCCCGGTCAGCGGGCATCAGGTCGATGCGGCGCAGCCATTTGGCGCTTTTCCAGAAATAGAGATGCGGGACGATGAGGCGCATCGGGCCGCCGTGATCGGCCGTCAGCGGCTGGCCTTCCCAGGCGGTCGCGAGGATCGCGTCTTCGGCGGCGAAATCGGCGAGCGGCAGGTTGGTCGTGTAGCCGTCGTAGCTCGTCAGCATGACATAGTTTGCTTCCGCCTTGGGCATGGCGCGGTCGAGCAGGTCGCGCGTCGCGACGCCCTTCCATTTGTTGTCATAGCGCGACCATGTCGTGACGCAGTGGATGTCGGAGACGAAGGTGCTCTGCTCCAGCGCCTGGAAGTCGCGCCAGGAAAGCGTCAGCGGCGTTTCCACCAGGCCACGGACCTCCAGCTTCCATGTGTCGAGCGCAATCGACGGCTGCTGACCGAGATCGAGCACCGGCCAGTTCTTCACCAGATGCTGGCCGGGCGGCAGGCGGTCGGTTTCCGGGCGGGCGACGCGGCCGGTCAGGAACTTGCCTTCGGCGGCCCAGCGGCGTTTGGAGGTGGTCAGTTTACTGTCAACAGGGGTCTGCTGGTCGGTCATGGCACTCGTCCTCTCGCAGTGCAGCGATAGGACAATCTGGAGCCGCAGCTGTCAAGGCAGCCGCGCCTCTTGGAATCCTCCTCCGTGCTCATTACAATCAGGCCGTCGGGGATGCCTTCCTGGGGAGGGAGGCAGAATGGGAGGAGCCGCCGCTGTCTCAGAGGCACAGGCTTATATTCGCGCTGTTCTCAGTGCCTTTCGTCGTTTTCGCCTTCTTCTACTACGGCGGATCGGTGGCGACGCGCGCCTATATGGCAGAGGCCTCGGCCCAGGCGGGAACGGCGCTGCGTCTTGCCGTCTCGGCGCTCAGCGGCCATCTCAACCGCTATGAGGCGCTGCCGGCGCTGATTGCCGATCACGACGATATCAAGGAACTGGTGGCCCACCCCGAAGACAAGGGGTTGCGGGATGCCGCCAACCTCTATCTCAAGGAGATCAACCATCTCCTGAAATCCTCCGATATCTATGTGATCACACCCGACGGCGAGACGATCGCGGCCAGCAATTTTGATCTGCCCGACAGCTTCGTCGGCGAGAATTTCAGCTACCGGCCCTATTTCCAGGAGGCGATCGCCGGCAAGCAGTCGCGCTTCTACGCGCTCGGCACGACATCGCTGAAGCGCGGCTATTATTTCGGTTCGCCGATCAGGGTGGGGGACGAGATACGCGGGGTCATCGTCTTCAAGGTCGATATCGACATGATCGAATCCTCCTGGACGGGCGGCGAATACCGCATCTTCGTCTCCGACCCCGAGGGCATCATCTTCATGTCCGGCAAGCCGGAATGGCTCTATAACAGCATCCTGCCGCTGACCACCGACCGCCTGCAGCGCACTGAGGCGTCGCGGCGCTATGCCAATGCGACGCTCGCGGCATTGCCGGTGAACCGCAGCCGCTTCGAGGATCACAATCTGATGGGGCTGGTCGAGGAGGGCGTGCAGAAGGAATATCTGGTGCTTTCCAGCTACATGACGGCCGAGGACTGGACGGTCAACGTGCTGCTCGACACCGGCTCCGTCCGGGCGCAGGCGCGCACGGCGCTTGCTGCGGTCTTCCTGTTCCTCTGCATTGCCGGGCTCGCCTTCGCGGTGCTGCGCCAGCGGCGCATGCGGCTGAACGAACGCATGCATCTGCAGGCCGAAGCCCGCAACGAGCTGGAGCGGCGCGTCGAGGAGCGCACCGCCGATCTCGCCCGCGTCAACAGCCGCATCGAGGAGGAAATCGCCGAGCGCCGGCTGACGGAAAAGCAGCTGCGCCAGACGCAGGCCGATCTTATTCAGGCCGGCAAGCTTGCCGGTCTCGGCCAGATGTCGGCGGCACTTTCTCACGAGTTTAACCAGCCGCTGGCGGCCGCCAAGACCTATACGGACAGCGCCACCGTTCTGCTCGATCGCGGGCGCACGGACGAGGCACAGGACAATATCCGGCGGATCGGCGGCCTGATCGACCGTATGGCATCGATCAGCAAGCACTTGCGCAATTTCGCCCGCAAGCCGAACGAAAAGCTCGGCCCGGTGCCGCTGGATGAGGCGATCCGCGACACGCTGGAGATCGTCGCGTGGCGGATCAAGGCGGCGGACGCCGATCTCAGGCTTGATCTCGGCCTGCATCCGCCTGTGGTGCGGGCCGGTTCTGTGCGTCTGCAGCAGGTGCTGGTCAATGTCATCTCGAATGCCGCCGATGCCGTCGAGGGGCTGGACGACCGGCGTATCGAGGTGCGGGCCTCGGAGGAGGCGGGAAGGGTGGTGCTGACGGTTCGCGACTTCGGCCCCGGCGTGCCGGCGGCGATTGCCGAGCGCATCTTCGATCCGTTCTTCACGACGAAGGGCGTCGGCAAGGGGCTCGGGCTCGGTCTTTCGATCTCCTACAACATCATCAAGGATTTCGGTGGCAGCCTGACCGTCGCCAATCATCCAGATGGTGGGGCGGAGTTCCGTATCGAGCTGCAATCGGCCGCGGGTGCAATGCCGGAGGCGGCGGAATGAGCGAACAGAAAATCCTGCTCGTTGACGACGAGGAGGAACTGCGCCGCTCGACGGCGCAGGCGCTGGAGCTCTCGGGCTTCAGTGTCGAGACCTTCTCCAATGCCGATCATGTGCTGGAGCTGATCGGCTACAGTTTTCCGGGCGTCGTCGTCAGCGATATCCGCATGCCCGGCACCGACGGCATGACGCTGATGAGCCGGATCCGCGAGATCGACGCCGAAGTGCCCGTTATCCTCGTCACCGGTCATGGCGACGTGCAGCTCGCCGTGAAGGCGATGCGCGAGGGCGCCTATGATTTCATCGAGAAGCCGTTCACGCCTCAGATGCTGGCCGGCGTCATCAAGCGCGCCTTCGAGCGGCGTGGCCTCGTGCTCGAAAACCGGCTGCTGAAGGCGGTTGCCGGCAAGCGGGACGATATCGAGGCGCGGCTGCCGGGGCGCACGCAGGTGATGGTCGACCTGCGCTATCGCATCCGGGCGATCGGGGCGAGCGACGCTGATACGCTGATCGTCGGTGAGACCGGCGCCGGCAAGGAAGTGGTGGCGCGGGCGCTTCATGATATCAGCGCGCGGGCGAGCCGCCCGTTCATCGCCATCAATTGCGCGGCACTTCCAGCAAACCTGATCGAGAGCGAGCTTTTCGGCCATGAGGCAGGCGCCTTTCCAGGTGCCGTGCGTCCACGCTACGGCAAGTTCGAACATGGCCGCGGCGGGACGATCCTGCTCGACGAGATCGGCTCGATGCCCTTCGATCTGCAGGCGAAGTTTCTGCGCGTGCTGCAGGAGCGGGTGATCTCGCGCCTCGGCTCCAACGAGGTCGTGCCGCTCGACGTGCGCTTCATTGCCACCAGCAAGGTAGACTTGGAGGAGGAGGTCGCGGCGGGACGGTTCCGCGCCGATCTCTTCTACCGGCTGAATGTCGCGACGCTGCATGTGCCGGCGCTGGCGCAGCGGCGGGCGGATATTCCGCTGCTCTTTCTCCAGCTGGTGCGCGAGGCGGCGGCGCGATACGGGCGGGACGATATGCCGGTTTCGCCGGATCTGATCTCCGATATCGCCCAGCGCGACTGGCCGGGCAACGTCCGCGAGTTGCGCAATGCGGCCGACCGTTTCGTGCTCGGTCTCGATGGCGGCGAGCGGCCGAATGGCGAGGCGACGGGGCTCGCCGATCGTGTCGCGGAATTCGAGCGCGGCGTCATCGCCAGCGCGCTGGTTGCCCATGGCGGCAGCCTCAAGCCGGTCTATGAGTCGCTGCAGATATCGCGCAAGACGCTGTACGAGAAGATGCAGAAATACGGGCTCGACAAGAAGCTGTTGGTTTCCGAATAGGCCGAATGGGTGGATTTCCACCCATCGCTATCCGCCTTTGTTTCCAAATCGACCCATGCTGCATCGCACGCAGGCGAAATCTCTGCCCCGCGGCATGCCCAGCCGATTGCCGCCGGCGCGTTTACCACCTGTTAATGGCCGCATCTCACCGGCGCATGGGAAGCGCCGGCGGAGCCTGTTTTCATCAGGGAGGAAAACGATGAAACTCTTCAAGGCCATGCTTGGCATGACGGCGGCCGCTGCCGTCTCTCTTTTCGCTGCCGGTGCATCCGCACAGGGCTATCCTGAACGCACCATCACCATGGTCGTGCCCTTCGCGGCCGGCGGCCCGACGGATACGGTCGCGCGCCTCGTCGCCGAATCCATGTCGAAGGATCTCGGGCAGCAGATCGTGGTCGAAAATGTCGGCGGCGCTGGTGGCACGCTCGGCGCCGGCCGCGTTGCCGCTGCCGATCCGGATGGCTACACGATCCTGCTGCATCACATCGGCATGGCGACATCGGCCACGCTCTACCGCAAGCTCGCCTATGACACGTTGAACGCCTTCGAATATGTCGGTCTCGTCACCGACGTTCCGATGACGATCGTTGCCCGCAAGGATTTCGAACCCGCCGATCTCAAGAGCCTCGTCGAATACGTCAAGGCGAACAAGGACAAGGTCACTTACGCCAACGCCGGCATTGGTGCTGCCTCGCATCTCTGCGGCATGATGTTCATGAGCGCCATCCAGACACCGCTCACGACCGTTCCCTACAAGGGCACCGGTCCGGCGATGACGGATCTGCTCGGTGGCCAGGTCGATATCATGTGCGACCAGACCACCAACACCACGAAGCAGATCCAGGGCGGCACGATCAAGGCCTACGCCGTGACCTCCCCGAAGCGCCTCGACGTTCTGAAGGACGTTCCGACGGCCGTCGAAGGCGGTCTGCCGGGCTTCGAGGTCGGTATCTGGCACGGCGTCTACACGCCGAAGGGCACGCCTGCGGAAATCAACGAGCGTCTGTCGAAGTCGCTGCAGGTGGCGCTGAAGGACGAGAACGTCGTCAAGCGCTTCGCCGAACTCGGCACCGCGCCGTCGCCGGATGCCGATGCGACGCCGGCTGCGCTGAAGACCAAGCTCGAGACCGAAATCGCCCGCTGGAAGCCGGTGATCGAGGCTGCCGGCGAATACGCCGACTGATTGGCCGCCAACGTCGAGTGCGGAGCCCCCTCACCCTAACCCTCTCCCCGCTGGGGAGAGGGGACGCGGCTTCCCTTCTCCCCTTGGGGAGAAGGTGCCCGTCAGGGCGGATGAGGGGGCTACCCGCTTCGACGCCAACTCTCTCCAACCCCACGGAGACACCATGAAATCTGTCACATTCGACACGACAAATGCGATCTGCGGCGCGCTTCTGGTCGCGACCGGCGCATTCTTCGCCTATCAGTCCTTCACGCTCGAACTCGGCACCGCGCTGCGCATGGGGCCGGGCTATTTTCCGCTGGTGCTTTCGGCGGTGCTGGTCATCCTCGGCGGTATCGTCTTCATCCAGGCGCTGCGCGTCGAGGGCGAGCCGATCGATCCCTTTGCCTGGCGCGGGATGCTCTTCATTCTTCCGGCACCCATCCTGTTTGGGCTGACGGTTCGCGGCCTCGGCTTTGCGCCGTCGCTGTTCCTCGCGGCCTTCGTCGCCTGTTTCGCGTCGCAGAAGATGAACGTCTTCTACGCGCTGATCCTGTCGCTTGGGCTCACGGTGTTCTCGGTTGCGGTGTTCAGCTACGGCCTCGGCCTGCCGTTCGAGCGCTTCGGTCCGTGGACCAGGTTCTGAGGAGAGGGACATGGAACTTTTCAGCAATCTCGCCCTCGGCTTCGCAACGGCGGCGACGCCCGCAAACCTGCTCTTCTGCCTCATCGGCGTCCTTCTCGGCACACTGATCGGCGTTCTCCCCGGCATCGGCGCCACGGCGACGATCGCCATGCTGCTGCCGATCACCTTCCAGCTGGAGCCGGTCTCCTCGCTGATCATGCTCGCCGGCATCTATTACGGCGCGCAATATGGCGGTTCGACCACGGCGATCCTCATCAACATGCCGGGTGAGTCCTCCTCGGCGGTGACGGCGATCGACGGATACCAGATGGCCCGCAAGGGCAGGGCGGGGGCCGCACTTGCGATCGCCGCACTCGGCTCGTTCTTCGCCGGTACGGTCTCTACCTTCCTCGTCGCCATCTTCGCGCCGCCGCTGACCGAGATCGCGCTGAAGTTCGGCGCGCCCGAATATTTCTCGCTGATGATCGTCGGTCTGGTGTCGTCAATCGCGCTGGCGCATGGCTCGGTCATCAAAGCGCTGGCGATGGTGGCGCTCGGCCTGCTGCTCGGCCTCGTCGGCACCGATATCTATACCGGTACGCCGCGCTTCACGCTCGGCATCCGCGAATATGCCGACGGGCTGAACTTTGTGGCGCTTGCCGTCGGTGTCTTCGGCGTCGCCGAAATCCTGCGCAATCTCGAAGGCGAGTCGACGCGCACGGTGCTGATGAACAAGGTGACCGGCCTGCTGCCATCGAAGCAGGAATTCAAGGAGATGATCGCGCCGGTCCTTCGTGGCACGGCGATCGGCTCGGCGCTCGGCATCCTGCCGGGCGGCGGCGCGATCCTCGCATCCTTCGCCTCCTATACGGTGGAGAAGCGTTCGTCGAAGAAGCCGGAGGAATTCGGGCATGGTGCGGTCGCGGGTGTTGCTGGTCCTGAATCGGCCAACAATGCCGGCGCACAGACCTCGTTCATTCCGCTCCTGACCCTCGGCATTCCCGCCAATCCGGTCATGGCGCTGATGGTTGGCGCGATGATCATCCAGGGCATCGTGCCCGGCCCGAATGTCGCGACCGAGCAGCCGGCGCTGTTCTGGGGCATCATCGCCTCGATGTGGATCGGCAACCTGATGCTCGTCATCCTGAACCTGCCGCTGATCGGCCTCTGGGTGAAGCTGCTGACGGTGCCCTATTACGTACTCTTCCCCGTTATCATGGCCTTCTGCTCGATCGGGGTCTACAGCGTCAACTCGAACGTCTACGACCTCTATGCCGTCGCCTTCTTCGGGCTGATCGGTTATGTGCTGGCGAAGTTGCGCTGCGAGCCGGCGCCGCTGCTGCTCGGCTTCGTGCTCGGGCCGCTGCTGGAAGAGAACCTGCGGCGCGCGATGATCCTGTCGCGCGGCGATCCGACGACCTTCCTGACCCGGCCGATCAGCGCGACGCTGCTCGCCATCGCGCTTGCCGTTCTCATCATCGTCTTCCTGCCGAGCGTGAAGAAGAAGCGCGAGGAGGTCTTCGTCGAGGAAACGTGAGGGGTTGAACTCACTGCCTCTTTGTAGAACAAAGGGATACCTGAAACGGGCGCCGTTCTGGCGCCCGTTTTCGCATGCACAGGACATCCCGGCTCATGACCATTCCCGCCCGGATCAAGGACGATCTACCCTTCCTCATCTCGCTTCGCCGTGATCTTCACGCGCATCCCGAGCTCGGCTTCGAAGAGGAGCGCACCAGCGGCATCGTCGCGAAACTGCTGGAGGAGGCCGGTATCAAGGTTCACCGCGGGCTTGGCACCACCGGCGTCGTCGGCACGCTGCAGGTCGGCAACGGCACGCGCAGCATCGGCCTCAGGGCGGATATGGATGCACTGGCGATGCCCGAGATTGCCGAGCGGCCTTACAAGTCCACTGTTCAGGGCAAGATGCATGCCTGCGGGCATGACGGCCACACGACGATGCTGCTCGGTGCCGCGCGCTATCTGGCTGAAACCAAGGGATTTTCGGGCACGGTGCATTTCATCTTCCAGCCGGCCGAAGAGGGACGCGGTGGGGCGCGGCGGATGGTCGAGGAGGGGCTGTTCAAGCTCTTCCCCTGCGATGCCGTCTATGGCCTGCACAACATGCCGGGGCTCGATGTCGATGAGATCGCCGTCGTCGAGGGCCCGCAGCTTGCCTCATCCGACAGCTGGCGTGTCACCTTCCGCGGTACCGGCACGCATGGCGCCAAGCCGCATCTCGGCCGCGATCCGATCACTGCCGCGGGCACCTTCCTCGCCTCGCTGCAGACCATCGTCGGCCGCGTCGTCGATCCGCTGCAGCCGGCCGTCGTCAGCGCCTGCTCGCTGCAGGCGGGGGATCCGAAGGCGCTGAACGTCATCCCCGATACGGTCGAGATCGGCGGCACGGCGCGGGCCTATTCGCCCGAAGTGCGCGACCAGCTGGAAGCAGAGATCGGCCGTCTGGCGCAGGGCACGGCGCAGATGTTCGGGATATCAGCCGACTACGGCTTCGAGCGGCGTATTCCGCCTGTGGTCAACGATGCGGATGCAACGGCGCGGGCGCTTGGCGCTGCGGGCGAAGTGTTCGGCGCGAAGGTCCGCACCAGCTTTCCGCCGTCGACGGCGGGGGATGACTTCGCCTTCTTCGGGCAGAATGCGCCGGGGTGCTATGTGTGGCTCGGGAACGGGCCGGCCGTGGATGGGGCGCTGCACCACAATACGGCCTACGATTTCAACGATGGGGCGCTTGGGTTTGGGGCGGCCTATTGGGTGAAGCTGGTGGAACGGGAATTGGCGGCTTAGGTCGCGTGCGGGGCCCCCTCATCCGCCCTTCGGGCACCTTCTCCCCGAGGGGAGAAGGGACGTGCGGCCCGCTCCGGGTTTCCCTTCTCCCCAGCGGGGAGAAGGTGCCGGCAGGCGGATGAGGGGGCCACACCCCCAAGCGATCCTTACGACACTATCTCCAGCACCGGCGTTTCCAGCACCTTCCCCGTCAGCACATCAGCAATCCCCATATCCGTCTGATGCGGGCCGATATTGCAGGCGAGCGTCGCGCCGAAGCAGGCCTTGAAGACGAGGTAGGGCGGCTGCCAGGTGACGATCTTTTCCATCGCCTGGCGGATATCGCGGAAACCCTTTGCCGTCTCGGCAAGTGAGGCCTCGGTCACCAATCCTGAGAGCGGCAGCGGCAACAGCGCGAGGATGACGCCATCCCTGGCAACCGCCATGCCGCCGCCTGCTGCAATCACCGCATTCGCGGCGGCTGCCATGTCGGCGGTGTTGCCGCCGAAGACGGTGAGGTTGTGGCTGTCATGCGAGACGGTGGTGCAGAAGGCGCCGTGCCATTCGCCCCAGCCGGTGAGGAAGCCCGTGCGCGGGCGGGGGGCGGCGAGGCCGTGCCGGTGGGCGACGGAGATCATCGTGCTGCCCTGAGGCGGCACGACGAAGCCGTGCTCGGTCGCGGTTTCCGCTTCGCCCCATTGCGTGAAGCGCGGGCGGTCGATGGTGGCGACGCGGACGCGGTTGCCTTCGGAGCGGACCTTGAAATCGTCTGCGCCGAGCGCCGGAAGCTTGACCGAGTTCATCAGCGGCGCGGTGTCGAGCGGCTTCAGCGGTACGGTCATCGCGCCGTCCTGCGCGATCGTGCGGCCGTTGGCGATCACCAGCCGTGCCCTGAAATCGGTGAGGTCGTCGAAGAGCACGATATCGGCGCGCCGTCCTGCGGCGATGAGGCCGAGATCGCTGCGTTTCAGGCGCTGGGCGGCGTTGAAGGTGGCGGCGCGCAGCGCCCATTCCGGCCTCATGCCGTAGCGCACGAGGCGGCGGATCACGTCGTCGAGGCCGCCGCCATCGAGCAGTTCGTCGGGGAAGACGTCGTCGGTGCAGAGCGTCACGGTCGGCGGCAGGTGGCCGATGCCATCGAGCGCTTCGACGAATTCACGCAGCAGGTGATCATGGGAGCCGCGGAGCTCGATGGTCATTCCGGCGGCAAGCTTCTGCAGGAGGTCGGCGCCTGAGGTCAGCTCGTGGTCGGAGGTGATGCCGGAGGCCATGAAGGCGTTGAGATCGGCGCCTTCGAGGCCGCGGGCATGGCCGCAGACGAGCTTGCCGGATGCGAGACCGGCATTGACGATCGCCGTCATCCGCGGATCGCCTTCGATGACGCCGCGCATGTTCATGACTTCGGCGACGCCGCCGACGGCAGGCGAGCGGAGCATTTCGGTGATCACAGAAGCATCGAAATCCGCACCGGCGCGCTCGAGGCCGGGTGCGGAGGGGATGCAGGAGGGCGCCAGCAGGATCATCCGGAGTGGCAGGCCCGACGATGCCTCGATCGCCCAGCGCACGCCGTCGAGGCCGTGGACATTGCCGAATTCATGCGGATCCCAGAGGATCGTGGTGACCCCGCGCGGCAGCACTGCCCGGGCATATTCGGCAGGGGTGACCATCGAGCTCTCGACATGCATATGCGTATCGATCAGGCCCGGGGTGATGACGGCGCCGGTGGCGTCGATCATCTCAAGCGCATCGGCGCGGGTTCCCGGCGCGTGGACGCTGGCGATCAGCGGTCCCGTGAGGCCGATGTCGGCTTCGCGGATCAAGCCGGTGACGGCGTCGAGCAGCTTTCCGCCTGTGATCAGCACGTCGAACGGCAGGTCGCCGCGGGCGGCGGCCACGGCGCGGGCGCGCAGCTGGGGATCGTTGAGGTCGGCGGGTTCCGGTCGCAATGGAGAGCTCATCTGCCGGCCTCGCTTGCGAGCGCGCCGAGGATGAGCGCGCGCGCGGCTTCGACGTCGATATCGACGGCGAATTCGGCATTGGGCGCGGCATGGGTGGCGCGGGTCTCGACGACGGTGCGGCCGCGGGTGAACTGACCGGCGAGCTCGACATCGATGCGCGCGGCGCGGAAGGTCACGAGCTCCGGCGCCACGAAGGCGACGGCGGCCGAGGGATCGTAGATCGCCATCGCCGCGCGGCCACGGCTGATGCCGATATCGATATAACCAGCCAGCATGTCGGCGAGCAGTTCGGCATTGGCGCCGCCTGCCTGGCGGATCGGCGTGACGTCATCCGGGCGGGCCAGGACTTTGCGGCAGAGATCGAGATCGATCATCTTCAGCGGCAGGCCGTGGCTGATGACGATTGCCAGCGCTTCGGGATCTGCAAGGGCGTTGAACTCGGCGGAGGCCGTGTGATTGCCGATCGTTACCCCGCCACCCATCCAGGTGAGTTCGGTGATGCGGGCGGCGAGATCGGGGCGGGCCAGCGCGAGAGCGGCGATATTGGTCAGCGGTCCGAGCGCCAGAATGCGATGCGGGCCATCCGTTTCGAGCCAGCGGCAGAGGGCGAGGAAAGCGTCGCTATCGGGCAGCGCCGCTCCTTGCGGCAGCGTGCGGCCTGCAGTCGGGATGCCGGTATCGCCGAGGATGGCCTGTGCCGTCTCGATCTTGCCGATCACCGGATTGGCGCGGCCGCTGTGAAGGGGGAAGGTCCAGCCGAAAGTCTGTGCGGCGCCTGCCGCATTCACCTTCACCTGCGGCAGTGGCGTGTTGCCGAAGACCAGCGAAATGCCATCTATGTCAAGCTTCGACTGCGCCACCACCAGAATGGCGGCGATATCGTCAAAGCCCATGTCGGTATCGATCCAGACACCCATCATATCACCCGAAACGCGAGAGGCTTGCGGCTGCGGCAAGCGGAAGGTCGAAGGAGAGGGCGGTGCCGATCGCGTGGGCGGCGAGGCCTGCATCGACCTCCGCCTTGATCGGCCCGAGCGGCGTGTCCAGCAGGTATTCCCGCGTGTTGCCGGCATAGGAGGTGCCGCGCACAGTTCCCTGGAAAGGACCGGAACCAAGGATGACCGTGCGCGGCCGCCAGGCCAGCCCTGCCGCCTGAGGCGCAGGAGCCGGCAAATCGACTGGACCGTTTGGTGTGGCGAGCTTGCCGCCTTCGAGCTTGAAGACGTTCTCGAAGCCGACGAAATCGGCGACGAAGGCGGAAACGGGGCGGTTGTAGATATCTTCGGGCGTGCCGATCTGCTCGATGCCGCCGTTCAGCATCACGACGATCCGGTCGGCAAGCGCCAGCGCTTCCACCTGATCATGGGTGACGAAGATCATCGTCACGCCGGTCTCCTTCTGGACGCGCTGCAGTTCGGCGCGCATTTCCAGGCGCAGGCGGGCGTCGAGGTTCGACAGCGGCTCGTCGAGCAGCAGCACCTTCGGTTCCATGACCATCGAGCGCGCAAGCGCCACACGCTGCTGCTGGCCGCCGGAGAGTTCCGCGGGCTTGCGGCCGGCGAAGCTCGAAAGGCCGACCGATTTCAGGCCGGAGGTGACGCGCTTGTCGAGATCCTGGCCGGAGACGCCCTTGAGGCGCAGGCCGAAGGCGACGTTTTCGTAGACGGTCAGATGCGGGAAGAGGGCGTAGGACTGGAAGACCAGGCCGACATTGCGCTTGTTGGCCGAAACGCGGGTGATGTCGGTGCCGTCGAGATTGATGCGGCCGGAGGCGGGCGTCAGCAGGCCGGCGATCGAGCGCATCGTCGTCGTCTTGCCGCAGCCGGAAGGGCCGAGCAGGGCGACGAGTTCGCCCTTTTCGATCGTGAGGTCGAGGTCCTTCACCGCGACCGTATCGCCGTAGGCCAGCGTCAGCTTGTCGAGTTGAAGATAGGCATCAGACATAACGCGAGAATCCCAGGAAGCGTTCGGCAAGGAAGACGATGCCGATGGACAGGAAGGCGAGCAGCGAGGAGAGCGCTGCGATCGACGGATCGTAGGTGGTTTCCATGTAGCCCAGCATGTCGATCGGCAGGGTGCGCACGCCTGGGCCGGAAAGGAACAGCGAGACCGGCACCTGATTGAAGCTGGTGACGAATCCGAGGATGAAGGCAGCGAGAATGCCGCCGCGGATATTCGGCATGACGACGCGGAAGAAGGCGCCCGTGCGCGAAGAGCCGAGCAGCACGGCCGCTTCCTCGATATCCGAGCGTAGGTTGTTGAGGCTCGCGGAGACGACGCGCACGGCATAGGGCAGCACCAGCGCCGTATGCGCAAAGAACAGCGCCAGCGTGATGTTGAAGCCGAAGGGCACGACGAGATAGCGCAGCAGCGCCAGGCCGACGATGATGCCGGGGACGATGATCGGCAGGGAAACGATGGTGCGGACCGTTTCGCCGAAAGGCAGCTTGTAGCGCGACAGGGCGTAGGCGGCGGGAATGCCGAGGATCAGCGCCGACAGCGTGCCGAAGACGGCGAGGAACATCGACATGGCGAAGCTCTCGCGGAAGCTGTCGATGGTGAAGACCTTGGCGACCCATTTCAGCGACAGGCCCTGCGGCGGGAAGGCCAGCGTATCGCCAGCCGAAAGCGAGGCGGCGATGATGATCAGGAACGGGCCGATCAGGAAGGTCAGGAGCAATCCGAGGACGATGGGCGGGAAGAGGCGGGATGTCATCGCTTGTTCCTCGCGGTCGCCAGGCGTTTCAAGAGGATGTTGGCGGCAAAGCTCATGACGATGAGCATGAAGGCAATGACGCTGGCCGAGACGAAATTGTTGGAGACGGACACCTGCTGGTAGAGCAGGGTTTCCAGCATCAGCACCTTGGAGCCGCCGAGGACGGCTGGGGTGATATAGGCGGTCAGCGAGCCGGTGAAGACGAGGGTGCCGCCAACGACGAGACCTTCCTTGGTCAGCGGCAGGATCACCTTCCAGAACACCTGGAACCAGTTGGCGCCGAGCACGCGGGCTGCCGGGATCGCGTCCTTCGGCATGTTCTCGAGCGCGCTGATCAGCGACAGGATCATCAACGGCAGGAAGAGCTGCAGGAGGCCGATGAAGACGGCGGTCTCGGTGAAGAGCAGGCGCAGCGGCTCGGCGCTGAAGCCGAGGCCGGTGATCGCCTGATTGACGATGCCGGTGCGGCCGAGGATGACGATCCAGGCATAGGTCCGGGCGACCGGCGAGATCATCAGCGGTAATGTGACGAGGCCGATCATTCGGCCCTTGCCCTTCGGCGGCAGGTTGACGATCGCAAAGGCCGCGGCATAGCCGATGACGGCGGACACGGCAGTGACTTCGAGCCCGAGCTTGAAGGTGCGGATGAAGACCGTGCGGTTCAGCTGCTCAGAGAAGAAGCCGGTGTAGGCCGACAGCGTCCAGGCGCCATCGGCATGAAAGCCTTCGGAGAGAAGAATGGCGACGGGCAGCAGGAAGACCACGGCGGCGAAGACCGCCGCCGGCAGCGCAAGCGCCAAAGCTTCTGCTCGGTTCTGAAACATCGGGAGCCTTTCGGGCGGGTAAGAAGCGGTCCCGGGCTTGCCGGGACCGGATGTGATTTATGGCTTACTGGCCGACCGTGCTGTTCCATTCCTTCAGCCAGGCATCGCGATTATCGAGCGCCACGGCAGAGGGGATGAGCTTCAGACTCTTGGCTGTGTCCTCGCCGTATGTGAGGTTGTTGGCGGCGGCCTCGGAGAGCTTGACCTCCTTGTTGGCCGGGCTGTCGACGAGCTTTTCGGCGAGCTTGGTCTGGATGTCTGTCGAGAGCCAGAAATCCATGAACTGCAGGGCGAGGTCCTGGTTCTTCGAGCCCTTGGTGAGAACCATGACGTTCATGCCGCCGGTCTGGCCTTCCTTCGGGGTTGCCCAGGCAACGGGAACGTCGAGCTTGGTGAAGCCGGCCCAGGAGAAGCGGCCGATCGGGGCAGCCCAGATCTCTTCCTGCTGCATCAGCTGCACGAGCTGCGAGGACTTTTCGTAGAAGGTGACGATATCGTCCTTCTTCTCGCCGACGGCTTCGATGGCGCCCTTCAGGTCGGGTGTATCCTTGCCGAGCGCCTGGCCGAGCATGAAGAGCGCCGGCGGCCCCTGGTTGGTCGTGACATTCGGGAAGGCGACGTGGCCGACATATTCCGGCTTCAGGAGATCAGCCCAGGACTCGATCTTCATCTTGTCGGAGCGGTAGGCGATCGAGGTGGCATAGAAGGTGTAGCCGACGCTCATGCCGTCGCGGTTCGGATCCTTGGCGATGTCGTAGAGCTTGCCGAAATTGGTGAGCTTGGAGGTGTCGATCTTCTCGATCAGGTCCTTGCGGGTGGCGGAGAGCGCGTCGGCCATCGAAACGACGGCCATGTCGACGACGGGGTTTGCCTTGTTGGCTTCCATCTTGGCGA
This sequence comes from Rhizobium sp. BG4, assembly GCF_016864575.1. Lineage (NCBI taxonomy): Bacteria > Pseudomonadati > Pseudomonadota > Alphaproteobacteria > Hyphomicrobiales > Rhizobiaceae > Rhizobium > Rhizobium sp. BG4. The sequence continues at coordinate 2,691,667 of NZ_CP044125.1, forward strand.
GGCGCTCGACGCTGTTGCCGGTCTCGACGACGAGCTTGCAGCCGCACTGCTTCTCGAAGGGATCGTAGACGATCGTCTTGAAGTCGTCCTGAGCGAAGGCATAGACGGAGATCGTCAGCGTACGCTCCTGCGCCGAGGCGGCGAGCGGGGAGAGCGCCAGCAGCGCTACCGATGCGATGAGGGTCTTCATGTCAGGAGTTCTCCATCTGTCAGGTTTTGTTTTGCCGGGCTCACAGGCCCGGAGGATTGGCGGACGATCAATTGCATGGGCACACGATCGGTTTCCGCAGTCACGATGATCCCCTCGCGGGTGCCGTTCTCCATGATCACCTTCAGCAGCGCTGAAATGGCGATCTCGGCGATCCGGTCCATGTCCATGCGCGCAGTGGTCAGCGCCGGGGTGACAACAGGCGACCAGATGAGGTCGTCGAAGCCGGTGACGCTGACATCGGTGGGAACATTGATGCCGTCCTGTTGCAGCTCGGTGAGTGCGCGCAGCGCCTGAAGGTCGGAGAGGGCGGCGAAGGCGGTAAAACCTTCAGCGGCCTTGTTGGCGAGGCCGAGCCGGCAGCCGCTTCCCGATGTCTGCTCGAGCTTTTCGATCCACAGCGTTTCCGAGCTCATGCCTGCGGTCAGGCCCGATCGGATGCCGCCGGCGCGGTCGTTCTGGACGTTTGATTCCGGATTGTTGCCGATGATGAGCACGCGTTTGTGGCCGAGGCTTGCGAGATGGGCGGCGATCTGCTGGCCGCCCTGCCAGTGGTCGGCGGCGACGGTGTTGCCGGGGGTGGATGCCGTATCGATGACGGCGACCGGGCAGCTGGAGGCGGAGATGCGCGTGGCGCGGCGCGGCACCACGACCATGCCGTCGACGCCGCGCTCGATCAGCCGGTTGATTGCTTCGGTCTGCGCCGTCACGTCGCCGCGGGAGTCGGCGATCAGCACGCCGTAATCGGCGGACTTTGCCGCAAATTCGATCGCCTGGGCGATCTTCGGAAAGAGCGGATTGGCAATGTCAGGGAGAACGAGGCCGAGGACGCCGCTGCGGCCGGTGCGCAGCGCGCGGCCTGCCTGGCTGGGGATATAGCCGAGCTCGGCGGCATGTTCGCGGATCTTTTCCGCCAGCTGTTCGGAAACGCGGCCCTTGCCCGACAAGGCATTCGAAACGGTCGCTACGGAGACGCCGAGCGCCGTCGCGATCCTGCTCAAATTCGGTCCCGGGCGTGACGAAGCCATGGTTTGCCGTGCGGTTTGATTAATCGTTTAATCAGCGTGTACAGGAAGCATGTGGCGTTGTCGAATCGAATCTTAGCGCAATGCGGGTTTTCCGCACTGGATTAGAGGTTGCGAACATAAAAAAAGCCCCGCGAAAGCGGGGCTTTTCTCGGATCGTTTGGAGCGACCGTTACTTCTTCTTGACCGAAACGGTCTCAACCTTTGCCACAGCAGCCGGCTTTGCACCATCAGGCGCATAGCCACCGCCGATGGCGACGTTGAGCGAGACATAGTCCTTGGCCATCTGCTGGACGGCAGCAGCCAGGCTTGCCTGGGCGGTCGAGACGTTGCGCTGCGAGTCGAGAACGTCGAGCAGCGAGGATGCGCCGTCCTTGTAGCTGGCGGTCGACAGTTCCAGCGATTCCTGGGTCGTCTTGACCTGGGCGCGCAGGGCTTCCACCGTCTGGGCATCGCGGCGAACGGCCGAGAGCGCATTCTCGACCTGCTCGACGGCGCTCAGAACAGCCGACTTCCAGGCGAGATAGGCAGCCTTGGCATCCGACTTGGTGATGTCGACATTGGCGCGCAGACGGCCGCCGTCGAAGATCGGCAGGTTCAGCGTCGGGCCGAAGGACCAGGTGGTCAGGCCGCCATTGCCGCCAACCGGGCGGACGTAGGAGGGCGAGATCGAGCCCGACAGCGAGATCGACGGATAGAGCTGTGCTTCTGCAACGCCGATGTTGGCGGTGGCGGCAGCGAGATCGCGTTCGGCCTTGCGGATGTCGGGACGGTTGCGGATCAGGTCAGCCGGAATACCGGCCTGCAGACCGCCGCGGAACACCGGCTGGCGCGAGCCCTTCTGCAATTCGGCCATCAGCGACGATGCCGGCAGGCCGAGCAGGGTGGCGATGTGGTGCGCAGAAACGCGGAAGCTGGTTTCGAGGCCGGGGATTTCGGCCTGGGTCGCCTGGACCAGACCTTCGGCCTGGACGACGTCGAGGCGCGAGGCGGCACCGGCTTCCAGCTGGAACTTGGTGAGATCGAAGGTCTCGCGGCGAGACTTCAGATCGCCCTTGGAGAGTTCGATGCGCTCCTGATAGTAGCGGGCGTCGATGTAGCTGTTGACCAGATCCTGGAGGAAGGTGAGCTTGGCGACATCGGCGGTGGCGTAAGCCGAATCCAGCGATGCCAGCGCGCTTTCCTTGGAGCGGCGATATTCGCCGAACAGGTCGAGCAGCCAGGAGACATTGGCTTCACCGGCCGTGGTGTTGGTGGCGCCGCGCGTGTTGCGCAGGTTGCCCATCTGGCCGCTGACGGTCTGGGATGCACCGACGACGAGGCTCGGCAGGGCGCCTGCACCGGCAACGGTGACCTGGGCTTCAGCCGAATTGATGCGTTCGAGGGCCTGCAGCACGTCGAGGTTCTGGCCGATGCCCTGGGAGACCAGCGAGTTCAGCTGCTGATCGCGGTAGGCCGTCCACCACTGGGCGGTCGCAACATCACCATTGCTCTTGACCCCGCCTTCGCCAAACTTCGCAGGAAGCGGCATTTCCGGCGGTACATGATCCGGGCCGCTTACGCAGCCCGCCAACAAAAGCATCAACGCCGGTGTGGCATAACGAAGAGATACCATGCAATGTTCTTCCTGTAACTCGACCAAGTCCTAAATTTCTTGTCCGAAGCATCATGCTTCGCAATCGGCCGCGCTCCGTGCCAACGAGATACACCATGCCGAAGCAGTCGGCCGCAATGTAGCAATGAGTCTGGCGTTCGGGCAGTGTATTTTTATCACACTCCCGCCTCATTTTTGCGCCGCGAAAAGACGCGGCGGATAACCACGAAGAAGGACGGAACGAAGAAGATCCCGAGTGCGGTCGCCGCCAGCATGCCACCGAGAACGCCGATACCGATGGCATTCTGCGCTGCCGAGCCTGCGCCGGTCGCGATCGCCAGCGGCACGACGCCGAGGATGAAGGCGAGCGAAGTCATGATGATCGGGCGCAGGCGCAGCCTTGCCGCTTCGAGAGTCGCCTCTAAAAGGCCCATCCCGGTCTCCATGCGGTCCTTGGCGAACTCGACGATGAGAATCGCGTTCTTCGCCGCCAATCCTATGGTCGTTAGCAGGCCGACCTTGAAATAGACGTCGTTCGCCTGGCCGAAGAGCGTTGCCGCCGCAAGCGCGCCGAGCACGCCGACCGGCACGGCCATGATGACCGAGAACGGGATCGACCAGCTTTCATAGAGCGCTGCAAGGCAGAGGAAGACGACGAGGACCGAGATCGCGTAGAGCATCGGCGCCTGCGAGCCGGAGAGCCGCTCCTGATAGGAGATGCCCTGCCATGCCACTGTATAGCCGCCACCAAGCTGCGCGGTCAGCGCTTCCATCTCGTTCATCGCGTCACCGGAGCTGACGCCCGGCGCCGAGGCGCCGTCGAGCGGGATGGCGCTTGTGGCGTTGAAGCGGGCGAGCGACGGCGCGCCCTGCGCCCATTCCGTCTTGGTGAAGGCGGAGAAGGGGACCATTTCGCCGGCCGTATTGCGGGCATACCAGTGATCGAGATCGCTTGGCTGCATGCGGAAGGGCGCGTCGCCCTGCACGTAGACAGGCTTGATCTCGCCGTTCAGCGTGAAGTCGTTGACGTCGCGGCCGGTGAAGATGATCGACAGCATCGAATTGACCGAGGCGATATCGACGCCCATTGCACCGATCTTTTCCTGATCGATGATGATCTTCATCTGCGGCTCGACTTCCTTGTTGTTGGAGCGCAGAGCGACGACCTTGCCGCTGCTGTTGCCCATCTGGATCAGCCGCTTGGAGGCGGCGTCGAGCGCCTGCGTGCCGTGGCCGCCGGTATCGACGAGATACATCGAGAAGCCGCTCGAGACGCCGAGGCCCTGGATGGCCGGCGGCAGGAGGGCGAAGACCTGGGCTTCGCGGATCGCGAAGAAGTTCTTCAGCGCGCGGTTGACGACAGCCTGCGCATGCAAGTTCGGGTCGGTACGCAGCGAGAAGTCCTTGAGCTTGGTAAAGACGATCGCGCTGTTCTGGCCGGAGCCGTTGAAGCCGAAGCCGAGGGCGCCGAAGACGGAATCGACTGCGTCCTTCTCGTTCTCACGATAATAGTTCTCGACCTTCTCGACGACGGCCTGGGTCTGCTGGGTCGTCGAGCCCGGCGGCGTCGTGACGATGGTCAGCAGCACGCCCTGGTCTTCCTGCGGCAGGAAGGAGCTCGGCAGGCGTGCGAAGAGATAGGCGCAGCCGGCACCGATCAGCAGGAAGACGAGCATGACGCGGATCGGCCGCTTCAGGAGATAGCCGATGCTGCGGACATAGCCGTTGGTCGAGCGGGTGAAGTTGCGGTTGAACCAGTCGCCGATGCGGTTCTTCTTGTGACCGTCGACGGGCTTCAGCATCGTGGCGCAGAGCGCCGGCGTCAGCACGATGGCGACGAGCGCCGAGAGCAGCATCGCCGAGACGATGGTGATCGAGAACTGCCGGTAGATGATGCCGGTCGAGCCGCCGAAGAAGGCCATCGGGATGAAGACGGCGGTCAGGACGAGCGCGATGCCGACGATGGCGCCGGTGATTTCGCCCATCGATTTCTCGGTCGCTTCGAGCGGCGAGAGCTTCTCTTCAGACATGATGCGCTCGACATTTTCGACGACGACGATGGCGTCGTCGACGAGCAGGCCGATCGCCAGAACCATGGCGAACATCGTCAGCGTGTTGATCGAATAGCCGGCCGCCGCGAGGATGCCGAACGTTCCGAGCAGCACGACGGGCACGGCGATCGTCGGGATCAGCGTGGCGCGCAGGTTCTGCAGGAAGATCAGGAGCACGACGAAGACCAGCACGATCGCTTCGATCAGCGTGTGGATGACCTTCTCGATCGACAGCTCGACGAAGGGCGTGGTGTCGTAAGGATAGGTGATCTCGACGCCTTCAGGCAGCGAGCGGCCGATCGTATCCAGCGAGGCGCGGACGCGCTCGGCGGTATCGATAGCGTTTGCGCCGATCGCCAGATTGACGGCGAAGCCGGAAGAGGGCTGGCCGTTATAGCGCGATGCTCCGCCATAGCTTTCCTGGCCGATCTCGATGCGGGCGACGTCGCTAAGGCGCACCGTCGAACCGTCCTTCTCGACCTTCAGGATGATGTGCTCGAAGTCGTCGACCGTGGTCAGCTGGCTCTGGGCGGTGATCGTCACGTTCAGCTGCTGGCCCTGCGTCGTCGGCTGGGCGCCGAGCGAGCCGACGGAGACCTGGGTGTTCTGCGCCTCGATCGCCGAGGTGACGTCGCTTGGGGTCAGCTGGAACTTCTGCAGCTTGTAGGGATCGAGCCAGACGCGCATGGCGTAGCCCGAGCCGAAGATGTTGATGCTGCCGACGCCTTCGAGGCGCTGCACCTGATCTTCGATCGAGTTCGAGATGATGTTGCCGAGATCGACGGACGAGCGCTTGCCGTCGGTCGAGACCAGCGATCCCACGAGCAGGATGCTCGATGTCGAGCGCGTCACGCTGATGCCGGCGTCGATGACGTCTCCCGGCAGCTGCGACTGCACGAGCTGCAGCTTGTTCTGCACCTGAACCTGGGCGATGTCGGCATCGACGCTGTTGCCGAAGGTCAGCGAGATGCTGGCCGAACCGGTCGACGAGGTCGAGGTCATGTAGGTCAGGTCGTCGAGACCGGTCATGCCCTTTTCGATGATCGTCGTCACCGATTTCTCGACGGTTTCGGCGCTGGCGCCGCGATAGGTGGCGTTGATGCGCACCGTGGTCGGAGCGATATCCGGATATTGCGAAATCGACAGCGTGTAGATGCCGAGCAGACCCGCGAGCATGATGGTGATCGCGATGACCCACGCAAAGATCGGGCGTCGGATGAAGAACTTGGCCATCAGTTTTATTCCTGTGCGGCTTGGATCACTGTGAGAGTCGTCGCGAATTACTTCGCGGCGGGCTTCTGAGCGTCACCGGCCGCAGGCTGTTCGGCAGCCACGACCACACCGTTTTCATTGATTTTCATGGGAACCGGCTTCACCGGCATGCCGGGCGCGATCGATTGCAGACCGCTGACGATCAGCTGGTCGCCGTCCTTGACGCCCTGGTTTACGAGCCACGAATTGTTCGAGGGCGTCGCATTTTCGAAGACGCGGGTCTCGACCTTGCCGTCGCCGGAGATGAACTGTGCCGTCAGGCGGCCGTTGGCGTCGCGGCTGGTCGCCAGCTGCGGCAGCGCGTAGGCGTCCTCGGAGCCGAGCTCGACCGTGGCGCGGACATACATCCCGGGCAGGATGACGCGATCGGGGTTCGGGAACAGCACGCGGATGATGAAGGTGCCGGTCGTCTCGCTGACGATCTGCTTCGACATGTCGAGCTTGCCCTGCTGATTGTATTCCTTGCCGTTCTCGAGGATCAGCCGGAAGGCAACATTCGCCTTGTCCTTGATGTCGCCAGCGGCCATGGCATCGCGAATTCGCAGCAGGTTGGTGCTCGATTCCGTCAGCGAGATGTAGATCGGGTCGAGCTGGCGCACCGTCGTCAGCGCCGTCGTCTGGTTGGCGGCGACGACGTTGCCGATATTGTAGGCGGTCTGGTCGATGATGCCGTCGAAGGGGGCGAGGATCTTGGTATGATCGAGATCGATCTGTGCCGAGGCCAGAGCCGCGCGGGCGGATTCGACTTCCGCCTGGGCCTGCAGCAGCGTCGTCTTGGCGGTTTCGTATTCGATCTGCGTCGCGCCGCTGCCGACGAGGCGCTGGTAGCGGTCGAAATTGCTCTGGGCGCTCGGCACGCTCGCCTCAGCCTTGGCGATCGCGGCCTTGGCCTGTTCGACCGCGGCGACATAAGGCGCGTCCTCGATCTGGTAGAGCACGTCGCCCTTCTTCACTTCGCCGCCTTCGCGGAAGGTGATCTCGCGGATGATGCCGCTGACCTGCGGGCGGATATCGGCCGTCTGATAGGCTTCGGCGCGGCCCGGAAGGATCGTCGTAACAGGATAATTGTCCTTGGTCAGAGCGACGACGCCGACGGGTGCGGCCTGCTGGGCAGCACCGGCGCCAGCGCCTGCTGCGCCCGCCTGCTTGTTGCCGCTGTCGCTGCAGGCGACCAGGAAGCCGCCGAAGACCAGAGCCGTGGAGAGGAGGAGAGCACGCCGTATCATTCTGAATTCCCTGGTGCGGTTGGCATATGAAGGATCAGCCGGAAACAGCCGGACGCGCCATGGAAGACGCTACGCGATCCGGATCAAACGCCATCATCCGAATTTAAGAAAAGCTTTCTGAAGTGACGTAATTCAGCAATCGTCACTTATCAAGCGCTATTTTGCAGTGCGGCATCAACAAAGCTGACGATGTCGTGTGCTTTGTGAACGAGCGTGTCCCTGTCGTCGCGCGCAATCAGCACGGGATGGAGCACGCAGGCCAGCACGTCGGCGACGGTCACCGCGGCATGGCTGGTATCGGTGCATTTATAGCTTCCGGCGGCGACACCCTGCCTTATGATCTGCTCCAGACGATGTTCGATCCGCTCCCGGTAGCGGGTGCCGGCATCGAGCTTGGCCTGGATCGTCGTCAGCACCATTTCGAAGATGTAGGGGTTATCCTGGATGTCCTGCAGATGGGAATCGAGCAGGCGCAGGACGAAGCGCTGCAGCTGCTCCTTGGCCGGCAGATCGCCATCGACGGCGCCGAAGCGCTCGGTCGCCGCGCCAAGGTGAATTTCGGCGATGGCATCGACCAGCGCCGTCTTGGAATGAAAATGCTTGAAGATATTGGCGGGGGACATGCCGAGCGCGGTCGCGATATCGGCGATCGACACGGCCACATAGCCGCGTTGACGAAACAGGATCTCCGCCATCGACAGGATGTCGGCTCTCGTTTCCTCGGCCTTCCGTCTCGGCCTGCGTGCCATTCAGCCCTCTGCCGGTCTTTGCCGGCATCCCCTTATTTCCCGAAATGCTAACGCGACTGCGGCCGCGCCCGCAAGCGTGCAAAACGCAATGCGGGTACGGCCGGGCGATCGTCAGGCGAAATAGGGCGCGAGATTCTGGCGCACACGGGCAAGAGGCGTTTCGCCGCTGTCATCGGCAATGAAGGCCTGGCCGGTGATGGCCTCGAACGCCTTGATATAGACGGCGGAGGTCTGCTCGATCAGGTCGGCCGGAATCTCCGGGATCTCGTCCTTATAGGGATCGCAGCGATCGGCGACCCAGGCGCGGACAAAATCCTTGTCGAAGCTGACGGGGCGTCCGCCGCTTTCGAAGGCGGCCTGATAGCTGTCGGCCAGCCAGTAGCGGCTGCTGTCTGGCGTATGGATCTCGTCGGCGAGAATGATGTTGCCGTCGGCATCGGTGCCGAACTCGTATTTGGTGTCGACGAGGATGAGGCCGCGCTTGGCCGCCATTTCCTGGCCGCGGGCGAAAAGCGCCAGCGCGTATTTCGAGAGCGTGTCCCACTGCTCCTGCGTCAGCAGTCCGCGGCCAGTGATCTCGGCAGGCGTCAGCGGCGCGTCGTGACCGCCGTCGAATTCCTTGCTGGTCGGGGTGATGATCGGCGTCGGCAGGATCTGGTTGTCGCGCATGCCGTCGGGCAGGGTGATGCCGTACATCTGGCGCTCGCCCTTCTTATAAAGGGTGAGGATCGAGGTTCCCGTGGTGCCGGCGAGATAGCCGCGCACGACCACTTCGACCGGCAGGATGTCGAGACGCTTGCCGACGACGACATTCGGATCGGGATAGGCGATCACGTGGTTCGGGCAGATGTCCTTGGTCGCCTCGAACCAGTAGCGGGCCGTCTGCGTCAGGACCTGGCCCTTGTAGGGAATGCAGGTCAGGATACGGTCGAAAGCGCTGAGGCGGTCGGTGCTGATGATGATGCGGCTGCCATCCGGAAGATCGTAATTCTCGCGTACCTTGCCGCGGTAATAGTTCGGCAATTCGGGGAAATGGGCTTCGGATAGGATTCGCACGGGCTCAGCATTCCTTTGTGGGAGAGGTTTATCCCTGCTCTAGTTTCATTGCGGGCGATGTCAAGCAAATGGCGTTCAAAGCCAGACAGCCGCGACAATCAACACTGTCATTATATATCCGAGCAGCGCCAGCGGGCCACCGGCGCGCAGGAAATCCGAAACCCTGTAGCTGCCGATGCTCATGGCGAGCGTATTGTTGTGGTGGCCGAAGGGCGTCAGGAAATCGAGCGAGGCGCCGGCCGCGACGGCGATCAGGTAGGCTGCCGGCGGATGATGCGCGGCTTCTGCGAATTCGATAGCGATCGGGCTGAGCACGATCGCCACCGTCGCATTGTTGACGAAGGGCGTCAGCGCCATGGCGACGAAGAGCAGCACCGCCATTCCGGCGAGCGGCATCGAGATCGGCACCACGAGGCTCAGCCATCGCGCCACGACTTCGGCGGTTCCCGTCGTCTGAACGGCGGTGCCGATCGGGATCATCGCCGCAAGCATGATGACGATCGGCCAGTTGATGTCGGCCATCGCCTGGCGGATGTTGAGGAAGCGTGTGACGGCGAGCGCAAAGACGACGATGGCGAAGGCGATCTCGGGTCTCAGGACGCCGAAGGCCGGGAGCAGCACACCGGCCGCAAAGATCGCGAAAGGGTACCACGAGCCTTTCGAGCTGCCCGCCGATGGCTGGGTCGCAAGCGGCAGGCATTCGCATTCGTCCAGCGCCTCGGCGATCGCATCGCGCGTGCCTTCGAGCACCAGGATATCGCCGATCGACAGCTGCAGATCCTCGAAGCGTCCTTCGATGCGCGGCGAGCGCATGGAGATCGCGGTGACGGTAATGCCCCGGCTGCGGAAGACTTCGAGCGAGCGGATGCGCGAGCCGATCAGCGTGCTCTCCGGCATGACGACGGCCTCGATGCGGGCGAAATCGGTCTGCAACCCGTTCGGATGCGCGGGCGCCAATAGGGCGCCGCCCGCTTCGAGATCGGAAAAGACGCTGTCGGCGCCTTCGGCGAGCAGGGTGTCGCCGGGTTCGATCACCGATTTGGCGAGACTGCCGAACACGAAGCTGCCGTCGCGGATCAGCGCATGCGGCTGCAGCCCGAAACTGTCAGCACAGTCCGACAGGCGTATCCCGACCAGCGGCGAGGAGAACGGGATCTCGCGCTCGGCGACGATGCGGCGGGCGGCGGGCGCCGGGCCGGAAATTTCCTCGTCTGCTTCAGGGAACAGGCGGGTGACGAGGAAGGAAATGAGCAGGATACCGGCTGCCGCGACTGGAAGGCCGGCATAGGCGAAGTCGAAGAAGCGGAAGCCTTGACCTGTTGCCTTTGTCAGCGCGTCGGAGACGAGCAGGTTGGCCGGCGTGCCGATCAGCGACACCAGCCCGCCAAGCAGGGCGGCGAATGAGATCGGGATCACCAGCTGGCGGCGCGGGATCTGCAGCACGGTGCCGACCCTCAGCGTTGCCGGCAGCATGATGGCGAAGGCGCCGATATTGTTCATGAAGACGGAGATGAAGCCGGTGATCGATGCCAGTGAGGCGATGACGGCAAGGTTTGACCATTTCGCCGATTGAAACCGCTGCGCCAGTCCATCGAAGAACTTCGCCTGCGCCAGCACCTGCACGATCAGCAGGATTTCGACGACGGTGATGACGACGGGGCTGGCGAAGCCGGAAAAGACCGCATCGGCGGGATAGAGCTTCAGCAGGAAGCCGGCGAGAAGGCCGCCGATCGCCACGACCTCGATCCGGAAGCGATCGAGGGAAAACAGAATGAGCATCGCCGCGAGGAGAACCAGCAGGGAGGCTTGCTCGACATTCATGGGCAGGCTCGCGTTGCAACCGTCAGCCGAATGTAGCGGCGTCTCGGCGGCTGTATAGAGAGAGGCGGAAGAAAGATCGCACAATCCTCAGCTTGAAGCCGACCGCCATCAGCGCTCATGGCGCCGGTGCGCGCCAGCGGCCTTCCGCGGTCTTTTCGAGGATCGGGGTGGCGAAAACGCCGGTGGTGCGGTCCAGCCACTGATCACCGGCGGCGGCGAGCTTGCCGCGCCAGCGCCCGGATTGCAGCATGGCGGCGCCGATCGCAACCGGTTCGATGCCGCACTGATCGAGCAGGCCGAGGCCGGAGACGATCGACGTGCCGCTGGAAATGACGTCGTCGACAAGTGCGACACGGCGCCCTTCGAGCAGCGGCAGCATGCGCGGGTCTATATAGAGACGCTTCTGCTGGTCCGGCGTGGTGATCGAGGAAAGCGCGACCGAGAGGTCGTCGCGGTACCAGAATTTGCGCGAGGTGCCGAGCGGCACATATCTGATATGGCCGAGCTTCTGGGCAACGGCGGCGGCAAGCGTCAGGCCGAGCGTCGGCAGACCGGCGATGATGTCCGGCTTGAACTGCTGCAGCCTGGCAGCAAGCGCTGCCGCCAGCGCATCGAGAACGGCAAAGCTCGCCTGGTTGACGATCAGCGAGGCCAAAGCGTGTTCGCCATCGGCGAGAACGCGGATCGGCAGGCGCAGCTGGCGGCCGTCATCCAGTTCGGCGACAAAGAAATGCGTGAAATCGCCAGCGGTCTCGAAGGTACCGGGCGGGTGGAGTTCCTGCCAGAAGTCGTGGGGAGCGATCTCCATATGGCGTTCAATCCCGTCTTGTCTTTTCCATGCCGGTGCGCCGCTTGAGATCGCGGAGCTCCGTCTCTGTGAGCGCGCGGACGGCGCCCTTTGGCAGTTCGCCGAGTTCCAGGCCGCCGATCGCCACGCGCACCAGCCGCAGGCATTCGGTATCGAGGGCTTCGAGCATGCGGCGGATCTGCCGGTTGCGGCCCTCGTCGAGTTCGACCTCGATCCAGGAATTGCGGTCGCCGTTGCGCAGCAGCCGCGCCGAGGTCGCCTTCAGGAGCTCGCCGTCGTGGCGCACGCCGTAAGTCATTTCGGCGAGCAGCTCTGCATCCATGATCCTGTTGACCTGTACATGATAGGTCTTGGCGACATGGGTGATCGGATCGAGCAGGGTCTGGGCGAACTTGGTGTCATTGGTGAAGAGCAGCAGGCCTTCGCTCGCCTTGTCGAGGCGGCCGACCGGCGACAGGTGCGGAACGTCGAAATCCTTCAGACAGTCATAGACGGTTGGGCGCCCCTCAGGGTCGTGACGGGTGGTTACCAGGCCGCGCGGCTTGTTCAGCATCAGGTAGATCTTGTCTTCGGCGGCGATCGCCGTGCCGTCGACCGAGATCTTCGCGGTGGCGATATCCACCCAGGCGCTGGCATCGGTGATCTTGCGGCCATCAACGAGGACGCGGCCCTCGGCGATCAGCCGTTCGGCCTGGGTCCGCGAGCAGAAGCCGAGCTTGGAGAGCGCGCGGGGCAGGGTCACCCGCTTGCCGCCATTGTCGGCGGCGGGCTTGGCGCGGTCTCGCAACTTCTGCGGGGGGCGCCGATCCCTCACTGCGCTGTCCTTGAAGCGTTCATGGAGCAGGTTCTTGGCACGAACGGAAGGATGGCGCCAGCGTGGGCCGGAGAAATCCAGAGAATTTCAGAGAATGGGGATATGCGGGGCGCACGAATAGGTATCGGCGCGAAGGGCGCCGTGACGAAGGATTAGAGGGTCAAAAACCCATGATCTGCCATGCCAGTATCAATGATCGGCCGCAATCAATGATAGGCCAGGAAACCTGCAAGCTCCTGACGGCTGACAGTGATGCCGGCCGCCGCTTTGACCGGATCGGGATGCGTGTAGGACAGGCTTGCCATGTCGGGCAGGTCGAGTGCCTGCTGCATGTTCATGATGCCGATGGCGCGACGGCCGTTTACGCCGTTTACGCTAACCTCGACGATACAGTTCGTCTTCCGGTTTTCCATGATTAGTCCTCCCTCGTTATATGATCTAATACCTTGCATTAAAAATTGGTTTTTCTAAGACCTAAGTATTTACGGACCTTGGCGAATTTAAGGTCGCCAAGGCCCGCAATAAGTCATAATTATTGTGCGTCGCGGTATCAGCGCCACCAGTTGCGCTGCGGTGGTTGCTGCTGGCCGCTGACGAGATATCCGGCAAGGAAGCCGAGCGCGCCGACAAGCGCCAGCGCCGTGGTCGTGGCGGCCGGATGTTCGCGGGCGGCGCCTGCGGCGGCCTTTCCTTCGGCGCGGATATGGGCA